>DATHGT010000398.1:0-12605 GCA_035317605.1 Candidatus Acidiferrum sp. | reverse complement strand
AGCCGTAGGGGCAGCGATGAGGACGGGGGCTGCGCGTCGGGGAGGGATGGGGGAGCCGTAGGGGGCAGCGATGAGGACGGGGGCTGCGCGTCGGGGGGGTATGGGGGGAGCCGTAGGGGCCCCCCCATCTCAATGAACCAGCGCGGTCATGCGCTCGCGCGTCGCCGCGTCCGGGAGACGGCCGCGACCCGCGGCGATGTTGTCCACGAGGTGCTCCGGCCGGCTCGTCCCGGGGATCGCGCACGTGACGGCCGGATGCGCGAGGATCCACTTGAGAAAGAACTGGGCCCAGCTCGCGCAGTCGAACTCGGCCGCCCACGCCGGCAGCGCTCGGCCCCGGACGCGCTGGAACAGCCCGCCCTCAGAGAACGGGCGATTCACCAGCACCGCGATACCCCGCTCGCGCGCGAGGGGCAGGATTCGCCGTTCGGCCTCGCGCTCGCCGAGCGAATAGTTCACCTGCACGAAATCGAGCGGCTCGGCCCGCAGCACGCGCTCCAGCTCGTCGTAGGCGCTCGACGTGTAGTGCGTGACGCCGAGATAGCGAATGCGCCCGGCCTCTTTCCACGTCCGGAGCGTGGCCAGATGCGTGCGCCAGTCGAGCAGGTTGTGGATCTGCATGAGGTCAAGCCGGCGGGCGCGGAACCGGCGCAGCGACGCTTCCATCTGGGCGATGCCGGCGTCGCGGCCGCTCGTCCACACCTTGGTGGCGAGGAAGAGCTTGTCGGCGATCCCGAGCTCGGCCGCGAGGTCGCCGACGACCGACTCGGCGGTGCCGTACATCGGCGAGGAATCGACCACGCGCCCTCCGAGCGCGGCGAAGCGTCCCAGCACGTCCTCGAGGGGATCGCGCTCGGCCCTGGAGGCGCCGACGTCGAACGTGCGCCACGTGCCGAGGCCGACCGCCGGGATGCTTTCGCCGCTGGACGGAATCGGGCGCTGCAGCATCGAGGGCTCCTCGCCGCGAGCGGGCCGCGCCGCCGCCGTCATCATCAGTCCGAGCAGTGCCCGCCGCGTGATCGCGACGTCGCGTATGCCATGGCTCATCTCTCTATCATGCCCCGGAGATTGACAAGGCGGCCACTGGAGGCGACTCTTCTGGCCATGCGACTGGCGGGGAAGATCGGGATCGTGACCGCGGCGGCGTCGGGCATGGGGCGGGCCGGCGCCTTGCGCTTCGCGCGCGAGGGCGCGCGGGTCGCGGTGGTGGACGTCGACAGCGACGGCGTGAAGCGCGTGGTCTCGGAGATCACGGGAGCGGGCGGGACCGCCGTCGGGATCACCGCCGACCTCACCAAGGACGAGGACTCGCGGCGCATCGTGTGGGACGCCGTCACCCACTTCAAGGGACTCGACTTCGTGTGGAACCACGTCGGACATCCCGGGCCGGCCGCGGTCGAGGGCATCGACATGGGCGCGTTCGATCTGGCCATCGATCTCAACCTGCGCACGGTCCTGCTCACGACCGAGGCGGCGATCCCCGAGCTCCGCGCGCGCGGAGGCGGCAGCCTGCTGTTCACCGCGTCGACTTCGGGACTCCAGGGCTCGGCCTATAGTCCCGTGTATTCCATGTGCAAGTTCGGGGTGGTGGGGTTCGTCAAGAGCCTGGCCGTCCGGCTGGCTCGCGAGGGCATCCGCGTCAACGCCGTGTGTCCCGGGCCCATCGACACGCCGATGCTGCGCGTGTTCGTGGCGCGCCCCGATCAGAAGTCCACCGCGGGAATGGATCCGGAGGAGCTGGTGCGCAAGCGCGGCGCCGGCGCCGTCCCGCTCGGCCGCACCGGGCGGCCCGAGGAGATCGCCAATGCCGCGCTGTTCTTGCTCTCCGACGAGGCGTCGTTCGTCACGGGTGCCGCGCTGCCGGTCGACGGCGGCGTGACGGCGGCCTGACATGCCATCGTCATTCCTCGCGTCACCCGAGTATCTCGAGCACCTGCGCGACGCCTCGGCCATCGCCGGCATGACCCTGCCCACGCTGATCGTTCCCGACGAGCACCAGGTCGTGCTCGGGCGGATGCGCTTTCGCTACCTCGACTGGGGCACGGCCGGCAAGAAGCCGCTGTTGTTCCTCCACGGCGGCGGACTCACCGCGCACACGTGGGACCTCGTGTGTCTGGCCCTGCGGGCGGACTATCGGTGCCTGGCGCTCGACCTGCGCGGTCACGGCGACAGCGAGTGGTCGCCGGAGATGGACTACGCCATCGCGGCGCACAGCGGAGACGTCGAAGCGCTCGTCGACCATCTCGGTCTCGACGGGCTCGGGCTCGTCGGCATGTCGCTCGGCGGTCTCACCGCGATCGCTTACGCCGGCCGCCACGCGGCGCGGCTCTCGGCGCTGGTCATCGTCGACTCCGGCCCGGAGGGACGGGAGGAGGGCGCCCGGCGGATCCAGGAGTTCGTCGCCGCGCCCGCGGAGTTCGCGTCCATCGACGAGGTCATCGAGCGCGCGCTGTCCTTCAACCCCCGACGCGATCCCAAGCTGCTCCGCCGCAGCCTCCAGCACAACCTGCGCCGGATGCCCGACGGCAAGCTCACGTGGAAGCACGACCGCCGGCATCGCGCCAAGTTCGACGCCGAGGAATGGGCGCGGCGCCGCCAGGGCCTCTGGGACGAGGTCGCGCGCATCACGTGTCCGACGCTGGTCGTCCGCGGCGGGCGCAGCGACGTCTTCCACGACGAGGACGCGGAGAAGCTGGCGAAGGCGCTCCCGCGCGGATCGTGGGTGCGCGTGGAGGACGCCGGGCACACCGTGCAGGGCGACAACCCGCGCGGCCTCGTCGCCGAGCTGCGCCGGTTCCTCGATCCTCGTTAGGCCCCGCGGGCCTGTCCTCAGGCCCCGCGAGGCTGGTCGCCGGCCAGCGTGAGGCGGTGCATCAGCCGGCGACGGCCGGGGTAGTCGTTGATCGCGTTGTGCTGGGCGCAGCGGTTGTCCCAGAATGCGATCGAGCCCGGGCGCCAGCGGAAGCGGCAGGTGAACTCAGGGCGCACCTGATGCTCGAAGAGGTAGCGCAACAGCGGCAGGCTCTCCTCGCGGGTCATGCCCGAGAACCGCTCGGTGTGGGCGACGTTCACGTAGAGGGCCCGGCGTCCGGTCTCCGGGTGCACGCGGACCACCGGATGCTCGGCCACGTACTGCTTGGCCGCGTCGCGGCGCGCGGAGTCCTTCAAGCGGTCCTCGCGCGTCCGCGACACGTCGGCCAGCGCCGAGCTGTTGACGGCGGTCAGCGGCTCGAGTAGTCGCTTCATCCCGTCCGAGAGCGTGTCGTAGGCCATGTACATGCTGGCGAACTCGGTGTCGCCACCGGCCTCCGGCACCTCGCGTCCGATCAGCATGCTGGCCATCGGTGGCTGCTCGAGATACGTGGTGTCCGAGTGCCAGATGCCGCCGAAGTTCACCGCCTCGTGCTCGAGCTTGAGCACGGGGATGACTTCCGGCGTTTCCGGCAATCCGCTGACGAAGGGATACTCGATCGGCTCGCCGAAGCGACGGCCGAAATCGAGGAACTGCTGCGGGGTCAGCTCCTGATCGCGGAAGAAGACCACGAGGTGCTCGAGCCAGGCGCGACGGACCGCCATGATGGTCTCGTCGTCGAGATCCTTGGCCAGGTCGACGCCCGAGATCTCGGCGCCGAGGGCGCCCGCGATCGGATGCACGGCGATCATTGCTTCGGCAGCTCCACCACGCCTCCTCCGATCACCGACAGCTCGCCGTCCTGATTACGCGCTTCCTGCTCGATCTCCACGCAATGGCGGCCGTCCTCCACGAATTTTCTCACGACCGCGCCGTCGATCCTCAGCGTGTCGCCCTCGGGATTGTGGCGGCGGATCTTGCAGTGCGCGCGGCGCAGGAACCCGTCGTCGCCCATCCAGTTGGTCAGGTGGTGAGTCAGCCACGAGCAGCGCTCCGGGCCGTAGTCGTACGCGCCCGGCGCGCCGACCCGCGTGGCGAACTCCGTCTCCCAGTGCACGCGCTCCGGACAGTCGGGGATGCCGAAGCGGTTGGCGATGCCGAGTCCGGCGTGACGGTGGATCTGCTTCCACGCGAGCTTGTTGGCGCGGATGTAGAGGCCGCCCCAGCCCTGGGCGTAGGCGATGAAGCCGGTGACCGTCATCGGCCCCTTGGCCATGGTGGGCAGGCGCTCGCCCTCGCGCACGTCGTCCCAGCGTCGCGGAACGGCTCCGCGTATCTCTTCGTTCGCGTAGAGCCGGTACACGTCGGCCAGCTCGTCGTCGGTGTAGCGCTTCTCAGGCCTGGCCTTGAGGGCCGTGTACTTCGTGCCTTCCTCGCGCGCGAGGTCGCGATCGGTGCGGAAGCACCAGCTGTCCGCCGCCGCCACCAGGTCGCCGTGCTGATCGTGAAAGTCCACGTGGTAGACCTGCTGGATCGAGCGTCCCGCGAAGGTGGTCTGGTGCTCGATCAACTCCTTGAGCCACGCCTCGGTCGTGATCGCGTCGTTGCGCCGAATGGGACGACGCCAGGTCCAGTCGGCGCCGGCCCACATGGCGTGGACGCCCGGCAGGCCGCCGACGTACCCGGAGATGACGCGGCTGGTGGCGAACAGAAAACTCGGCGGCGCGATGATGCCGCCCCAGCGCGTGCGCGCGGCGTAGTCGGGATCGCACCAGAGCGGGTTGTCGTCGCCGATGCCGTGGGCGTAGTGGCGGATGGCGTCGCGGGTGGCTTCATGACACCACGGCTCCAGCGTGTCGGTGATCTTCACCCCGATGCGCCGGCGCAGATCATCGAGTGCGCGCTCGGTGATCTTGGGAAATCGCATCGCCGCCTCAGACGGCATGCGTCGGCTCGACGGCACCGGCCGCGGCGTCGCGCAACGCCTTGCGGTTGATCTTGCCGGCCGGCGTCTTCGGCAGCGCGCTCACGAATGCGACCTGGCGGGGATACTCGTGCTGGCTCAGCCGGGTCCGCGTGAACTCCTGGAGCTCGCGCGCGAACGCCTCGTCGCCGCCGCGCGCGCTCACCACGAATGCCTTCACGACCTGGCCGCGCAGCTCGTCGGCCACGCCGATGACCGCGGCCTCGCTCACGTCCGGGTGCGCGAGCAGCACGTCCTCGATCTCCACCGCGCTCATCGTCCACCCCGCCGAGATGATCACGTCGTCGGCGCGGCCGGCGTGGAAGACGTAGCCGTCCTCGTCGACGTGGCCGCGGTCTTTGGTCGGGAACCACTCGCCGCGGCGCCAGACCTTGATCTCTCCGAGCTCGTTGGGCGCCGCCGCGCTCCCGTCGGGCCGCTGCACTTCCACGCGCACGCCGGGCACGGGCCTGCCGAGCGCTCCCGGCTTCACGATGTAGTCGGCCGCACCGGGATAATCGGCGAGGATCACGCCGATTTCGGTGGTGCCGTACATGCTGCAAACGGGAACGCCGTACGTGTCCTCGACGAAGGCACGGGTGGCGGTGTCCATCGGCTCGCCGGTAAACGACAGCTTGCGTATCGCGTGACGATATCGGGCCGCCGCGCCCGACGTCTTGATCATCCGGAAGTGCGTGGCCGCCGCCGACAGCGTGGTGATCTCGTAGTCCTCCAGCGCCCGCAGCATGCGCACGGGATCGAACTTGCCGGCCATCGTGCCCGTGGTCACGCCGAGGGCCAGCGGCGCCAGCGTGCCGTGCCAGAGCCCGTGTCCCCACGCGGGCGACGAGGGACAGAAGAACCGCTCGCCCGGTCGGATGCCGGTGCCGTAGAGCGCGGCGACCATCAGCACCACGATGGCCCGGTGCGTGTGGCGCACCGCGGCGGGCAGCTCGCGCGTGGTCCCCGACGTGTACTGGAACACCGCCAGCTCGTCGGGCGTGCTGCGCGCTGCGTACTCGGTGGGATATCTCTCCAGCGAGGCGAGTAGCGTCTCGTCAGCGACGACGACCTCGACGTCGGCGCCCGCGCGCGCCGTCTCGGCCTTGTCCGGGTTCGTGATCAGCATGCGCGGAGTACAGTCCGCCACGCGCAGGCGTACGCCGTCCGGCCCGAACAGCGTGAACAGGGGCACCGCGATCGCCCCGCGCTTGATGGCGCCGAACAGCGCCGCGTAGAACGCCAGCGAGGGCTCCAGCATGATCGCCACCCGATCGCCGCGCTCGACGCCGCGATCCTCCAGCCAGTGAGCGAACCGCGCCGACCACTCGGACAGCTCCGCGAACGTGATCGTCTCGTCGCGCCCGTCGGCGTGGGCGACCCGCACGGCAGCGCACCCGGTCATCGCGTGCCGGTCGACGCACTCGTGAGCGATGTTCAGCGACTGCCGATTCCCGTCGAACAGCTCCCACAGCCCGGCGCCCGAGAAGTGCCGATGCGCGTCCGCGTACGTCGTGTAGTCGGTGAGCCGGGCCATGCGTTCGCGGGTGCCGCGCTACCCGGCCAGCGATTCGATCGCGCGCACCTCGTCGGCGGAGAGCGTGAGCGCGAGGCTGGCCAGGTCTTGCTTCATGTGCTCGGGATCGGTCGTCCCCGTCAGCGGGAGCATTCCCACAGCCCTTGAGAAGGCGAACACGACCTGGGCCGGCGTGGCCTGAAAGCGGGCGGCGATGCGGCCGACGAGCGGATGGTGCAGCACCTCGGGGTTGGCGGTGAGCAGCGAGAAACCCTGGTAGACGACGTTGCGCGCCTCACAATACGCGCGAACGCCGCGGTCCCACCCGGCGCGAGCGAAGCAGCGGTTCTGGACGAACGCGGGCGCCTCGGCGCCCGTCGCTTCCAGCTGTTGCAGGTGTCGGAGCGAGACGTTGCTCACGCCGAGGAGCTGGGTGTGTCCGGCGTCGCGCTCCTTGATCATGGCGCCCCACGCCTCGACGTCCTCGTCGCTCCACCCGTAGCCCGAAGCCGGTCCGTGCAGCACGTAGCTGTCGACGTGGTCGGTCCCGAGGTGCTCGAGCGAGCTGCGCATCGACTGGGCGACCTGGGTCGCGACGTCGGCCGCGGGATCGTACGGCAATCGATGGTCCTGCCCGTTCTGATACGTGAACTTGGTCTGCAGGAGCAGCTCGTCGCGCGTGACCACGCCGGCGCGGTAGGCGGCGGCCAGCCCCTGACCGACCCCGGCCTCGAAGTAGTGCCGCCGCTGGTTGGCGGTGTCGATGCCGCGAAAGCCCGCGCGCAGCGCCAGCTCGGTGAGGGCCGGGGTGCGGTCTTCCTTCCAGGCCGTGCCGTAGAGAAAGTCCGGAGTCTTCACCGTTTGATGACGAGCGCCGGCAGGCTCATCTCCTTCGTGCACTCGCCGAACCACTCGATCACTTCCTTGTGAAGGGGAATGCCGTGGGCGCGGCGGTGCTCGGTCTCCTCGGCCTCGGAGAGGCCGGGATACAGCACGCGCTCCTGGCCGGGCGCGGGCTTGGCCGTGCGCAGCGTCTTCAGCATCTCGTCCATCGTGTCCTTGAACTGTTCGACGTCGGTGAAGGCTTCGATGTTGTACGCCGCGAAGTGAGTCTTCGATCCGCTCGCCGAGTTCAGCATGGTCGGCAGCGCGCCGGCCAGCACGGTCGAGAGCACCTCGGCCATCATCGCGAAGCCGTAGCCCTTGTGCGAGCCCTGCTCGCGGCTGCCGCCGAGCGGGGCCTGGAAGAAGTCGTCGCGGTTGAAGACCGGCTTCTCTTCCATGATCGGCTCGCCGTCCTTGTCGGTCACCCAGCCGGGCAGCAGCGGAGAGCCGATCCGCATGGCCAGGCGGATCTTGTTGCCGGCGATCGCCGAGGTGGCGGCGTCGAACAGCATCGGCGCCTCGTGACGAGCGGGCGCGGCGATCGCGATCGGGTTGGTGCCGAGCATCGGCTTGGACGCGAACGTGGGCACCACGCTCAGCCCCGCGCCCGTGAAGCAGACGCCGACCATGTCCTGCTGGGCCGCCTGCATGGCGTAGTGGCCGATGGCGCCGAAGTGTCCGCTGTTGAAAACGGTCACGGCTCCGACGCCGACCGCGCGGGCCTTGTCGACGGCCAGGCGCATGGCCTTCGGTCCGACGATGCAGCCGAGCCGCCGTTCGGCGTCGATCACCGCGGTGGCCGGAGACTGGCGCACGATGCGCCAGCCCGGGCGGGGCTCGAGCTTGCCGGCCTTGTAGTCGCGCACGTACGCGCGCAACATGTTCGACACGCCATGGGTCTCGACGCCGCGCAGGTCCGCCGTCGTGAGCACGTCCGCGACGTCCGCCGCGTCCTCGGCGCTCACCCCGAGCTTCTCGAAGATCTGCGTGACCGTGTGCCGCAACGGCTCCACCGCGACGAAGACCTGATCCTTCTCCGGAACCTTGAAACGCTCGAGAATCATGGCTCGCTCCTGGCGTCGAGAATATCGGCCGTACCCGGCCGCCCGAGCATCGTATCCGATTTCACGGGGACGCACCCGTCCGGCCGGGTCGGGATCCGGAGACTACCGACATGATCTACATGGTCGAGATGAACCTCCTCGACACCGCCCGCCGCGTCGAGTGGGACGCCTGGTACGTGTCGCATCAGCATCGCCTGCTCTCGATCCCGGGCTTTCGGGCCAGCCAGCGCTTCGAGGCGATCCATCCCGCAACCTCGCCGTTCGTGGCGCTCCACGAAGTCGCGTCGGCCGACGTCTTCACGAGTCCCGCCTACCGGGCCCAGGCGGGTCCGTCCAACACCGGCGAGTGGCAGACGAAGATGAACAACTGGGACCGCAACCTCTTCGCGCTCGATCACACGCCTGACGTCCCAATGGACGCGCGTCTCGTCGTGATCGAGACAGCTGGCGCCACGGCCTTGCCGGACGGCGTGTCAGTCACATGGATGGACGCGGTCGGCCTCGACCGCAGCGTCCAGCGCCGCGGCCTGGCCGTCATGCCGCCCACGATCGGCGACCGCCTCTCCGGCACGCCCGGAGTCCGTGTGCTGAAACCCATCGGTCCACGGCTGCGGCGCGTGGATTGATCGGCCGAGTACGTCTTGTCTGAATTCGTCCACACTTGACGAAATTCCCGATGCATCGGGCAATGGGGCTCGGTGCAGTTCATCATCGTAGGCGAGATTCGAAATGCCAAGCGCCTCGCTGCCGGAACGTCGGTCCACATTCGGAAACACCTGATCGAGCGGTTTGGGCCTGGCCGGTGGCGTAAGATGACGGGCGAAGCGACGATTCGGTTCGATGACGGGACGATCGCGCGCGCCGAGCTGCACTGGTTCGAGGCCCACGGTGTCGGCCGCGTTTACTTCAAACGCAAGAGGAATTTGGACTGGCTGGCGTGACGACTCGCCGACGCACCCCAGGGACGTTCGCGGTGTGTATCCGCAATGGTGAGTACCGGGCGGATCTCATCGTGGGCAAGATTTATCGCGTCCTCAAGCCACAGACCAGGGACAGGCCGGCCGACCTCAGAGTGGTCGACGAATCAGGCGAAGACTACCTGTACCCTCGTGAGTGGTTCGTGCGCGTCAATCTGCCGGTGAGAGCCAAGAAAGCTCTCGTCGCCACTCGCTAGTCGCCACGAACCACTGAGAAAGGTCTCATGAAGATCACGCAGGTGGCGGTGGACGTGTTGCGGGTGCCGGTCGAGCGGGCGTACGTGGCGGGTGGTCGGACGGTGGATGCGAACTGGCACGTGCTCGCCCGCGTCACGACGTCCGATGGCGTGACGGGGTTCGGCTACGTCGTCTATCCGCGGCCCGATCTGATGACGACCATCGGGCACGCCGCGCGCGAGCTGGGACAGCACCTGATCGGGATGAGCGTGCTGGAGCCGGAGGCGGCGTGGGATCGATTGGCGCGACGGGGCGACTGGGTGGGGCCCGGCGGATTCTTGCACGTCGCGCTCGCCCCGCTGGACGTCGCGGTGTGGGACGCCGCCGGCAAGACGCTCGGCCAGCCGCTCTTCCGCCTGCTCGGCGGGTTCCGCGATCGGTTGCCGGCCTACGGCAGCGACGGCCTCTGGTACAGCCTGTCTCCCGAAGAGCTGGCGGCAAACGCGCGGCGCCACGTCGAGAGCGGGTTCGGCGCCGTCAAGCTGCGGCTCGGGAAAGAGTCGACGCCGGAGCAGCAAGCCCACCGAGTCGAGGTCGTGCGCGAGGCCGTCGGGCCCAACGTACGGATCATGGTCGACGCGACGGAGAGTTGGACGCTCACCCAGGCGCGACGCACCGGACGGGCGCTCCAGGACGCGGGGATCGCGTGGCTCGAAGATCCCGTCCACCATCACGACGTGGCGGGGCTCGGCGAGCTACGCCATCAGCTCGAGGTGCCCATCGCCGCCGGCGAGCACCTGTACCACCTCGATGCGTTCCGGGCCACCCTGGAAGCGCGCGCGGTCGACATCATCATCCTCGACCTCGCCCGGGTGGGCGGGATCACGCCCTGGCGAAAGATCGCCGCGCTCGCCCAGGCGCACCGGGTCCCCGTGTGCGGTCACGTGGTGCCCGAGATCCAGATCCATTTGCTGTGCTCGATTCCCCACGGCCACCTGGTCGAATACGTCCCCCGCTCGGCCGGGATCCTGAAAGCGATGCCGCGGCTCGAGGGGGGAGACCTGGTCGCGCCGCAAGCGCCAGGGCTCGGGGTCGAGCTCGACGAAGCGGCGGTAGGCCGGCACACCGTCTGACCCGCCGGGTCGCCGCGCGCGGCTCAGGCGCGCGGCTCACGCGCGCGGCGGGTCGTCCCCGACGCGGATCGCGCGGCGCGCGGCACCGATCAGGAACAACACGGCACCGACCACGACCGGCGTCCAGTACGACGGCAGCTCGACGGTCCGCATGACCACCACCGCCAGACCGACCAGCATCACGATCAACCCCGCGAACATCAGCCCGCCCCCGAAGCACCGGTATCTCGTCTCCATGTCGGTCCCTCCTCCACCAGCATCCGACGTTGACCGACCGGTGTCGACGCAAACCGCACGAACGGCCGAAATCAGCGAACGAAGGGCCGGAACCCGGCGACGAACTGAAGGCCCGAGCGCAACGCGGGGGAGGGGATTTGGGGAACGAGCTGTCGGAGGCGCGCCCCGGCGCAGCCGGGGCGTTACGCGTTGGGGGGGTATGGGGGGAGCCGGAGGGGCCCCCCATCTCAATCAATCCGAGGGGAGCAATCCGAGGGGAGCCGAGAAGCCCCCCTCGGGTGAGAACTATCGCTCGAGGGAAATCGCGACGTCGCGGTCCTGGCGGCCGCGCGCGAAGATCTCCAGCGCGTCGGGGACCTCGAAGTAGATCTCGAGCGTGTTGCCGTCGGGATCGTCGAAGTAGACGCTCTTCTGGCTGACGTGGTCGATCATCCGCGTGATCTCGACGCGGTGCTCGCGGAGGGTCGCGTAGGCGTCCTTGAGCGCGTCCTCGTCCTCCACGCGGAAGGCCAGGTGACCGAGCCCGCGCGCGCCGGGCGTCTGCTTGTCGGCCAGCTCGGCGTCCTTGACCTGGAAGAGGTCGATCGCGTGACTGTGACCCGGGAGCGCCATGAACGTACCGCCGTGCTCGGGATCTTCCTCCAGCACGTGGAAGCCGAGGACCTCGGAGTAGAACTTCTTGGAGCGCTCCAGGTCGAGCACCCGCAGCAGGATGTGGCCGATCCCCTTCAGCTGCATCATGACGATAGCCCTCCGGGTTTGGTCTGAACCGGCCACAGTGTAGCCCGGCCGGGGCTCAAGGGGAAACGGTCGTGAAGAACTCCAGGAGGCGCCGGTTCACCTCGGGGGCGTTCTCGTAGGCCGACCAGTGGCCGGCCGCGGGGATGCGGTGCAGGTCGAGGTCGGGGAGCACGGCGCGGATCTGGCCGATCATCACGTCGGCCGGCCGGAAGGCCGAGTCGTCCCTTTCGCCCCACAGCAGGCGCACCCGACACTTGGCGTGGGCGAGATCGTCGAACAGCGTGCCGCCGCCGCTCACCTTGCGGCTGTTGAACCGGGTGCGGCGCACGCAGTAGGCCTGGATGTCGATGGTCTCCTCGGTGAGGCTGTGCGCGCTCGACAGCATGTTGACGAGCAGGTTGTGGCGGCAGATCTCCCGGAACTTCTCCTCGTCGTCCCCGGCCTCGCGATAGCTGCGGGTCGGCCGGTCGGCGTAGCGGCGGGGAGGGAACCCGGCCGGCGAGACCAGCGCCAGATGGGTGACGCGCTCGCCGAGGCGCCGCGCGAGGTTCGCCGCGATGGCCCCGCCGAACGAGAACCCGACGAAGCGAAGCGGCGCATCGCCCGGGAACATTTCGCCGAAGAGCCGGTGCACCAGATCGAGATACTCGGGCCCGGTCGTCTCGCGCGGCACCGCCGCCGAGGCGCCGTACGAGGGATGATCGAGCGCGTGAACGGTGAAGCGCTCGGACAGCGGACCCACGTTGCGAATCCAGTGCTTCCAGCATCCCATGCCGCCGTGGAACATCACGACGTCCGGCCCGTGGCCGGACGTGTGGGCGGCCATCGAGGGTTCAGGCTTCGCGAGGGTCTCGTCCATGTCGAGCGCATCGTAGCCGATTTCATCCGCCGGTCCGGCGGCGATTCGTTACACTCCTGTCGATTTCTCCGCCCGTCAGTCGTCGAGCACGTGGAGGAATCGTCCATGCGGACAGCGATCCTGACTCTGACGGTCTTCTTCGTGTTCACCGCGACCGCCGGGGCCGGCAGCGTCGGCTTCGAGCGCGCCACGGTCCCCGATT
>DATHGT010000397.1:0-7919 GCA_035317605.1 Candidatus Acidiferrum sp. | reverse complement strand
CATCGGGGCCAGCCGGTCCCCACGCTCGGGTCGATGTCCGTGGATCGTCTGGAACAGCTCGCCCGCGCGGTCGAAGAGGCCGGCGGTTGGCGCCACGACCCGCTCGGCGGGAAACGCATCTCGGATCCGATCGACCGCGCGCCTCCGAGCCAGGGTGTCCGCTCCGACACGGAGTTCCATGAGCACGACGGCGGAGAGAAAGCGGATCCGCGCCTCGCCGCCGCCCCACACCCAGTCGCCGTAACGGCGGGAGCGCAGGTAATCGATGAAGACGTTGGTGTCGAGGAGAACGCGGCCGGTTACGAGTACGGCCACGGCCGATCATCTCCGCGCAGGACACCACCGAGAGTTTTCAGGCGTCGCACGATGCGCTGTTCCTGCATGAGCAGGCCGAGAGCCCGGTCGATCGCCTCCTGCTCCGAAGCCACACCGAAATACCGCTTGGCGAAGTCGATCTTGTCCTGATCGAGCTTCAGGTGCTTGTGCCGTTTCGCCGTCTTGGTCACGGTCGCCTCCCGATGTACATCGTGTGTACACGCTACCACCGCCCCATCGAGGGGATCAATGAGGATCTGCACGGCATCGACGGCTGGCGAAGGCCACACGGCATTCTCAGAGGAGCGCGCGATTTCTGAGCCGGAGGATTCCACTCTTCTTCGTGGTTGACGAATTGACCGCTCGTCCGGCGTGAGCTAGGCTCGCGGGCGTGATCGATCTCATCGTCCGGAACGGAATGGTTGTCACGCCCGAAGGGGCCAGCGTGCGCGACGTGGCGGTGGAAGGGGAGCGCATCGTGGCGGTGGCGGCGCCGGGTTCGCTGCCCGCGGAGGGCGCGCGGGTCATCGACGCCACCGGGAAGATCGTGGTGCCCGGCGGGATCGATCCCCACACGCATCTGGCCCACGGGATCATGTCGCGGCCCGACGAGCCGGGGCTCACCATCGGGCCCGAGGAAGACACGCGGGGGATGGCGTTCGGGGGGACCACCACCCACATCGACTTCTGCTTCGTGCATCCCGGCGTCGACATCATGCCCACCGTCGAGCAGCGGACCAAGCGGTGGCAGGGCAACTCCTACGTCGACTACGCGTTTCACGTGACGCTGGCGGGGGCGCTGCCCATCCGGACGTTCGATCAGATCGGCGAAGCGATCCAGGCCGGGTTCCCGAGCTTCAAGGTGTTCACCACCAACATCCTGCCCGTGCACCCCAAGCGCACCCAGAACCGGATCGACTTCGGGCGCATCCACTTCGCGATGGGAAAGATCGCGGCGGCCGGCGGCATCCTGGTCGTGCACGGCGAGGACGACGACGTGGTGCAGTTCAACTACGAGCGGTTCCGCGCCGAGGGAAAGCTCGACGGCAGCAACATGCACCTGGTGCACACCAAGCTCTCGGAGCTGCTGGCCTTCCGGCGCACGATCGCGCTGGCGCGCGACGCGGAGTGCGGGGTCTACTTCGTGCACACCTCGGCCAAGGAAGGCGTCGACGCCATCGGGGAGGCGCGGGCCGACGGCCTGCCCATCTACGGCGAGACCCTCCACCAGTACGCGTGCTTCAACGCCGAGTACTACAAGACCCCGCGCGGGTTCTGCTCGCACACCTATCCGTCGCTCAAGTTTCCCGAGGACCAGCAGGCGCTGTGGCGCGGGCTGGTCGTCGACGGGCTCTCCACGCTGGCCACCGATGAGTATCCGACGCCGCTCGCCATCAAGCTGCGCGGCAAGACCATCGAGGACGTCACCGGCGGCAACTGCGGGGCGGAGGCGCGGATGGGCATCGCGTGGTCGGAGGGCGTGGTCAAGCGCGGGATGTCGCTCACCCGCTTCGCCGAGATCACCTCGACCAACGCGGCGCGGATCTTCGGGCTCTATCCCAAGAAGGGCGTGATCGCCGCCGGCAGCGACGCCGACCTGGCCCTCATCGATCCGTCGATCGACAAGACGCTGACCCGCGACGACTTCCACGTGAGCGACTACAGCCCGTGGGAGGGCTGGCGCGTCTCGGGCTGGCCGGTGACCACGATCCTCCGCGGACAGGTCATCGCCGACGGCGGCCGGCTGCTCGGCCGCGCCGGCGCCGGCCGGCTCGCCTCTCGCAAGATCGACGGGGCGCTGCTCCGGCGTCCCGTCTGCTGACGTCAGTCTGACCGACCTCGAGTCTTCCGAACCACCCGAGTCGTCGCCGGCGGAGGTCGCCGCCACGCGGGCGAGCCGTCGCGGCCTGCTCGCGTGGGTGGCGGTCTGCGCGGCGCTCGCCGCCCTCGATCTCTTCGGTCCGCTGGACGGGCTCGTCGTGCCCATCCCCCTCATCCTGGCCCTGGTGTTCGCCCGCGCGGCGGGGACGGACGACCGACGCGCGTACGCGAGCCGGCTGGCGGCCGCCGTGGTCGCCGCCGCCTGCCTGCCAGCGGCTACCTTTGTGTGGCGCCTGGGGATCAGCGTGGGCGAGATGTCGCCCACCCTGGTGGTCACCGCGCTGCTGGCGCTGGCGGGGATCCTGACCGTGTTGCTGGTGCCCGCGGCGGCCGCCCGCTTCCTGCGCGCCCTCGGCCTCGACCCCGCGTCACCGGTGCACCGCGTGGTCGCGGTGGCCTTCGTGCTCACCGTGGTCGACGCCGTCGCGCTGTTCTCCGAGCTGAGGGAGGCCGGGCCCGTCGAGATTCCGTTCTATCCGGCCGATCCGCTGGTATCGGTGACGACCGACGTGGCGCTGGCCCTGGCCGGCATCGGCTTCGGCCTCACCCGCGGCTTCCGGGAGAGCGTGGCGCGGCTGGGGTTGCGACCGATCACCCGGCGCCAGATCGTGCTGGCCATCGTGGTGGCGGCGCTGCTCCAGGTGGGCGTGGGCGGACTCGAATATCTGGAATCGCTGCTGCTGCCGAGCGTGCACGCGCTCGAGGACCGCTTCGGCTACCAGTTCGTGGGCCTGCCGCCGTGGGTGGGCGCGGTGCTGACGTCGGTGTCGGCCGGCGTCGGCGAGGAGGTCCTGTTTCGCGGCGCGCTCCAGCCACGGCTCGGCATCGTGCTCACCGCGCTGCTGTTCGGCGCCCTCCACGTGCAGTACCAGGTGCCGGGGATGATCGTGATCGTGCTGATCGGGATCGCGCTGGGGGCGGTGAAGGAACGCACGTCCACGACGTGTGTGATTCTGGTGCACGTGCTGTACGACGCGGGAGCGTTCCTGTTACCTGATTTTTAGGTTGGGGGGACCGTAGGCGGTCCCCCCCCAAACGGGCGAACCTACTTCATGGCGTCGATGCCGGCCTGGGCGGTCTGGGCGTCTTGCTGGGAGGTCACGCCGGAGACGCCGATGCCGCCGATGATCTTGCCGTCGACGACGATCGGGATGCCGCCCTCGAGCACGCTGAAGCCGATGTTCAGCAACCGCAGATTCGCGCCGCCCTGCGCGATCAGGTCTTGCAGCGCCTTGGTCGGCCGCCGCAGCGCCACCGCCGAGCGCGCTTTTTCCTTGGCGATCTCGACGCTGCCCCACTGGGCGTTGTCCAGGCGCTGCAGCATCACCAGCTGGCCGCCCGAGTCGAGAATGACGATCACGACCGGCCAGTTGTTCTTCTTGGCTTCCGCCTCGGCTCCGGCCATCGCTTTCTTGGCCTGTTCGAGCGAGATGGGCGCGCCGTAGGGCGGGGGCCCCTGCGCGCTGACCGACGCGGCCGTGAACACCAAGAGCGTGCCGACGACGAGAGACAGGATGCGTGCCTTCATGACGACGTCCTCCTTGTGGATGGGGCGCTGCACGGGCTACCGCACCGCGATGGTAGCGGCGTTGGAGATGCCGGGCAAGTGTGCTTGACACGTCGGACGCTCGGCCCTCATTCTGCGCACCATGGACTATCGCTCGCTCGGCAGGACGGGGCTCGAGGTGTCGGCGCTCGGGTTTGGTTGTGGGGACGTCGGCGGTCTGATCGTCCGCGGGACTCCGGCGGAGCGCGAGCGGGCGGTGGCCCGCGCGGTCGAGCTGGGGATCAACTACTTCGACACCGCGGCGGCCTACGGCAACGGGTTGTCCGAGCAGCACCTCGGTCAGGCCCTGAAGGCGCTGCGTCCGAACGTGTACGTGGGGACGAAGTTCCGCGTGCCCGAGGGCGACGTGGGCGACATCGCGGGGGCCGTCACCCGCTCGCTGGAGGCGAGCCTGGGCCGGCTCGGGCTCGAGCGCGTCGACCTCCTGCAGCTCCACAACGCCCTGGCCCCGGCGCGCGGGGCCAATCGTCTCGGCGTGACGGACGTGCTCGAGCAGGTCGTGCCCGCGCTCGAGCGGCTGCGCCAGGGGGGCAAGCTCCGCTTCTTCGGCATCACCGCCAACGGCGACACCGACGCGCTCCACCGCGTGGCCGACTCCGGCAAGGTCGATACCGCGCAGGTGTTCTTCAACCTGCTCGATCCGAGCGCGGGCGTGGCCGTGCCCGCGGGATTTCCGGGCCACGACTTCCGCCGGCTGCTCGATCACACGCGCGCCGCGCGGATGGGCGTGATCGTGGTCCGCGTGCTCGCCGGCGGCGCGCTGAGCGGCACGCCCGATCGCCACGCGCTCGCGATGCCGTCGGTCGCTCCCATCGCCACCGGCCCGGATTACGCCGCCGACGTGACCCGCGCCCGCGCGCTGCAGCCGCTGGTCGACGAGGGCCACGCGGGCAGTCTGGTCGAAGCCGCGCTGCGCTTTCCGCTCGGCAACGACGCGGTGTCCACGGTGCTGCTGGGCTATTCCACGCTCGAGCACCTGGAATACGCGGCCGCCTCGATCGCCAAGGGGCCGCTGCCGCCCGCCGCCATGGATCGGCTCTCGACGCTCTGGGCGGAGTTCGCGCGGTCCCGCTGACGCCACCGGCGCTTCCGAGCGCCGCCAACTGGCGTCCGATAGAATGACGTAGCTCCTGAGGAGGATCGACATGCCGACCCAGCTCACGTCCAAGCGTTTCCAGGTGCCCGATACCGTCGACCTCGTCGAGTTCTGCTTCCAGCAGGGATGGAGCGACGGGTTGCCCGTCGTCCCGCCCACGGTCGATCGCGTCCAGACCATGCTCGAAGCGGCCGGACTCGACGCCAAGCACGAAGTCGGCTTCATCACGAATCGCTCGGTGTCGATCACCGCGGAAAAGGTGGCGATCAACGCGGTCATGGCGGGCTGCAAGCCCGAGTACATGCCGGTGGTGGTCGCGGCCGTCGAGGCCATCGCGGACCCGCTGTGGAGCTATCACGGGCCGGGCACGTCGACCGGCGGGGCCGGCGTGCTCATGATCGTCAACGGGCCGATCGCCCGCGAGCTGGACATCAACGCGGGCGACAACCTGTTCGGTCCGGGCTGGCGGTCGAACCTGGCCATCGGCCGCGCGCTGCGGCTGGTCATGCGCAACGTGTGCGGCTCGCTGCCCGGACTGCTCGATCGCGGGACGCTCGGCCATCCCGGCAAGCTCTCGTACGTGATCGCCGAGAACGAAGCCGAGAGCCCGTGGACGCCGCTGCACGTCGAGCGCGGCTTTCGCCCGGAACAGAGCGCGGTCACCATCATGGCCGCCAACGGGCCGAGCCAGTTCTACAACCAGCTCTCCAACACGGCCGAAGGCGTGCTCACCACGCTCGCCGACAACATGCGGATCTCCGGCGGCGTGATGGGCCAGCCGAACTACGCCCTCATCATCGCCGGCGAGCACATGCGGACGATCGCCGCCGACGGCTGGGACAAGGCGCGGATCCGGCAGTTCGTCTGGGAGCACACCCAGAACAGCCACGCCCACCTCAAGCGCACCCAGCTCATGCCGGGCTCGGTCCAGGCCGGCGACGAGACCAAGCTGCGCCCGCTGGTGGACAAGCCCGAGCACTTCCTGGTCGTGGCCGCCGGCGGCCGCGCGGGCGCGTTCTCGTGCTACGTGCCGGGGTGGGGCAGTCAACGCACTTCCCAGGCGGTGACCAAGGAGATCAAGCGCCGCGGCGTATAATTCGCCCGACGGCGCGTGCAGGGGACGTTCACCAAGGAGGAGACGATGGCAGAGCTGCTCGATCCCACCACCGAGGCCGTGACGCAACCGATTGCGTACGTGCCGCGGCCCAACTCGCTCCGGGGCAAGCGCGTGGCCCTGATCGAGAACACCAAGTTCAACTCCGACAACCTGCTGGTGAAGATCGGCAACATCCTGGTCAACGACTACGGGGCGGCCAGCGCCCGCATGTGGCGCAAGAAGAACGCCGGCGTGCCCGCCCACGAGGAGATCGTCGCGGAGGTGCAGCAGACCTGCGACGTGGTGGTCGCCGGCGTCGGTGATTGAGGGTCGTGCTCGTCGGGCAGTGTGCTCGACGGAATCGTGTTCGAGAAGGCCGGCGTTCCGGCCGCGTCGATCGTGACCGACGTCTTCACCCGCACCGGCCGGGCCATGGCCGAGCAGTGGGGGGTGCCGACGTACAAGTTTCTGGCCATGCCGCATCCGATCGCGAACCTGACGGAGGCGGAGCTCGTGCAGCGGGCGCAGGAGATCTCCGCTGAGGTCGCCCAGCTCCTCCTGGAAGGACAAGACTAGCCCCGACGGACGGTTCCGGCCGCCGTGGTGGGGCCGGAACCGGCACCTGCAGACCGTGTGGGGCCCGCTCGTGCGACGCGGCCGCGTGCCGCTCTCGCGCGAGCGGGTCCTGACTCCCGACGGCGACTTCATCGATCTCGACTGGCTCGCCGGACCGTCCGCCGCGCCGCTCCTGCTCGTCCTCCACGGCCTCGAAGGCTCCGGCCGCTCGCACTACGTCACCGGGCTGCTGCGCCAGGCGCGCGAGCGCGGCTGGCGGGGGGTCGCGCTGAACTTTCGCTCCTGCAGCGGCGAGCTGAATCACTTGCCCCGGTTCTACCATTCGGGCGACACCGGCGACCTCGACGCGATCGTGCGGTTGCTCGTCGAGCGCGAGCCCGCCGCGCGGGTGTGCGCGGTCGGGTTCTCGCTCGGCGGCAACGTGTTGCTCAAGTGGCTCGGCGAGCGGGGCGGCGACGTCCCGAGCCAGCTCGCGGCGGCCGTCGCCATCTCGGTGCCGTTCGATCTCGCCCGCTGCGCCCGCCAGCTCGATCGCGGCTTCGAGCGCGCCGTCTACACCGGGCACTTCCTGCGCACGCTGCGGCGCAAGGTCGTCGACAAGGCGCTGCGCTTTCCCGGCTTCGTGGACCTCGAAGCGGTCCGGCGCGCGCGCACGTTCGGCGAGTACGACCGGGTCGTCACGGCGCCCCTGCACGACTTCGCGGACGAGCACGACTACTGGGCGCGCTCGAGCAGCGGCCCGTACCTCTCGCGCATCCGGCGCCCGACGCTCCTGATCAACGCGCTCGACGATCCGATCGTGCCCGCGGACGGGCTGCCCGATCCGCGCACGCTGCCGCCGGAGATCAGCGCGGAGTTCACCGAGCGCGGCGGCCACGCGGGGTTCTTCGAAGGACGCTGGCCGTGGCGGCTCGAGTCGTGGGCCGAGCGCCGCGCCGTCGATTTCCTGGCCGGGGTGCTCGCGTCTGGTGCCGTGGAGGCGTCGAGATGATCGACCGCTACGACCTGCCCGTGACCGCGGCGTCGCCCGCCGCGCTCGAAGCGTACGACCGCGCCGTCCACGGACTGCTCGGCTGGGACGCGCGAGCGCTGACGCTCTTTGGCGCGGCGACCGACGCCGATCCCGGGCTCGCGCTCGCCCATGCCGGCGCCGGCGTGTGCCTGTTCCTGGAGGAGCGCTTCGACGAGGCACGCGCCGCCGTCGAGACCGCGCGGACCGCCGCCGCGGACCAGACTGCGCGTGAGCGTGGTCACGTCGAGGCGGTGGCCCTGCTCCTCACCGGCAAGCCCGCCGACGCCGAGCGCGCGATGCGCGAGCACCTCGAGGCGTATCCGCGCGACCTCATGGTGCTCCAGCGCCTCTACTTCATGTGGTTCTGGCAGGGACG
>DATHGT010000396.1:0-4543 GCA_035317605.1 Candidatus Acidiferrum sp. | reverse complement strand
GACGTCCACCACGTGGCCGTCGTCCAGAAGCCCAACCTTGTAGTCGTCGTAGAGCGCGATCTTCATGGCGTCCTCCCTGGCATGGTCTTCGGCATTGTAGTCCACGCGCCGGCGGCCGAACGGGCGTGTCGTTGCGCGGAGCGGGCGAGTGAGCTAGCGTCGGCGCGCGGCCCATCAATCGCGGGAGGCGACCCATGAAGAGCTGGCTGATCGGCGTGACGCTGGTGATCGGACTCGGTGCGGTGAGCGCGGCACAGGCGCAGTCGTGGACGCCACCGGCGGACAGCCAGCGCTGCCCGTCCAAGTGGGGCGCCGGCGATCAGCGCGGGTCGGGCAATCACATGAAGCCGGAGAGCGTGCTGAAGGCCGCGCGGCTGATCAAGACCGGCGAAGTGTTCGAGATCGGTCACGTGCTCGAAGCCAACATGCCGATCTCCGGCACCCGCCGCTTCGACGTCCACACCAAGCGCACGTTCATGAACCCGCAGTCCAACCGCCGCGGCAGCAACGAGGAGCTCGTGGTCAGCGAGATCGGTCAGGTCGGGACGCAGTTCGACACCTTCCCGCACCAAACGATCGGCGACAGCCTCTACAACTGCTTCAAGGTCGAGGAGATCCAGACGCGCACGGGATTCACCAAGCTCGGGGTGGAGAACGTCGGATCACTGATGGGTCGCGGGGTGCTCATCGACGTGGCCGCGCTCAAGGGCGTCGACATGCTGCCCGACACCTACGAGATCACGGTGCCGGATCTCCAGGGGGCGTTGCAGCGCCAGAACCTCACGCTTCAGCCGGGCGACGCGGTGCTGATCCACACGGGCTGGAGCAAGCTCTGGGGCAAGGACAACACGCGCTACATGAAGAGCTGCCCGGGCATCGGCGTGGCCGCGGCGGAGTGGCTGGCCAAGCAGGACCCGATGCTGGTCGGCGCCGACAACTGGCCCGTCGAGGTGGCGCCCAATCCCGACCCGCAGATCTCGCTGCCCGTCCACCAGATCATGCTGGCCGTCAACGGCATCCACCTGCTGGAGAACCTCAAGCTCGGCGACCTCGCCGCCAAGCGCGCCTACGAGTTCGCGTTCGTCATGCAGCCCCTCAAGCTCAAGGGCGGCACCGGCTCCACCGTCGCGCCGATCGCGATCCGCTGAGCTAGTAGTAAGCGCCAAGCGTGGTGATCTTGCTCACGTCGGGGTAGAGCACGCCGGCGGCGGCCTTCGACGACGAGCGCGGGGTGTACCAGATCGCGCCCTCGCGGGTGATCGCGAGCTTGGGCTGGTCGGTGATCTGCGGCGTCGGATAGTACGTGAACTTCTCGGTCTTGGGATCGAATCGGATCAGCGCGCCGCCCTGGCCGCCGTCGCTGATCCAGATCTTGTCCTCGCGATCGGGCCACACGTCGTAGGGCTCCGAGAACGCCATCGGGACGTCCCACTCCACGATCTTGCCGGTCGTGGGATCGATCCGGCCGAGCTTGCCGTTGTTGAAGCCGCCGTACCAGATCATGCCGGTGGAATCGGCGCCGAGCCGGCGGATCGTGCAGGGCTGCGTCAGCGCCGCGTACTCGGTGAACTTCTCCGTGCGCGGATCGAACTTGCCGATCTTGCAGCGGCGGAACTCCGCGAACCACACGTTCTCGTCCTTGTCGAGGGTGACGCCGTAGGGCGCCGCGCCCTGCGTCGGCACTTTCCATACCGTGGACTTGCCGGTCTGGCGATCCCACTTGCCGATCATGTCGCCGACGATCACGGTGAACCACACGTTGTCCTTCGAGTCGACGACCGGGGTGTGGCCGCGGCCCTTGCTGCGCCCGGTCGAGTCCATCGGATAGCGGGTCATGGATCCGGTCTTGGGATCGAGGCGGCCGAGGCTGAAGCCCGCGGTCTCCGCCCAGAACACGTGACCGTTGCGGTCCACGGTGAGGCCGTGGGGATCGGCCTTGGGGTCCGGCATCATGAAGTCGCGGAACTCGGCGGTGCGCGGGTCGACGCGGCCGATCCGGTTCGGCACGCTGCGGTCCGTGTACCAGACGTTGCCGTCGGGATCGAAGTGCGGCTCCTGGGTGCGCCGCTGCTTGTTGCCGGCGTCGATCTTGGCGTCGAGCGGCAGGTAGTACTCGACGTACATCGCCTTGCCGAGTACCGCTTCGTCGACGGGGAAGTCCGTGTCGGCCTTGAGGCCGCGCTTGGAACTGCCCGGCCCGAAGTGCTTGCCGAGGTAGGCCACGATGGTCGCGCGGTCCTGGGCACTCAGCGTGCCCGGCGGGATCAGCGCGCCGCGCATGCCGCCGCCGTCCAGCATCTGGTCGATGAAGTGGTTCCACTGCGTCTCGTGATACTGCTTGGACGGAAAGAAGCTCTTGCCGTGGCAGTACATGCACTGCTTCTCGAGCAGCGGACGGCCGGGCTCTTTCGGATACAGCTCGTCGTACGAGACCAGCGTCACCTCGCCCGGCCGCTGGGTGGTGAACCCGAACTCGCCCTGGCGCACCCCCTGCGCCGCGCTCTCCCGCAGGGTGAGGTTCAGCGTCTCGCGCGCGCCCGCGGCCAGCGTGATCTTCTGGGGCGCTGCCTCCAGACCCCGCGCGCGCACGGTGACCTCATAGGTGCCGGGGAAGAGGTTCACCGCGCGGTAGCGCCCGTTGCTCGTGTACACCATGAACAGCACGTTCTTGTCAGTGTTCGTGAGGTGCACCTGCGCCGCCTTGAACGCCCGCGGCGCCTGCACGGTGCCCGACAGCGCGGCCGTCCCCGGCAAGCCATCACCGTCGGCCGCGCGCGACGGGACGACCGCGAGAGCCCCATAGAGGAGGGCGAGCGTGATGACGGGGGCGAGGGTGGCGAGGCCGAGACGTGTGCGCATGGCCGCCTCCTTTGTTGGGCGGACTATATCCTGCGCGCACAGCTTGTCAAACGCCGGCGCGGTTCGCGTTCCTCGAGGGCGGAGCGGTCAGAGCATGCCCGGTGGGGAGGGGCTCAACTCAGCTGCCGGTACCGGCGCACACGCGCGCGCTGCAGCCGCTTGCGCGCCTCGAGGTAAGCGGGACGACGCTCGGGGACGAGCTGGTGGTGCGTCAGCAGAAGGCGGGCGACCGTGATGTCGATCCGTCTCAGCGTTGGATCGGTCTGAAGGTTCAACGTGCTCCTCCTTGGTCGCGGTGCCGCCCATCGTCGAAACGCTCAACGGGCGCCCGCGGTCGCAATCGTAAGCCTTCCCCCGGTGGAGTGCTATTGGCCCTTGGTCCAACTTGGCGGGGACGCCGACCATCGTCATCGGCGAGTAGAAGTGAGGCCGAAGTCGATCTCGCCGGTCGCCACCAGGCTCCAGGGGACGATTTCGAGATCCGGGCCAGCCCGGAGCCGCTCGCCGGCGCCCGTCACGATCCAGCCCTTCTGACAACCGAGGTCCGCCATCGCCTGCCGGAGGCTACGAATGGTGTACTGATCCACCGTGCCGAGCTTGATCTCGATGGGGACGAGGCGCCGACCCTCGGCGATGAGCAGGTCGATCTCGGCGCCGGCCTGAGTTCTCCAGAAGAAGAACTCCGGGCGGACGACTCGCTCCCGCGCCAGCGCGATCACTTCTTCGATGACCAAACCCTCGAAGGAGTGACCGCGGTGGTGCCAGCTCTGGAGCGCCTCGGGTCGATCGAGCCCGGCCAGAGCGTGCAGGAGGCCGGTGTCTCTGAGGTAGACCTTCGGGCTCTTGGTCAGGCGCTTCTGGATGTTGGTGTGATACGGCGGGAGGCGGCGGATGAGGAACATTCCCTCCAGCACGTCGAGGTCGTGCGCCACCGTTGGGACCGACACGCCGAGCGAGCGGGCGAGGTCGGACACGTTGAGAAGGCTGCCGTGGACGTGGGTGAGCATGGTCGCCAGGTGGCGAAGGCGCACGGCCGGCAAGCGGATCCCCAGCGCCGGTAAATCGCGCTCGAGGAGGGTCGTGAGATAACTGTCAAGCCACTCGGCGCGAACCCGGTGACCGGCGAGCGCGTGTACTGGAGGGAATCCGCCCCAGAACCACCGATTGCCCCCGCGAGCCTTGTCCCGGCCAGCTCGACCATCCGGAACGGTGTCAGCTCGAGCAGCCCGATCCTGCCCGCCAGCGTTTCCGAGGCGGTCCTCAGCAGGGCCGGACTGGCCGAGCCCGTGAGAATAGCCCGTCCCTTGGCGGGGGAGCGATCGAGCACGTGACGCAGGAGGGGAAAGAGCTCCGGCAGGCGCTGGGCCTCGTCGATCACGATGCGACGCGGATGGGCCGTGAAGAACGCCTCGGCATCGGCTCGGATGAGGGCCAAGTCCCGCGGGCGCTCAAGGTCGAGGTGGAGCCATCCGGGGAAGAGCCGACGCACCAGCGTGCTCTTGCCCGACTGGCGCGGGCCGAAGACGAGCACCGCCGGGAAGGTTCTGAGCAGGCGACGAAGGGTCGTCGCCGCCCGGCGCGGCACATACTTCATAGCTTGCAGATTACAACCCAGGCTTTCAGTCGACAAGGTATCCAGCGCGGGCGGCAGTCGATGGCGCCCGCGTCTTCGTCCACGTCGAGT
>DATHGT010000395.1:0-3443 GCA_035317605.1 Candidatus Acidiferrum sp. | reverse complement strand
GGTCTCGGCGCGGCGCCGTTCATCGATCCACCCGAGGGCTTTCACACGGAGATCGCCCGCGAGATGCTGGCCCGCGGCGATTTCGTCACGCCCCGCCTGGACGGCGTCCGCTACTTCGACAAGCCGCCGCTGCTCTACTGGCTGATCTCGCTCTCGTCGTTGCCGGCCGGGCCGACGCCGTTCGCCGCGCGGTTCTGGTCGGCCCTGGCCACCGTCGGCGTCGCCGGCGTCACCGCGTACCTGGGGATGTTGCTCGGCGGGTTCAGGGTCGGACTCCTCGCTGGATTGATGGTCGCGGCCAACATGGGCGTCTTCCTGTTCGGCCGCTTCGTGAAGCCCGACCTGCCCTTCATCTTTTGCATCATGCTGGCCTACCTCGGATTCGCGCTCGTGTATCTGGGCCGCGGCCGCTGGCCGCTCGCGCTCCTGTTCGGGGCGCTCGGACTGGCCACGCTCGCCAAGGACCTGCTGGGCGCGATCGGCCCCGTGGTCGCCGTCGGCATCTTCTTCTGGATCACCCGCGAGCGGCCGCTCCGCCCGTGGCTGCCGTGGTGGGGCGTGGCGGTGTTCGCCGCCATCGCGCTGCCGTGGTACGCGCTGGTCGAGCTGAAGAACCACGGCTTCCTCTGGTACACGATCGTCGACAACCACCTGCTGAACTTCATGCGCCAGCGCGCCTTCCCCGACGAAGACGTGCCGCTGGGAGCGCTGGAGTTCGTGATCGTGACGTTCGTGGCCTTCCTGCCGTGGGTGCTGGCCGTGCCGGGAGGCGTGCTCAGCGTGATCCGCGCGCCGCGGGCGCGCGCCACGGACCGCCTATGGCTCCTGTTCGCGGTGTGGGCGGCGCTGGTCATCGGCTTCTTCACGCTGGCCCCCTTCAAGCTGCCGCATTACGGGCTGCCCGCGTTCCCCGCTCTCGCGCTCCTGGCGGCTCGGGCATGGGACGAGACCATGAGTGCCGCGCCCGGGGCGGCGAGTCCCCGCGCGCTGCTCCTCCCCGTGCTGATCGTCTTCGCCGGAATCTCGGTGACGATGGTGGCGGCGGGGGCCAACCTGCTGCCGCTCTCGCCCGAAGCCTTGAGCGCGGTCGACGTGACCGCGCGCAATCTGGAAGCCCGCGGCCAGGTCCCGACGGCGACGCCGATGGCGGCGTTCGCCGGCATCATCCGCGTCGCCACCAGCGTGTTCCTGGTGGGAACGATGGCGCTCGGCTTCGCCTTCCGGCGACGCGCGGCCGGCGCGGGAGTGGCGGTCGTGCTGGCCACCGTCTTCGGCTTCCTGCCCCTCGTCGGCAACGGGATGGTGGAGTTCGCGCGCCTGCGCTCGGCGCGCCCGATCGCCGAGGCCCTGGCCATGCGGCTGACGGCCGGTGATCTCGTCATGCACGAGGGCTCGCTGGAGAACAGCGGCTCGCTGCTGCTCCAGCTTCCCGTGCCGATCCCGGTCGTCGACGGGCGGCAGTCGAACCTCGCCTACGGCGCCACGTTTCCGGAAGCGCGCGACGTCTTCTGGGACGCGCCGCGAGCCCGCGAGGCGTGGGCGACGCCGGGCCGGCACTTCCTGATCTCGATCGTGGCCACCGAGCGCAGCGTCGTGCGCGCGCTTCCGCCGGAGCGCGTCCACCTGTTGATCGATCGGGGCGGGCGCCGGCTCTACTCGAGCGAGCCCGACGCCCGGTGAGCGGCCCGCGCGCGCTCGACACCCTCGCGCTCGTCCTGGCGGCCGGCGCGCTCGTGATCATCGCGACGGGGGGCGTGAAGCCGCTCACGCGCCCCGAAGACTTCGTGGTCGCCACCGCGGTGGTCGTGGGCGTGCGCGCGCTCATCGCCCCCTTCGCGATCCCGCGAGTGGCGGCCACGCGCGCGGTCGCGGCCGGCGTCGCCATCTACGTGACCCTGATGGGCTTCATCGTGATCACGCGTCACGTGGCCCTGCGCACCCACGCCTTCGACCTGGGACAGTATCTGCAGATCATCTGGAACATCTCGCGCGGCCACGGCCCGGCCTCGACGCTGGTGCCCACGTACGTCGTCCCCGATCGCATGCACGCCTGGGGCGATCACTTCTCGCCGATCTTCTACGCGCTGGCCCCGCTCCAGTGGATCGCCCCCGGCCCGATCTCGGTGCTGCTGGCCCAGACCGTCGCGCTGGCGGCCGGCGCCGTCGCGCTCTTCGCCTTCGCCCGCGGCCGCATCGGTGAGGCACCGGCCGCCGCCTTCTCGCTCCTCTATCTCGCAAACCCGTCGCTCCACGGCATCAACATCCGCGATATCCACCCCGCGGCGTTCGCGATCCCGCTGATCCTCGCCGCCGCCTGGGCCTTCGACGCGCGACGGTACGCGTGGTGCGCCCTCGCGCTGGTGGCCACCCTGGCGTGTCGCGAAGACGCCGCCGTCGCGGTCGTCGGCTTCGCGACGTGGCTCGCGTTGGCGCGAAGACGATGGATGATCGGCGCGGCGCTCGCGATCGTCGCCGTCGCCGTGCTCGCCGTCGACATCGCCTGGCTCATGCCCGACTTCCTCGGCGCGCGACACTACGACCATCTGAATCGCTACCGCCACCTCGGCGACTCGCTCGGCCAGGTGCTGCTGAGCATCGCGTTTCGCCCCTGGCGCTGGATCGGCATCGTGATCACCCCGGCCAAGCTCGTCTATCTCGCCGCGATGCTGGCCCCGCTCGCGTTCCTCCCGCTGCTCGGCGGCCGCGCGCTGGCCGCCGTGGTGCCGGGCCTCGCGATGAACCTCCTGAGCGTCGATCACAAACTCATCGGCTACCAGTCGCAATACCAGTCCTTCGTCCTGCCGTTCCTGATCCTCGCCGCCGTCGACGGCTATGCCCGCCTCAGAGCGCTGATGGGTGAGCGCAAAGCTTTCGCCCGCCATCGCGCCGCGAGCGCCCTCGGCGCCGCCTTCATCCTCGCTACTATCCTCACCGCACGCATCGTCAACGACCTCGGCGTCAACTTCTGGCGCCTCGGCCCCGCCCAGCACGCCGCCTACCAGATGATGTCTCTCATCCCCCCCGACGCCCCCGTCTCCACCTACGAACGCCTGGTCCCCCACCTCGCCACCCGCCGAAACATCTGGGTCCCCCCCCGCGGCCTGAACGAAGCCGCCTACGTCCTCGCCCGCAAAATAGACCGCATCCCCCTCCCCGACGACCGCTTCGAGGTCATGGCCCAAGACCAGTTCTGGACCCTCTCGCGCCGCCGCTGAAGCACTCCGCCATCAACCCCGGAGTGCGTGGGCAATGTCGTCCGTGCCCGTCAGAGATGCTGGGGTCGCGCGTCGTCAAGATGTTGTGCGCCACCGACACGCGACGCTCAGTGAATCGAAGCCGTACGGATGACCGCTCCGGGTGGACGGGGGATGGGGGCGGAGTCGGTTGGCCCGTTCCCCGCCAACGGTCGAATCGAAGACCAGCGCCAGATTGGGAACTACTCG
>DATHGT010000394.1:0-5290 GCA_035317605.1 Candidatus Acidiferrum sp. | reverse complement strand
CGGCGACCTGTGCGACGGCGTGCGGCTGCACGGATTCTGCACGCGCCGCTATCTCGACGAGGTGGTGCTGAGCGAGCTGCGTGCCGGCTGGGTGAAGAGCGGCCGGCCGCGCGCACACTTCGAGATCGCGGGCGGTGGCTTCATCGCCACCGGGCCCGACGACGCCGCGGTCGCCAAGATGTTCGAGTGGGTGCGCACGCGGGTGGCGTTCTACGGATCGACGCCGGGCTACTGGCCGGTGCTCGAAGTCCACGGGCTCCACGACCTCGGCCGCAAGCTCAACGTGATGTCGAAGACCGACCAGTGGGACAAGATGAGCGCCGAGATCTCCGACGACGTCGTCCGGCTGTTCGCGGTCGTCGCCACGCATCGCGAACTAGCGCGCGAGATCGAGCGGCGGTTCGCTGGCGTGACCGACGCGGTCACGCTGTCAGGCGGCTACGGCGTCCACCAGCACATCCCGCCCGACCTCGTCCAGGACATCCGCCGCATCCCCGCCAGCTTCGCCGGGTTCTCGACCGACTTCTGAGCCGCGCTCCGCCAGGCAAGGGTGGCCTCGTGTCCGGCTACAAATGCCGTCGGTGTCGCTGACAACGACGCTATAGTGATCCCGCCATGTGGTCGATCGCGCGCGGTCTCGCCTTCCTCGCTCTCGGCGGGCTCGTGCTGGGCGCGGCGGCCGTGGCCGCGGCCGCGCCCGGCGACCTCGACCCCACCTTCGGCACCGGGGGCACCGTCGTCACCGATCTCGGCGGCGCCGACTACCCCGCGGCCGTTGCCCTTCAACCGGACGGCAAGATCGTGATCGCGGGGACTCGCTTAGTCGGCCCTCGGGGCACGTCGCGCTTCGGGATCGTGCTCTTCCGCTACCGGTCCGACGGGACGCTGGACGCGACCTTCGGCACCGGCGGCTTCGTGGTCACCGAGCTCGGTGATGGGACCATCGCCTGGGTCACCGGCGTGGCCCTCCAGTCCGATGGCAAGATCCTCGTCACGGGCGGCGCCGGGCTGATATCCGGCGCCTTCCAGGGCTTCGTGGTGGCCCGCTATCATTCCGACGGCACCCTCGATGCGACGTTCGGAAGCGGCGGCCTCGTGGTCACCGGCTTCGGCCAGGGCCACTTCGCGTCGGCGGCAGCGCTGGCCCTTCAGGCGGATGGACGCATCGTCGTCGCCGGGACCGCCTACTTCTCGCCTTTCAATCAGGTCGCGCTGGCCCGGTACACGGCGAACGGCGTCCTCGATCCCACCTTCGGCGTCGGTGGCACCGCGGTCTTGAACTTCGATGGCACCCAGTACACTCGTGCGATGGCGCTTCAGCCCGACGGCAAGATCGTGCTCACGGCGTGGACGCCGCCCTTCGGTCGCCAGGGCTTCCTGGTCCTCCGCTATACCGCCGATGGCATCCTCGACCCGTCGTTCGGCCAGGGCGGCGCCGCCGTCACCGACTTCGGCGGCGATGCCGACCCCCTTGCGCTCGGGGTGATGGCGGACGGCCGCATCGTCGTCGCTGGTGGCGCTCGCGGCGATCTCGCCCTGGCCCGTTACGTTCCCGACGGCCGTCCGGATCCGTCCTTTGGCGCGGCGGGCAAGGTCACCACAGACCTCGGGGGTCTTGAGGCCGCCTACGCGCTCGCGCTCCAGCCTGACGGCAAGGTCGTGGTGGCGGGAGCCATGGCGATCCTGGCCGACCGCGCGCCGGATTCCATCGGAGTGCGCGACGTGGTGTTCGGCCTCGCCCGCTATACCCCGAGCGGCGAGCTGGACGCGAGCTTCGGCACCGGCGGAGGACAGGCGCTCGATTTCATCCCGTCGGCGCTGGTCCTCCAGCCGGACGGCAAGATCGTCGCCGTGGGCCATCTCTTCACCGACTTCATGGTGGCCCGCGTCATCGGCGATTCCCACACGGTGTCGATCGCCAATGACCAGGCCGCGTCGCGGCCGGCCGAGGTGACCACCACGCCGTTCGTCGCCTCGCCCTGAGCGCGGCCCGCGTCGCGCCTTAGCGCGGCGCGACGGCGCGGAGAGCTTTCAGGTAAGCGTCCTTGTCGGGCTCGTTGAAGACCAGCCGCACTTCGTGAACTCCCGCGTCGAAGAACTTCTGGATCTGGTCGCGGCACTGCGGCGGATTGCCGACGATGGTCATCGCGTCGACCATCTCGTCGGTGACGAGCCTGGCCGCGCCGTCGCGGTCGCGCGACTGATAGGCAGAGCGTACCCGGTCCGCCTCGGCGCCGAAGCCGATGCGCTGCATGTACTGGTGATAGAACACGCCCATCCCGCCGATGTAGAACGCGATGTGCGGCCGCTCGCGGTCGCGCGCCGCGCCGACGTCGTCGGTCACGTAGATCGACACCTGCGGTGAGATCTTGATGTCGGCGAGCGAGCGGCCGGCGGCGCGCGCGCCCGCTTCCAACTCGGCGGTGGCCGCGGCCATGCGGGACGGGGCCAGGAATATCGGCAGCCATCCGTCGGCCAGCTCACCGGTGAGCCTCAAGCTCTGCGGGCTCAGCGCGGCGATGTAGATCGGCAGGTCGGGACGATATGGCGGAATCCTCAGCTGAAAGCGCTTGAGATGGAAGAACTCGCCGTCGTGGTCGAGACGCTCGCCGCGCAGGGCCTTTCTCAGCACGTCGATGTACTCGCGCATGCGCGTGAGCGGCTTGGCGAACTTCTCGCCGTGGAGATCCTCGACGACCAGTCGTCCGCTGGTACCGAGGCCGAGGAAGAATCGCCCCTCGCACATGCGGTCCATGTTGAGCGCGGTCATGGCGAGATTCGCCGGCGAGCGGGCGAAGACCGGCACGATGCTGGTACCGATCCGCATGCGCGACGTCACCGCCCCGAGCTGGGCCAGCGACGTCAGCGCGTCCTCGCCCCACGACTCCCCCATAGTGAGACACGAGTACCCGAGCTGCTCCGCAAGCACCGCCGCGTCGCGCGTGTCGCGCCACGACGCCCCCGGCACACGCATCCCCATCAGGCCCACATCACCCATGCATCACCAGGCCGCCGTCGATGCTGATCGCCTGGCCCGTCATATAGTCCGCGCGGGGCGAGGCCAGGAACGCGATCACGTTGGCGACGTCTTCCACGCGCTCCATGCGGCCGAGGGGGACCTGGGCGCGGCGCTGGGCGGTGAACTGTTCGGGTGAGCGTCCGGTGATCGCGCTCAGCTCGCGGGAGACCGCGGTCCACATGTCGGTTTCGACGAAGCCGGGGCAGACGCAGTTCACGCGGATGCCGTCGGCGGCGTGGGCCAGGGCCAGGCTCTTGGTCATGCTGATCACCGCGGCCTTGCTCGCGTTGTACGGAAGGTTGTTCGCGCTGCCGACCTTTCCGGCCATGGAGGCCAGGCTCACGATCGCGCCCCGCTTGCGCGCGATCATCGCGGGCAGCACGGCCTGGGTGGCGAAGAACACGGCCTTGGCGTTGATGTTCATGATCGCGTCCCAGTGCTCCTCGGTGATCTCGAGGGGCACGGCGGCGCGATAGATCCCCGCGTTGTTCACCAGGATGTCGATCCGGCCGAACGCGGCGAGCGCCTGCTCGACCATCGCGGCCAGGTCCTTGCGCGAGGTGACGTCGGTGACCACGGCCAGCGCGCGCCGGCCCACCGCGCGCACCTGATCGGCCGTGAGCTCGGCGTTGGCGCCCTCCAGCTCGGCGACCACGACGTCGGCGCCCATGCGGGCCAGCTCGAGGGCGGTGGCGCGACCGATGCCTCGCCCCGCCCCGGTGACGATCGCAACCTGCTCTTGCAGTTCCATGTGTCCTCCTATGCGGGTCGGAGTCCCAAAGCCTGCCGACCGAATTGTTCGGCCCACACGTCCCACGTCAGCGCGGCGTGATGCGACGCCGCGTGGGCGTCGCGGTGAAAGCGCTGGATCGGCTCCGAGTCCATCACCGCGCGGGCGCCGCTGCCCTCGAACAATCGGTTGACGGCCTGCACGCAGAGCTTGGCCACGAACGCCTTGTCGCGACGGTAACGGGCGCGATCGGCGTCGCTCGGTGACTCGCCGCGCGCGGCCATGCCCAGCAGCTCACGGACGTCGTGCATCTGGAGCGCGCGGGCCGCGTCGACTTCCGCCGACGCCTCGGCCAGGCGCAGCTGGAGCGCCGACGATTCCGCGGTCCGCCCTGGCGTCGACGAGCCGCGCACGCGCGCGGTGAACTCGTCGACCGCGCCCTGGGCGATCCCGACCACCGGCGCCGAGAGATCCCAGCCCGTCATCGCCCGGAGCGGCACGCGGTAGCTCAGGCGCCGGTGCAGCTCCCAGCCCGTCCAGTCGCCGTCGCCGGCCCGGTTGGGATCGAGGGCGCGATACGCGGGGACGAAGACGTCCTCGACCACCACGTCGTTGCTGCCGCTGCCGCGCATCCCCGAGGCGAACCACGTGTCCACGATCTCGACGTCCGACCTTGGCAGCAAGTACCACATGAGCGTGCCGGGACCGGCGCCCGGCGTGGCCACCATCACCCACGACGCGACGTCGCTGCCGCTCGAGAAGCTCCACCGCCCGGAGACCCGGAAGCCGCCGCTCACCGGCTCGGCCTTGCCGCGAGCCGGGTTGAGGCCGCTGGAGAACACGGTGTCGGGTCCGGTCGCGAAGAGATCATCCTGCGCGCGCTCGGAGAAGTGGCCGATCCACCAGTTGTGAATCGTCCACAGCCCATAGCACCACCCGGTCGACCCGCAGCCACGGCCCAGCTCCCAGGCGACCTCGTAGGCCACGTCCACTTCGAGGCCGTTGCCGCCGTAACGGCGCGGGTTGCCGATGCGGATGAGCCCGGAGGCGATGAGGTCCTTCACGGTCTCCGGGAGAATCTGGCGGAGCTGCTCGGTCCGCGCGGCGCGCTCCTTGAGCACGGGCACCAGGTCGGCGGCCGCACGCAGGGCGTCCTCGCGACTCACGGATTCCATCGCCACCTCCCTTCCCGCGGGGATCGTACTATGATCTGCCATGCAGTATCATGGGCTGGCCGTTGGTCGTGGGTGGCGACGATGATGACCTATAATCAGCTACGGACGTTTCTCGCCGTGGTTCGGGCGGGCAGCCTCACCAGGGCCGCCCGCGAGCTGAGGGCGAGCCAGCCCACCGTGAGCCTGCAGCTGCGCGCCCTCCGCCGCTCGCTGGGAGCCGTGCTCATCGAGCGCCCCGACAGCGGCTTCCGGCTGACCCCGGCCGGGGAAAAACTCCGGCGTTACGCGGAAGAGACGCTCGGCGGTCTGCGCACGCTCGAGCAGGACATCGCCGCCCTCAAGGGCACCCTCGCCGGACCGCTGGTC
>DATHGT010000393.1:0-6361 GCA_035317605.1 Candidatus Acidiferrum sp. | reverse complement strand
GCGTAGAGGAATTCGTTCCAGGACAGCGTGAAGCAGAAGAGGCCGGCGGCGAGCAGGCCGGGCGCGGCCAGCGGGAGCACCACGCGGAACAGCGCCTGGACGCGGGTGGCGCCGTCGACGAGCGCGGCCTCTTCCAGCTCGCGCGGGATCGAGCGGAAGAAGCCCATGAGGAGCCAGGTGACGAAGGGCACCAGGAACGTCGGGTAGGCGAGGATCAGCGTGCCGAGCGAGTCCGTGTACCCCATGCGGATGAACGTCTGGTAGAGCGGGATGAACATGAGCCCGGGCGGGACGAGATAGGTCACGAGCACGAGACCGCCGAACGTTCGGCGGCCGGGGAAGCGCAGGCGGGTGAGGGCGTAGGCGCCGAGGGTTCCGATGGCCAGCGAGAGCAGCGTGCTGGCCGTGGCCGTGATCGCGCTGTTCCTGATCCACAGCGCGAAGCGACTCTCCTCGAAGAGATAGACGTAGTTGGAGATGGTGAACGGGCGCGGGACGTACACGTTCTCGGACAGCAGGATCTGCCGGCCGGTCTTGAACGACGTGACCACGATCCAATACATCGGCACGAAGACGATGGCCAGGATGAGGGCGAGCACGAGGTAGCGGGCCAGCGTGGCCTGGCGCACGATCAGTCCTCCTCGCGGTGCAGGTACCGCACGACGCCGACGATGAGCAAGGCGACCAGCGGCAGCGACGCCATCGACGACGCCATGGCCAGCCCCCAGCGCTGCGACATGATCCCGAGCTCGTAGCCGTAGGTGGCGAACACGTGGGTGGCCGCGCCCGGCCCCCCGCGGGTCATGATGAAGACGATGTTGAAGTCGTTCAGGGTCACGATCGTGCTGAGCAGGGTGACCACCGCCACCACGCCCTTGATGCTGGGCAGCGTGATGCGCCAGAACTTCTGCCAGCCGCCGGCGCCGTCCACGTCGGCCGCGTCGTAGAGATCCTGCGGCACGGTCTGGAGCGCGGCCAGGAACGACACCCCGAAGAACGGGAAGCCGCGCCACACGTTGGCCATGACCACCGAGACCATGGCCAGGGTGGGATCGCCGAGCCAGTGGACGCCGCGCGTCACCGCGCCCACGTCGATGAGCGCGACGTTGACGAGGCCGCGGAAGAGATCGAGCAGCCACTTCCAGGTCAGCGCGATGACCACGGTCGGGATCACCCAGGGCAGGAGCAGGATGCCGCGGATGAACTGGTTGCCCCGGACGACCTTGTGCAGCGCGAGCGCCATGGCCATCCCGATCACCAGCTTCACCACGATGGACGCCGCGGTGAAGACGGCGCTGTTGCGGACCACGATCCGGAACCGCGCGCTCTCGAAGAGCGTCTCGTAGTTCCGGAAGCCCACGAACCGCGCGGGATAGCCCACGACCTTCTCGGTGAGGCTGAGATAGATCGCGCTCAGGAACGGATAGGCGACGAGGGCCAGCAGGAAGATCGCCACCGGGGCGATGAAGGCGTAGCCGAGCAGCCGCTCCCGGTGGCGATCGGTCAGCACCGACTCACTTCACCGGCACGCGATCGTAGATCTCCTTGATGCGCTTGTTGGCTTCGTCGAGGGCCACATCGGGCGCGGCCTTGTCGACGATCACGCGCGTGATCATGTCGGTGAGCACGTTGCTCGAGATCACCTCGGCGGCGGCGGGCGTGGTCGGCCCGGGCCAGCCGACGGGATGACCCTGCTTCACGGTGTCCACGATGATCCGGCCGGTGGGCGTGTTCCAGTACCCGTCGTCGAGCGGCTTGGCGAAGAGCGGCACGGCCTGGCGGAACGAGCCGGTCATGTACTTCATGAACGGCTCGCGCGACATCACGCAGGCGACCAGGGCTTTGGCCTCCTTCTGTGATTTTCCGTCGACGGGGACGGCCCAGTTCATCACGAAGGTCAGCGCGAGGTTGCGGCCGGCCGGGCCCTTCGGCATCAGCTTGATCGCCGTGTCCTTCTGGAGCGGATGCTGGGTCGACTCTTCCTGGAAGAGGATGCTCGGCCCGTTCGGGGTGAAGGTGATCTTGCCCGCCATGAACGACTCGTTGTTGGTCGATCCCGACCACGACAGATAGTCGAAGGCGGAGGTCTTCTCGACGAGGTACGAGCGCGTGGCCATCTTCAACGCGTCCAGGCCCTGCGCTTTCGGGATGCCGACGAACTTGCCGCTCTTGTCGACCCAGGCGGCGCCGTAGCTCCAGAGCAGGCTCATCGCGGGGTCGTAGCCGTCGCCCGTGCGGTTCCACGGGAACCCGTTCGGGAAGTCCTGGATGCCCGCCTTCTTCACCTTGTCGGACACCTGCTGGATTTCTTCCCACGTGTCGGGGGGCTCGGCGCCGACCTTGGCCAGGATGTCCTTGCGGTAGAAGAGCACGAGCGGGATCGCGTAGTGCGGGACCGCGAAGAACTTGCCGCCGAACTTCACCGCGCCTTCCGCGTTCGCCAGGACCGGGCCCAGGTCCTTGGTCACGGCGCCGACCACGTCGGACACGTCGGTGAGCCGGCCGAGGTTGGCCAAGCGCGCGGGGCCGACGGCGTCCAGCTCCGCGATGTCGGGCAGCGTCCTGGACTCGATGGCCGCGGTGTACTTCGTCCACATGTCGTCGAAGGTGTACGTCTGGATCGCCAGCTCGACCCCGGCCTTCTTCGCGCACTCCTGCGCGTTGGCGTCCAGGATCTTGTCGGCGGGCGGGATGTAGGTCTTCAGTCGCCACAGGCTCAGCTTCCCCGCCGCGGAGGCGGGGATCAGGGCCGCGGCGACGGAGACGGCGAGGAGCGCGACGACGATGGCGAGCCTCTTCACGAACGTGGTCATGGGATCCTCCTCCTCGAAGCGAGGCTGGGGCGATACTGCGACGTCCCCGCGCCGAGCGCAAGAGTGCGTGCGGGCGCCCGAGGTACACTCGCTTCGATGCGTCAGCTCGTCGGTCGTGCCGCCCTGCTCCTGGTCATCGCGCTCTCCGGATGCGCCCGCCCCGTGGATCTGGCGGCCCCGCCACCCGTGACCGCGGTGCCGGACCTTCGGGGGACGTGGACGGGCACGTGGGGCGGAGCGCCCGCGCGGCTCGTCATCGTCGAGCAGCTCGAGCTCGGGGACTACGCGGGGGTCTATCTCGGCCCCGTCCAGGTGCTCGGCCGCCGGCGTCCCGGCCTGTCCGGCGTGCTCACCTCGACCGTCGCGGGCGCGCCGGTGTCGGCGAACGCGGAAGGCTGGCTCGGCTACGTCAACGGCAACCTCACGCTGCTGCTCCACGCCACCACGCTGTCCGGGGCCCAGCAGCTCACGCTCGCTCGCACGGCCGACGACCGCTGGACCGGCCGCGGCGAGTCCGAGTTCGCGTGGGGTCCCCAGGGTCCGATCGAGATCGTCCGTCGCAGCGTTACGACGCGGTAACTTCCCGGGCTCGCTCGTCTTTCATGAACGACACGATGACGATGCCGGCGATGTAGGTCACGCTCAGGATCGTCAGCGCGGTGGCGAAGCCCGCGCGGTCCATCAGGTGCCCGGTCAGCAGCACCCAGAACGGCTGGGAGAGGAAGCCGAGGAGGAAGTACAGGCTGAACGCGGCATCGCGGTCCTCGTCGGTCGCGGCGTCGCTGATGGCCGTCATCAGGACGCCCGCCTGCAGCGGGAGACGAACGGTGTGAGGAACCCGTACACGCCCTGGCAGACGCTGTTGAGCACCGAGCACACGGCCGCGAGCGCGCCGACCGCCGTGTAGCTCAACCCCAGCTCGGCCATGATCGAGGGATAGAGCATGGCCATCATCTGGTTCTGGAAGTGATTGACCGCGTGCGAGGCGTTGCTCAGGTGGAGCATCGCCTGTTTTTCCTGGGCGCTGGGCTCCGGCGCCGCGTCCAGCGTCCGGAGATCCGCGTCCAGCGTCGTCGACATCAGGTGCCCTCGTTGGGGTCGTGGTACAGCTCACCGATGATTCCCGTCGAGCCGGGCGGCGCGGTGGCCAGGTGGTAGCGGCCGTCGCGGTCGCGGCTGAGCTTGCCCTGCTGGCGTAGTTCATCCAGGGCGCAGGCGATCTCGCGGCCGTCGTCGCTGCCCAGCGACTCGACGATCTGGGAATAGAACAGAGGACCCGATTCGAGCGCCTGCTCGACCGTGGTGCCGCGCGGGCGCTCCTTGAAGACCTTGGCCGCGCAGCGGGTCCACGGGATCTGTCCCTCGCGGCCCACGGGACGCGTGCAGTCGAAGCCGGCCTTGGCGCCGGTGCGCCGGCCGTCGAGTGACGGGTCCATGGTCATGCCCGGCATGCCCAGGAAGACCGCGAGGTCCTGATCGGCCTGGAACCGGGTGCCGAACGCCCAATCGACCTGGCGGTCGTCGGTGATGTCGACGTCGTCGTCGAACACGAAGACGTGCTTGAGGCGCGTCATGCCTTTGAAGAGCGCGTCGATGGCGGCGCGCGCCTCGCCGGTTGTCCGCTGGCGGATCGAGACACGCAGGGTGTTGGCCCCGCCCGAGGTCTGGCGCAGGTAGACGGCGACGGGCTCGCGCACGGTCGCGCGCAGGATCCGCATGGCCTCGGCCTCGGCGCGCATCGCGCTGATGCAGGCGGCGTCGCTCTGCTCGAGCTCGAACGCCGAGCCGTGGAGCAGCGTCTGGTACATCGCGTCGCGGCGCATGGCGATGGCCGTGCAGTGAAAGATCGGATCCATGTGGATGGCGCCGTAGTAGCCCATGTACTCGCCGTACGGGCCCTCGGGCTCGACGTAGCCGCGCTCGTCGAGATAGCCCTCCAGGATCACCTCCGCGTCGGCGGGGACCCGGATGTCGTTGGTGACGCTCTTGACGACGGCCGCGGGCTCTCCGCGAAACCGAGCGATCAGGCCAAGCTCGTCGCCGGGCATACGGCTGGTCGCGGCGAGCAGGTCGAGCGGATGCGCGCCGATCGTGAACGTGATCGGCAGCCGCTCGCCGCGCGCGACGCAGGCCTGGTAGATGCGCTTGAGATCGGACGGCGAGGTGACGTTGGTCCCGGTCTCCCGGCGATTGCGCAGGCTCAGCCGCCGGCTCCCGACGTTGGTCCGCCCCGTCTTCGGATCCACCGTGTAGTCGATCCCCGAGGAGATGTAGCAGCTGCCGTCGAACTCGTGCTGGGGATGAAAGGGCAGCTTCGTGAGGTCGACCCGGTCTCCACTGAGCACGATCTCGTGGACGGGCGCGTCGCCCGACGAGATCTCGACGATCTCCTGCGGTGTGTTCAGACGCTGATAGTAGACGTCGGGCAGCTCGGCGACGGTGGTGTCGAACGCGGCGGCGATGCGCGCCCGTCCGCCCGCGACCTTGGCCGCGACTTCGAGCCTCTCGGGTCCGGCCTGACGGAAGAGGACGCCCTTGGGCGTGCCCTCGATGATCTCGCTCAGCCGCGTCAACGGCACGGGCTCGTCGTGAACCTCCATCTCTCTCATGTCGACCAGCCGCTCGACGAACCGGCGCAGCCTGAACTTGTCGAGATCGATCTTGGCCACGGCGTCCTCCTTCAGGCGGCCCTCATGATCGTCGCAGCTCCTCGAAGCTCGCGGCGAAGGCGGCCACCACTTCGGCCATATCGCTCGGGGTCAGCGTGCCCATGTTGGCCACCCGGAAGCCGTACGTCGCGATCTCGCCCTGGCCCGCGTAGATGACGTAGCCGCGGCGCTTCATCGCGTCGTGGAGCGCGGGGTACGTCACGCCGCGCGGCAGGCTGAACGTGGTCAGCACGTTACCGCGCGCGCCCGCGGGGGTGAGGATCTCGAGGCCGAGGCTCGCGAGGCCCTCGCGCAGCACCCGCGCGTTCTCGGCATAGCGCGCCACGCGCGTCGCCGGGCCTTCCTTGTCCAGCTCGATCAGCGCCCGCTCCATGGCGTGGAGCACCTGCACGGCCGGAGTGAACGGGGTGTTGTCCGACTCCTGGCTCCGATAGTGACCGTGGAGATCGAGATAGACGCTGCGCAGGGGGCGTCCCTCGAGAGCGTCGAGAGCGCTCCGGCGCGCCAGCACGAACGAGACGCCTGGCACGCCCTGCAGACACTTGTTGGCGCTGGCGGTGACGAAGTCGATCGCGGGCTGAGTGACGTCGAGCGTCTCGCCGAAGAGCGACGACATGGCGTCGATGATCACGCTCCGGTGGTGGCGCGCGGCCACGCGCGCGATCTCGGCGACAGGATTCAAGATGCCCGTGGTGGTCTCGTGGTGGATGACGGCCACGTGAGACAGCTCGGGATGGTCGGCGAGCGCGCGCTCGACGTCACCGGGATCGACCGGCTTCCAGATGTCGTACTTCAGCACGTGCGACGTGATCCCGTGGGCGCGGGCGATGCGCGCGATGCGGTCGCCGTAGACGCCGTTGTCGGCCACGAGCAGGCCGC
>DATHGT010000392.1:0-40235 GCA_035317605.1 Candidatus Acidiferrum sp. | reverse complement strand
CGCGGATCTGACCATCGCCAAGACGCATGCCGGGAACTTCACGCCCGGGCAGACGGGCGCCACCTACACGATCACGGTGAGCAATGGCGGAACGGGCCCGACGAGCGGAACCGTGACGGTGACGGAGACCATACCGATCGGGCTGACCGCGACGGCGATCAGCGGTACGGGCTGGAGCTGCACGCAGCCGAGCGGGCCGTGCACGCGCAGCGACGTCCTCGCGGCGGGCGCCAGCTATCCGGTCATCACGCTGACCGTGAACGTGGCCACCAACGCCCCGTCGAGCGTCATCAACTCGGCGACGGTCTCGGGCGGTGGCGAGGTCAACACCGCGAACGCCACCGCGAACGACCCGACGACGATCCTGGCGCCCGGCACGGTGGTTCCGATCCCGACGATGTCGTCCTTCGGCTGGGCCGTGATGGTCGCGCTGCTCCTTGTCGCGGGGATCGCCGCCATGCGGCGGCGTCACGCGTAGCCTGGCCGGCGTCCGCGTGGCCTCCGACGAGCTCCTGCGCGTCGCGCTGAAGCGGTACGACTACGACCGCCGGCAGCGCGACTACCTGCGCTGAGGAGCTCGTCTCAGCGCGGCGTGCGCAGCTTCGCCGCCATCTGCTCGGCCGGCTTGATCAGCGCCGGCAGCGACGCGATCAGCGAAGGGGTGTCGCCGTACGTCTTCGTCGGCAGCACCCACCGTTCGTACGCCACCGCGTAGTCGTCGAACATGACGTAGCCGGCGGGAGAGCCCTCGTGCTTGATCGACAGGACGGGCGTCGTGCGCAGGGAGGGAATGATCGTCGCGAGCTCGTGAGGGATGCTGCTGGGATCCGTGAGGTCCGCGATGATGAACTTCGCCATGCGGGCCAGCGTTTCCACCGTTCCCGTCAGGTCCTTGCTCGCGGGCTTGTCGAAGTCGAAGAGCACCGGCGTGTAGTCGAGCTTCCGGAGCGCGGCGCGGATCGCATCGAGGACAGCCTTGCGCTCCTCCGTGAAGCGGCCGAGGATCAGCACGACCTTCGAGGTCACACCGTCGATCACCTTCCGGATTTTCTTGTTTTCGAGCAACAAATAGAGGAATTGCGCGATCTCGATGTCGTCACACGTGATGGCCGGCTCGCTGTCGCGCGTGATGATCATGTCTTCCTGCTTGGCGCCGGCGAGCTCCACGTTCCAAGCCGAGAGGCCAAAAATGCGCGCCCCGGACAGCGTCGCACCGGTGAAGTCGCAATTGACGACGATCGCGACCTGCAGCGAGGCCCCGGTGAAGTTGGCATCGCGCGCGGTGGCCGCGATGAGCTGGGCCACCGACAGCTCGGCTTCCCTCAGGTCGGCGTGAGACAGATCGGCCATGTGAAGGATCGCGCTCGTCATATCGGTACGGTGCAGGGTCGTGGCCACCAGCTTGGCGTCGTTGAGCTTCGCCCGCTGCATCGTCGCCCCCGAGAGATCGGCGCCGCTGAAGTCGGCGTCCCAGCAGTCGGCGTCGCTGAAGTTGGTGAGCGTGAGATCGAGCCCGGCGAGCTTCGCGTGCGACAACGTCGCGCCGAGGAGGCTGCACGCTTTCATTCGCGTTTGCCGCAGATCGACGTTGATCAGCCGCGACTCATCGAACCTCGCCCCTTCACAGTCGGCGCCGCGTAGATCCGAGTCGTTGAGCAGGACGCGCAGGAAGCTCGTCCCCCGAAAGTCGTAGCCTCGGAAGTCGCGGTTCGCGAGCACCAGATCCGTGAAGGCGGGCCGGACATCGGGATGCCCAGCCCGCCAACGGTTCCACGCGTCGACCCCCTCTTCGAGAATGGCCAGATGCTCGTTCATCGGCGGATCAGTACGCGGCGACGCCTCCGTTGGCGTGGATGGTCTGGCCGGTGATGAAGCCGCTGTCGTCGGTGACCAGGAACAGGCACGTCGCGGCGATCTCGTCCGACGTGCCCTGGCGGCCGAGCGGGATGCCGGAGGCGGTGGGGGCGCGGCCCGCGTACCACTGGGGATTGGCTCGGGAAGTATCGATGCTGCCCGGGCACACCACGTTGACCCGGATGTTGTGGGGGGCGAACTCGTTGGCCAGACTGCGGGCCAGGCCGACCAGGCCCATCTTGGCCGCGGAGACGTGGCCGCGCTTGGGCGCCCCCTGGAACGCGCCTTCCCCGGTGAAGAACAGGATGCGTCCGTAGTTGTTCTTCACCATCGATTCGATGACGCCGCGGGTGCAGTAGAAGGCGCCGTCGAGGACGACCCCGCGCACTTCTTCCCAGTCCTCCAGCGTCAGCTCGGTGAAGGCCTTGTGCGGACGGATGGCCGCGTTGTTGATCAGGATGTCGACGCGGCCGAACTCCGACATGGCGCGCGACAGCATGCGGTCGACCTCGGACTTCTTGGCCACGTCGGCGATGAGGGCGAGCGCCTTGACGCCGAGGGCCCGCGCCTCGTTGGCGACCGCGTCGGCTTCCTGGTGGTTCGAGCGCGAGTTCACGATCACGTTGGCGCCCTCGGCGGCGAGCTTCAACACGGTCGCGCGTCCGATGTTCCGCCCCGATCCGGTGACCAGCGCCACTTTCCCTTCGAGCTTAGCCATGGGTATTGCTCTCCTTATTTGCCTTTGATCTTGAGGTCTTCGTAGGGCGCCGAGTAGGCGTAGCCGGCGATCAAGCCGAGGCCCGCTTCCTCCACGCGTGGGCCGACGCCGTTGATGAACGCCAGCTCGTAGATCGGCGCGAACATCGCGCGCTCGTGGACGATCTGCTGCATGCGCTGTAGGAGCGTCTCGCGCTTGGCGCGATCCAGCTCGGCGGCCTGGTCGCGGAAGAGCCCGTCGAGATCAGGGTAGGCGCCGTACGCGTACGTCCCGCCGCTGACCACGAACGCTTCCAGCCGGGTGGCCGCGTTGCCGAACACGCCGCCGAAGACGTGGATGACGTTCTTGAGCTTCTTCTCGGAGAACCCCTTGAAGAACGCGGCCCGCTCCAGCGGGCGGATCTTGAGCGCGATGCCCACGCTCTTGAAGTCGTTGACGACGGGCTCGCCGGTCGTGCACGCCACCACGTCGCAGTTGTAGTCGCCGCCGTCCAGACCATTGGGATACCCGGCTTCGGCCAGCAGCTGCTTGGCCCTGATGGGATCGCGAGGGATGGCCGGCGGCTGCCAGTAGAAGTCGAACGTGCTCGGGATGACGCTGCCCGTGATCCTCGAATTGCCCAGCGAGATGGCCTGGTTGATCGCGTTGCGGTCCATCGCCAGGTTGGCGGCCAGCCGCACGCGGCGGTCGTGCCAGGGCGACTTGGGATCGAACTGGTCGGCGAAGAACGCGAAGTGGGTGGACTGGATGATCGTCGGCCTGAGGGTGAGTCCGGCGGTGCGCTGGATCTCCCGCCCGATCTCGCCGCTCATCGCGTACGCGATGTCGGCCTCGCCGCGCTTGAGCGCGGCCAGGCGCGTGGTCTCGTCGGGGATCACGCGGAAGACCAGGCGCTTGACGTTGGGGACCTTGCGCCAGTAGCCGTCGAAGGCCTCGAGGACCAGCTCGACGCCGGGGGTGGAGGAGACGAACTTGTACGGGCCGGCGCCGACCGGGGCCTTCTTGAAGCCCTCCTCGCCGACCTTGTCGATGTACTTCTTCGGCATGACCCAGCCGCTGCCGGTGGCGCTCGAGTAGAACATCATGAAGTCGGGCCACGGCGCCTTCAGCCGGAACCTCACCCGCGAGGGGTCGGGCGTCTCCACCGCGGCCACGCGGTCCTTGAGCAGCTTGGCCGAGACTCCACGGTAGCGCTCGAACGAGAACTTCACGTCCTCGGCGGTGACGGGATCGCCGTTGTGGAAGCGCACGCCCTTGCGCAGCACGAACTCGTAGACGAGCCCATCCTTCGACGTGTTCCACGACTCGGCCAGGCTCGGCGCCAGGGGCTGGCCCGGCATGGGCTTCACGACCGCGTCGTGGAGGCCGTACAGAATCATGAACGGCGTGATCACGCTCGGCATCTCGACGGGGTCGAACCAGGCCGGCACCAGCGTCGTGTGCACGGCCCAGGTCAGCTGACCTTCCGGGGCGGCGGCGGCCTGGCCGCACCACGCGAGCACGAGCAGCAGCACGGCCAGGAGGCCTAGCCATCGGCGGCAACGGATCATGGTGTGTCCCTCCATGCTGGGTTAGGATAGCGCACCCGGTATGTGGCGGTACTTGGTCGGGCGCGTATTCCAGACCCTCCTGAGCATGCTGGTGGTCGTCAGCATCGTGTTCGTACTGACGCGTCTGTCCGGCAATCCCATCAACCTGCTCCTCGACGTCAACGCCACCGAGCGCGATCAGCAGATTCTCACCCATCATCTCGGCCTGGACCGCCCGCTGCTCGTCCAGTACGCGATCTACGTGAGGAACATCGCGCTCGGCGACTTCGGAAGCTCGATCCTCACCCGCCGCCCCGTGACCGAGCACATCTGGGAGCGCCTGCCCGCGACCGTCGAGCTGGGGTTCGTGGCGATGGTCATGAGCGTGCTGCTCGGGGTTCCCCTCGGCATGTACTCGGCGGTGCGCCGGGGCAGCGCGATCGACACCGGGGCCAGGGTCTTCGCGGTCCTCGGCCAGTCCATGCCCGCGTTCTGGCTCGGGCTCATGCTGATCCTGTTCTTCGCCGTCATCCTGGGCTTGCTCCCGGCGGGAGGGCGCGGCGGTCCGTCGAGCCTGATCCTGCCCGCCTTCACGCTGGGCTACTTCACCTCGGCGGCCATCCTGCGCCTCACGCGCTCGGCGATGCTCGAGGTGCTCAACTCCGACTACATCAAGTTCGCGCGGCTCAAGGGCTTGCACGAGCAGGTCGTGCTCTGGAAGCACGGGCTCAAGAACGCGCTGCTCCCGGTCATCACGTTCGCGGTCCTGCTCTTCGTGCAGTTCCTGGGCGGGGCGGTCGTCACCGAGACGGTGTTCGCGTGGCCGGGCCTGGGCCGGTTGATCCTGGAATCCATCACGACCCGCGACTACCCCATCGTCCAGGCCGGAGTCCTCGTGCTCAGCGCGCTCTATCTCGTCGGCAACCTCATGGTCGACATGCTCTACAGCTACTTGAATCCGAGGATCCGCCATGCGCGTGCGTAGCCACGACCTGCCGTGGTTTCCTCTGACGATCCTGGGGGCGCTCGTCGTGGCCGCCGTGTTCGCCGCGTTCCTGGCGCCCCAGAGTCCGACCGAGGGCGACATCACCGCGAAGCTGATCCCACCGGTGTGGATGGAGCGCGGTACGGCCGAGCATCCGCTGGGGACCGATCGCTTCGGGCGCGACGTGCTGAGCCGGATCATCTACGGCAGCCGCATCTCGCTGCTGGTGTCGCTGGTGGCCATCGTGGTGTCAGGTACGCTCGGCACGCTGGTGGGGTTGATCTCCGGCTATCGCGGCGGCGTTACCGACGCGATCCTCATGCGGGTGACCGACATCGCGCTCTCGCTGCCCACGATCCTGATCGCGGTGGTGCTGGTGGCGGTGTCCGAGCCGAGCTTCCGCAACGTCATCCTGGTGATCGCGTTGCTCCTGTGGCCGCGCTTCGCCCGGCAGATCCGCGGCGAGACGCTCGGCATCAAGGAGCAGGACTTCGTGGCCCTGGCCGTGGTGGCCGGGCGCTCCAGCGCGTGGATCATCGCCCGTCACATCCTGCCCAACGTGACTCCCACGCTGCTGGTGATCTCGACGCTCCAGGTCGGCTACGTGATCCTGCTCGAGGGCACGCTGAGCTTCCTGGGCGTGGGCGTGCCGCCGCCGGCTCCGGCCTGGGGGCTGATGATCGCCGACGGGCGCGGCTTCATCGCCACGGCCTGGTGGATCACGCTGTTCCCGGGACTCGCGATGCTCCTGACCGTGCTGGCCGTGAACCTCATGGGCGACTGGCTGCGCGATCACCTGGACCCGCGGCTGCGCCAGCTCGGCGGCAGCGCGGCGGCCGAAGAACCGGCCGCGATCCTTGGCCCCGCTCCCGTGCCGGGCGCGGCCACCGCCGACGGACGCTAGAGAGGACATGATGGCCACCATCGCCGAGACTCCGGCGGCCACGCGGCCGCGCGGCTATCCCGACCTCCACGATCACATCGAGGCGCTGCGCCGGGCCGGCCTGCTGATCGTCGTCGACCGCCCGATCAACAAGGACACCGAGATGCACCCGCTCGTGCGCTGGCAGTTCCGCGGGGGCATTCGCGAGGAGGACCGCCGCGCGTTCCTGTTCACCAACGTCACCGACAGCAAGGGGCGGGCGTACGACATCCCCGTGCTGGTCTGCGGGCTCGCGGGCAACCGCGCGATCTACTCGCTGGGCATGCAGTGCGCGATCGGCGAGATCCGCGACACGTGGATCCGCGCGATGAGCCACCCGATCGCGCCCCGTCTCGTCGAGGACGCGCCCTGCCACGAGATCGTCTGGACGGGAGCGGCCCTGACCAGCGGGCACGGGCTCGACGCGATTCCCGTGCCGATCTCGACGCCGGGCTGGGACAATGCGCCCTATACGAGCTCCAGCCACTACATCACCAAGGACCCGGAGACCGGCGTCCAGAACATGGGTAACTATCGAGGTCAGCTCAAGGCGCCCGACCGGCTCGGCATGAACACGTCGATCGAGCTGCGGACGGGCGGCTATCTGCACTGGCTCAAGTGGAAGGCGCTGGGCAAGCCGATGCCGTGCGCGGTCGTGCTCGGCTGCCCGCCGGCCGTCTCGTTCACCGCCGTGCAGAAGCTGCCGGAGACCGTCGACGAGCTGCACGTCACCGGCGGACTCACCGGCCATCCGCTGAACGTGGTGCGGGCCAAGACCGTCGACCTGCTGGTGCCCGCCGAGGCCGAGATCGTGGTCGAGGGCTACGTGAGCACCGAGTGGCTCGAGCCCGAGGCGCCGTTCGGCGAATCGCACGGCCACGTCAATCTCCAGGAATACAACGGCTACATGGACGTGACCGCGATCACCCGCCGCACGCAGGCGGTGCTGACCTCGTGGGTGAGTCAGGTGACGCCGAGCGAGTCGAGCTGCATCAAGCGGCCGGCCTACGAGGCGGCCCAGATGATCCACCTGCGCGACCACCTGGGCATCCGGGGCGTCGAGAAGGTGGTGACCCACGAGCCCCTGACCTCGCTGCACAAGCTGATCGTGATCCAGTTCGCCAAGGGCGTGGCCCCGACCGAGATCTGGCGCGCCCTCTACGGGGTCGCGTCGTTCCGCCGGGCCGAGGGCAAATGGATCGTCGCCGTCGACAGCGACATCGACGCCGACAACAGCGACGCGATCTTCTGGGCCATGTCCTATCGGTGCAAGCCCCACCGCGACGTGCAGATCCTGGCGCACAAGGACGAGGGCCACGGCCCGCGCAGCATGCTCGACCACGAGGATTCCGCGGTCCTGATCAACGCCGTGCTCAAGGAAACCTTCCCGCCGATCTCGCTGCCCAAGCGCGAGTACATGGAAGCGGCGCGGAAGATCTGGGACGAGCTGGGGCTGCCCGCGCTGAGGCCGGAGATGCCATGGTACGGCTACGACCTCGGCGAGTGGAACGAGCACCTGGAAGCGCAGGCCCAGCGCGCGGTGCGCGGCGACTACTGGGACACCGGCCGCTGGTGCGCGGAGCATCGCCGCTCCGACGTGCCGATGAACACCGAGATCCGCACGCTGGACAAAGGGTAGGGCGCGCCCGCCCGATGGCCGCGTCGTCGCCGCTGCTCGTCGTCGAAAATCTGAAGACGCATTTCTTCACCCGGCGCGGGGTCACGCGGGCGGTGGACGGCGTGAGCTTCACGCTCGACGCCGGGGAAACGCTCGCGCTGGTCGGCGAGTCCGGGTCCGGCAAATCCGTCACGTGCCTGTCGCTGGTCCGGCTGGTCCCCGAGCCCGCCGGGCGCATCGTGGGCGGCCGGGTGCTGCTCGACGGCGAGGACCTGTTGCGGAAGTCGCCGGGGCAGATGCGGCACGTGCGCGGCAAGCAGATCGCGATGGTCCTGCAGGACCCCATGACCTCGCTCAACCCCGCGCTGACCATCGGCACCCAGGTGAGCGAGGTGGTCAAGCTCCATCAGGGACTGCGCGGCTCGTCGCTGAGAGACCGGGTTGTCGATGCGCTCTCGCGATTGCGGATTCCCGGCGCCGCCGCCCGCCTCGGCCAGTTCCAGCACCAGCTCAGCGGCGGGATGCGCCAGCGCGTGTCGAGCGCGATCGCGATGTCGTGCGCGCCGCGCCTGCTCATCGCCGACGAGCCCACCACCTCGCTCGACGTCACCATTCAGGCTCAGTATCTGGAGCTGCTCAAGGAAGTCCAGCGGGCGTCGGGGGTGGCCGTCATCCTGGTCACCCACGATTTCGGGATCGTGGCCGCCAACGCCGACCGGGTGGCCGTCATGTACGCGGGGCGCATCGTGGAGATGGGCAGCACCCTGGAGGTCTTCGACAAGCCGGCCCATCCCTACACCCAGGCGCTCCTGCGCTGCCTGCCCGACGTCGACCTCAGGGCCGAACGGCTGGTCGAGATCGGCGGTCAGCCGCCCGACCTGGCCACGCTGCCCCCCGGCTGTCCGTTCGCCCCGCGCTGTCCGAAGCGCCAGCTCGTCTGCGACGAAGCGTATCCATCCGCCGTCAACGTCTCGGAAGGGCACACCGCTCACTGCTGGGTGGCGGCGGCGTGATCCTCGAAGCGGTCGACGTGAAGAAGCACTTTCCGGTGGCCGGCGGCTTCGGGGTCGGCGGCGTGCGCGGCTGGGTCAAGGCCGTCGACGGCGTCAGCGTGGGCGTGGCCGAGGGCGAGACGCTCGGGATCGTGGGGGAGTCCGGCTCCGGCAAGACCACGCTGGCCAAGCTGTTCCTCCTGCTCGAGCGTCCCACCGCCGGAGCGCTGCGCTTCGACGACAAGGACATGTCCGCCTTCGCCCGCGACGATCGCGCGCGGTATCGCCGCTCGGTGCAGGCGGTGTTCCAGGATCCCTACAGCTCGCTCAACCCGCGCATGCGCGTCCAGCACATCGTGGCCGAGCCGTTGCCGCGCGACGACGGCGGGGTCGCCAAGAGCGAGCGGGTCGCGGAAGCGCTGGAGCTGGTGGGGCTCAAGCGCGGCAGCGCCGGCCTCTATCCCCACGAGTTCAGCGGCGGCCAGCGCCAGCGGATCGCCATCGCCCGGGCGCTGGTGACGTATCCGAAGCTGATCATCCTCGACGAGCCGGTGTCCGCGCTCGACGTCTCCATCCGCGCCCAGATCCTGAACCTGCTCAAGGACCTGCAGGAGCGGCTGCGTCTGGCCTACGTGATGATCTCCCACGACCTGGCCGCCGCACGCTACCTCAGCACCAAGCTCGCGGTGATGTACTGCGGGCGCCTCGTCGAGAGGGGAACGTGCGACGCCGTCTACGGAGATCCGCTCCATCCGTACACGCAGGCGCTGCTGTCGGCGGCGCTCCCGCTCCACCCGTCGGCCCGCCGCCAGCGCATCGTGCTCTCGGGCGAGATCCCCAACCCGATGAATCCGCCCACGGGCTGCCGCTTCCACCCGCGCTGCCCCAAAGCCATGCCCCACTGCCGCACCGAAGAGCCGACCTGGCGCGAGGTCAAGCCCGCCCACTTCACCGCCTGCCATTTGTATTGACATCGGGGGGAGCGAGCGCGGGATCTGAGCGAAGGGGCTGACGCCCCCTCGCGCTCCCCGGCCCGATACCCCCCACCGCTTGAGGAAGCCGGTGCGCGATCGGCGTGGTGTATCTGATTTGCGGCATTGACGCGCGTGAAGAGCGGATGCGACGATCCGCTCGGAGGATGCATATGGGGACCTTTCACGTCGAGGCGACATTCCTCAGCGTCAGTGATCGTGAGCGCACGGCGATCGTTCCCGTTCTCGTCGACACCGGCGCGACGTGGACAACGCTACCGCGGGAAACGATTGAGACGCTTGGCGCCTCCGCCATTTCGGAGCGGCGAGTGCGGTTCGCCGACGGTCACGAGGAGACTTGGCCGATCACACTGGTGCTCGTGTCACTCGCGGGTGAGGAACTGCCCACGATCTGCCTCATCGGCCCCGCGGGCGGACCGTCGCTGCTCGGCGCCGTGACACTCGAAGAGTTCGCGCTGTCCGCCGACCCGGTCAACCGCAGGCTCGTACCGGTGTCCGGCTCGGTGATGGCCTCCGTCTAGATCCGGCTCAGCTCTTCGCGACCGTGGTGCGGTAGGTGGCGATGCCGGTGTCGGGGGGCGAGGCGCTGATCAGCGTGATCATGGTGGCCAGCTCGCTTCTGTGGTGGGTTGCGTGGTTGACCACGTGCTGGAGCAGGGGACCGAGCGGGGCTGACGATTCTCCGCCGGTCGCGTTCTTGTAAGTCACCGGCCTGGTGAGCGCGGCCTCGTCCAGTCCCTCGACGAACGCGCGCTGTTGCGCTTCCATCTGGTCCCAGTGGGCGCGCAGGTCGGCCATCGTGGGGAAATCGGCGTCGACGGGCAGTCGACCTGGCGCCGTTCCCGTCCAGCGGGCCAGCCAGATCGTGTCCGCCGCGCAGAGGTGGGCGAACATCCCCTTCACGGTGCGCACGCTCCAGTGCTTGCCCATGTCCAGCGTCACCGCGTCGCCGAGGCCGGCGGCCACGTCGAACAATCGACGATTGGCCCAGCGATGGTAGTCGTACAGCTCGCGGATCAGCGTCGGCGCCATGTCACGTCCTCCCTGGTCACGCGGAGGTGGCGAGCCGGACGATCAGCTCGCGGTCCGCGGGCGGAAAATCGTAGCGCGAAAGATCCGACGGCGCGACCCACGCCATGGCCTGGGATTCCTGGGGTGCGATCGTTCCCCAGGCCAGGCGGCAGCGATAGAAGTGGAGCACGATCGCGCGGTCGGGATAGTCCCAGCGGATCGTGTCGACCAACTCGCCGACCGTGAAGCGGGCGCCCAGCTCTTCGGTCAACTCGCGCGCCAGGCACGCCGTCAGTTCTTCGCCCGCATTCCGTTTGCCGCCGGGGAACTCCCACAGTCCTTCGAGATGCGAGCCGCGGCGCCGCTGGGTGATCAGGTAGCGACCATCGGCGTCTCGAATCAGCGCGGCCGTGACCTCGATGACCAACGGCATGGGCGCTCCGCTCAGTGCGTCGTGACGCGACGCCAGATCGCGGCGGCCAAGCCGTGGCGACTCTCGATCCTCCGGAGGCGCGCTCCGAGGATCACGAGCGCTCCGCGAACGGGTAGCTCGCGCAGAAGCCCCGCATGGGGCACGGCGCGCACTTGGGCTTGCGCGGCGAGCACCAGGTGGCGCCGAAGTCCATGAGCGCCTGGTTGAAGTCGTAGCCGCGGCCGCGCGGAACCAGCGCCTCCGCCAGATCCCAGAAGGCGCGCTCTCCACGGGTGCGCGCCCGCGCGGCGCGACGGGCGCCCAGGAACACGCGGGTGAGCACGCGGCGCACGTTGGTGTCGAGCACGGCGACGTCGCGGCCGTACGCAAACGCGAGCACCGCGCCCGCCGTGTAACGGCCCACGCCGGGCAGGCGACGCAGGTCTTCGTCGCGATCGGGCAATCGGCCGCCGTAGCTGGCCATCGTCTCGCGCGCGATCTGGTGCAGGCGGAACGGCCGGGCGTTGTATCCAAGTGGATACCAGAGCCGTCGCACATCCTGCGCTTCGGCGTCAGCCAAGCGCTCGAGCGTCGGATACGTGCGCAGGAACTCGCGGTACTTCGGGATCACCCGGTCGACCTGGGTCTGCTGGAGCATGACCTCGGACACGAGCACGCGATACGGATCACGCGTGCGGCGCCAGGGGAGATCGCGGCCGTGCGTCGCATACCAGGAGAGCAACCGCTTCTGGAATTTCCTGATCGTGGGGCGATCCGGCGTCCGCACCGGGCGCAGTCTAGCACGTGGGGGCAGCGCGGCCGCCGCTGGGGGGTTTAGAATGGCGCCATGCCCCAGCGATTCCCCTTGCACGACCTCCACGTCGCCGCCGGCGCCACCTTCGTCACACCGTGCGGTATCGAGCTGCCCGAGGCCTACGGGGATGCCGCCGCCGAGTACGAGGCGGCCCGGCGGGCCGTCGGCCTCATCGATCACTGCAACCTCGGCGTGCTCGAGGTGACCGGCCGCGATCGCGCCGCGTTCCTGCACGCGATGCTCAGCAACGAGGTCAAGTCGCTGGCTCCGGGGCAGGGATGTCAGGCCGCGTTCCTCGACGTCCACGGCAAGGTGCAGACGCTGCTGCTGCTCTGGGTCCTCGACGACCGTATCTACGTGGTGACACCGGGAGGCGCGGCGGCCAAGACCAACGAGGCGCTGGACAAATATCTCTTCTCGGAGAAGGCCTACTTCAGGGAGGCGACCGGCGAGATGTCGATGCTGATGCTCTCCGGGCCGGAAGCCCCGGCGCTGGCCGAGCGGTTGACGGGCACCGCCCCGCCGGAAAGCGCGTGGTCTCACGTGGCGGCGCGGCTCGGGGACGTCGACGTGCGTCTCGTTCGCGGTGGCGGGGAGACCGGTGAATCCGAGGTCTGGCTGGTCAGCGCGATCGCCGACGGTCCGCGCGTGTGGGGAGCGGCGCTGGCCGCGGGCGCGCGGCCGGTCGGCGCGCGGGCTCACGAGTCGCTGCGCATCGAGGCCGGCACCCCGTATCTCGGCCACGACGTCGACGACACCGTGCTGCTGCCCGAGATCCCCATCGAGCGCTGGGTCTCCTACTCGAAGGGCTGCTACATCGGCCAGGAAGTCGTGGTGCGCATCCGCGATCGCGGCCACGTCAACCGCCACCTGTGCGGCCTCGTGCTGGACGGAGACACGTCGCCACGCCATGGCGCCGCGGTCGTCGCGGGAGACGCCGAGGTCGGCCGCGTGACCACGGCCACATGGTCGTTCGGCCTGAAGCGCCCGATCGCGCTCGCCTTCGTGCGTCGCCAGCACGCCGAGCCGGGAACGGCGGTGACCGTCCGCGACGGAGAGACGAATCTGCCGGCCAAGGTGTCGGCGCTGCCGTTCACGCGGTAAGCGCTCGGGAGACTCCCGTGACCAATCGTCTCGCCCGCGAAACCAGTCCGTATCTGCTCCAGCACGCCCACAACCCCGTCGACTGGTACGCGTGGGGCGACGAGGCGTTCGCGCGCGCGCGGGCCGAAGACAAGCCCATCCTGCTCTCCGTCGGCTACTCGGCCTGTCACTGGTGCCACGTGATGGAGCGGGAATCGTTCGAGAACGACGCGATCGCGGAGGTCATGAACCGTCACTTCGTCAACGTCAAGGTGGACCGCGAGGAGCGGCCCGACGTCGACCAGATCTACATGCAGGCCGTGCAGTCGATGACCGGCCACGGCGGCTGGCCGATGACGGTGTTCCTCACTCCCGAGGGCGCGCCCTTCTACGGCGGCACGTATTTCCCGCCGGCCGACCGTCACGGGCTGCCGGGCTTTCCGCGGCTGCTCCACTCGATCGCCGAGGCGTGGCGCACCCGCCGCGACGAGGTGGTGACCTCGTCGACGCAGATCGCCGCGGAGCTGAACCGTGGCGAGAAGCTACGCCAGGCGGCGACGCTGCTCACCGACGAGGTGCTGTTCGCCGCGTACCAGGGGCTCTCGGCCCAGGCCGACGAGCGTCACGGCGGAGGGGAGGGCGCGCCGAAGTTCCCGCAGCCCATGAACTGGGAGTTCATGCTGCGGTTCTGGAAGCGCAGCGGCAACCCGCGCGCGCGCCAGCTCGTCGAGACCACGCTGACCCGCATGGCCCGCGGGGGCATCTACGATCAACTCGGCGGCGGCTTCCACCGCTATTCAGTGGATGCCGAGTGGCTGGTCCCGCACTTCGAGAAGATGCTCTACGACAACGGCCAGCTCGCGTCGCTCTACCTGCACGCCTGGCTCGCCTTCGGCAACGCCGAGTACCGGCGGATCTGCGAGGAGACGCTCGACTACATCCTGCGCGAGATGACCGATCCGGCCGGAGGCTTCTACTCCGCGCAGGACGCCGACTCCGAGGGCCACGAGGGCAAGTTCTTCGTGTGGACCGCTGACGAGATCATCGACGTGCTCGGGCGCGATCAGGCCGCGCCGGCGCTCGCGTACTGGTGCGTGGACCGCGGGTCCAACTTCGAGGGCAAGAACATCCTGTGGGTGCCGGGCGAGCCCGCGCCCGAGGGGCACGCGGCAGTGCCCGAGCGCGTTGCCGACGCGCGTCGCAAGCTGTACGAAGTCCGCGAGCGACGCGTGCACCCGGCGCGCGACGACAAGGTGCTGGCGTCGTGGAATGGCCTGGCGTGTCGCGCTCTGGCCGAGGCGGGCCGGGCGCTCGATCGCGCCGACTACGTCGCCGCCGCCGTCAAGAACGCGGAGTTCGTGCTGCGCGAGATGCGTGCCGACGGCCGGCTGCTCCGCACCTGGAAGGACGGCCAAGCCAAGCTCAAGGCGTATCTCGAAGACTACGCGATGGTCGCCGCGGCCCTGGTCGACGTGTACGAGGCCACGTTCGAGCGCCGCTGGCTCGACGAGGCGCGCGGCCTCGCCGACGATATGCTGCGCCTGTTCTGGGACGACGAGGTCAGCGGCTTCTATGACACCGGGACCGACCACGAGCGGCTGATCGTCCGCCCACGCAACATCTTCGACAACGCGGTGCCGTGCGGCAGCTCGGTGGCGATCGAGACCCTGCTGCGGCTCGAAGTCCTGACGGGTGAGTCGGAGTACAAGTCGAAAGCGCTGGCGGCGTTGCGCCCGATGGGCGACCTGATGTCGCGCTATGCATCAGGCTTCGGCCGCTTCCTCTGCGCCCACGACTTCAACATCGGTCCCGTCGTCGAGGTCGCCCTCGTGGGACCGTCACGCGAGACGCTCCGTCCGCTCGCCGCCGAGGTCTTCGGCCGCTTCCTGCCGAACCGGGTGGTGGCGGGCGCGGTCGGTGACGACGCGACCCAACGCGCCGGCCTGCCGCTCCTCGAAGGCCGCGCTCCCGTCGACGGCAAGGCCACCGCGTTCGTCTGCCGCAACTACGCCTGCGAGCTTCCGGTCACCGACCCCGCCGCCCTCGCCGAGCAGCTCGACGGCGCGCGCTGATTCAGCGATACGCGCAGGGAGGCGACGAGGTCTTCCACGCCGCCTGCGTGAGGTGCTTGCCGGGCGCGAAGAGACGAAGCTGGCGCGGCGCAAGCGCGGTGGCCAGCCGACGGCCGCGCACGGTCAGGAAGTAACCGGCGCGCACGACGTCGACGCCGGCGCGCGCGAGGTCTCGCCCGTCGCGAAAGATCGATCCACGGCGCTCGGCGAGGATCGTGCGCGCCGCTTTCGGGCCGACGCCGGGCACGCGTAGCAGCAGCTCGTAGGGCGCCGTCTGGACCTCGATCGGGAAACGCTCGGGATGCGCCGAGGCCCACGCGGTCTTCGGATCCTCGTCGAGGGGCAGGTTGCCGTCGCCCTCGAAGGGCAGCTCGTCCCAGCTGAAGCCGTACTGCCGGAGGAGATGCTCGGCCTGATAGAGCCTCAGCTCGCGGGCCGCCGGCGTGGCCTCGCGTCCCTCCATCGGTGTCCCCACGACCGGCTGGAACGCGCTGAAGTGGGCGTGGTGAAGGAGACGGCGACTCTCCAGTCGCGCGACCAGACCGAGAATCTCGCGGTCAAGCTCGCCCGCCGCGCCCACCATGAACTGGGTCGTGGTGCCTGCCGCACGCCGTTCTCTCAAGAGACGTCCCGCCAGCTCGAGCTTGGGGAGCAGGTCGCCGGTCAGGTGCTTTTCCTTGGCGAGCGCGTGAACGTGAGCGTCGGTCGGGGCCTCGAGGTTGACCGAGATGCGATCGGCCCAGCGCGCGGCCGCCTCGACCTGCGCGTCCTCGGCGCCGGGCAGCAGCTTGACGTGGACGTAGCCGTCGAAGCGCTCGCGACGTCGGAGGATCTCGACCGTGGCCAGCATGCGATCGGTCGCCTTGACCGGCCGCCCCGGAACTCCCGACGTGAGGAAGAGCCCGTTCACGAGACCGGCGCGGTGGGCCTCCATGAAGGTGGTCGCCGCTTCCTCCGGAGAGAGGGTGGCGCGCTTGACCTTGCCACCGCAGAACGTCGGGCAGTAGCCGCACGAGAGCGAGCACGCGTTGGTCTGCATGATCCGCATGAGCGTGGTGCTGCCGCCGCCCGGAAGCCGAACACCCCTGATACCGACTTGATTGGTGATGCGGGCGGGCAGGGTGAGCCGGCTGTCACGATCGAGTCCCGCCGCCTCCGTGAGAACCGCCAGACGCTGACGCCGGTCCATGAGCGACTACTATACATGAGACGAGTAATCTGTCTAGGGCCGGTTCGTCGACGGATCGTGAATCCCAGCTTCGCGAAAACCCTTCTCGCGCAGCACGCAGGAATCGCAGGCGCCGCACGGACTGCCGTCGGGCGACGGATCGTAGCAGCTCCAGGTCAGCGAGAGATCGACGCCGAGCTCGACGGCCAGACGGACGATGCCGGCCTTGGTGAGCGCGATCAGCGGCGTGTGGACGGTGAACGATCGCTTGCCCTCCACCCCGGCCTTGGTGCCGAGGTTGGCCGTGCGCTCGAACGCGTCGATGAACTCGGGCCGGCAATCCGGATAGCCGGAGCTGTCGAGAGCGTTGACGCCGATGAAGATGTCCTCGGCCCCGAGCGTCTCGGCCCAGGCGAGGGCCAGCGCGAGGAAGATCGTGTTGCGGGCGGGAACGTAGGTCACGGGGATGTCCGTCATCGCGGCCGGCTCGCGGCCCTTGGGCACCGCGATGTCCGCGGTCAGCGCGGAGCCGCCGAAGCGGCGCAGGTCGAGCGGAACGATCACGTGATCGCGGGCGCCCAGACATTCGGCCACCGCGCGGGCGGCGTCCAGCTCGACACGGTGACGCTGTCCGTAGTCGATCGTGAGCGCGAAGCACTCGAAGCCGTCGCGTCGCGCGACCGCCAGCGTGGTCGTCGAATCGAGCCCGCCGCTCAGCAGCGTGACGGCCGGTCGCATCTCATACACCGCGCTTCGGTCCCCAGACGAGGATGTGAAGTCGCGGGGAAAAGCGGAAGCCGTGACGGTTGCACCAGGAGATCACCTCGGGCATCAGCGCCTGCTGCTCTTCGCGCCGCATGCCGAGCGGCATCAGCACGATGCGATGGGAGGGCAGCACGTGGCGGGCCTGGATCGCCAGCACCTCGTCGAGGTCGCGCTCGTCGCCGACCACGAACTTGAACCAGGCTCCGAGGTCGCGAAACCGATCGATCGCCGCCGCGACCAGCCGTCGCTCGGCCGGGACGCCGGAGTGGGCGAGCTTGAGCGAGACGTTCCACTGATCGACGGGAAGATCCGGCGGCATCGCGATCCCCGCGGTTTCGACTTCGACCCGACGCGGGAGCGCGTGAAGCGTCCTCACGAGCGGCACCAGCACAGCGTGTTCGAGCGGCTCACCCCCGGTGACCACGACGTTCTGCGCCCCCGACTCCTTCACCCGGTCAAGCAGGCTCTCGAGCGTCAGCTCCTCGCCACGCCCGCTGTCCCATGAGTATTTCGTGTCGCACCACGCGCAGCTGACCGAGCAGCCCTGGAGGCGGACGAAGACGGACGGCGTGCCGACCGACGGCCCCTCGCCCTGGATCGAGGCGAAGATTTCACTGACCCGGACCACCACATCGCCGTTCACGGCGCTATCGTCTCACGCTCTCCCCCGGATGGACGGCGATGGCGGGGGGCGATATACTGCGCGTGTTCGTCGTGGGGGGAGGATTCCTGAGAACCGGGTGCGGCCCGGGACCCCTCGAACCTGATCTGGATAATCCCAGCGAAGGGAACACGGCGGAGGGACATCGGCCGCACCCTCACGAGGGGAGCGGCCGTCTTTGTTTATGAACGTGACCGTGAACGGAAAACCGATGGAGCTGGAGCCGGGGACGACGGTCGAGGGACTGCTCACGCTCCTCGGCGTGCCTCGGCAGTACCTCGCGGTCGCGGTGAATCGCGACATCACGCCGAAGAGCGAGTACGCGGCCCTGAAGCTTGCGGAAGGCGATCGTGTCGAGATCGTCCGCCCGATGGGCGGCGGCGCGTAAAGGAGGATCAAGATGTACGACAGCAATCTCGTGATCGGGGGCAAGGAGTTCTCGTCCCGGCTCATCGTGGGCACGGGCAAGTATTCGTCGACCGAGGTCATGAAGCAGGCCCACGAGGAGTCGGGCGCCCAGATGGTCACCGTGGCGCTCCGGCGCGTGAGTCTGCCCACGGGGGAGTCCATCCTCGACTTCATCGACACCTCGCGCTACACGCTGCTACCCAACACCGCGGGTTGCTACACCGCCGACGAGGCAATCCGCACCGCGTACCTCGCGCGCGAGGCCGGGCTCGGCGATCTGGTCAAGCTCGAGGTCATCGGCGATTCGCGGACGCTCTTTCCCGACGTCCAGGGCCTGCTGGAGGCGACCAAGACGCTGGCCAAGGACGGGTTCGTGGTGATGCCCTACACCAACGACGATCCGGTGATGGCCAAACGTCTCGAAGACGCGGGAGCCGCGGTCGTGATGCCGCTCGGCGCGCCCATCGGGTCCGGCCTCGGCATCCGCAATCCCTACAACATCAAGATCATCCTGGAGACCGTGTCGGTCCCGGTCATCGTGGATGCCGGCGTCGGGACCGCGTCCGACGCGGCGATCGCGATGGAGCTGGGCTGCGACGGCGTGCTGATGAACACCGCCATCGCCGCCGCCCGCGATCCCGCGGCCATGGCGCGGGCGATGAAGCTCGCTGTCGAGGCGGGACGGCTAGCCTTCAAATCGGGTCGCATGCCCAAGAAACTCTACGCGACCGCGTCGTCGCCGCTCGAGGGCGTTCCGGATTGGACGACCTGAGGCTCACCCTCGTCACCGACCGGAACCAGACGCGTGGCCGCGATCTCGCCGCGCTGGTGGTGGAGTGCGTGGCGGCGGGACTGCCCGCGGTGCAGGTGAGGGAGAAGGACCTGTCGGCGGCCGACCTGGCGGCGCTCTGTCGCCGCCTGCGCGAGCCGACGCGCGAGCGCGGCGCGCTCCTGATCGTGAACGACCGCGCGGACGTTGCGCTGGCCGTCGGCGCCGACGCCGTCCAGCGCACCCACACATCGCTCGGTGTCGCCGAGATTCGAGCCGTCGTCGAAAAGCGCCTGAGCATCTGCGCCTCCGTCCACTCGCGCGAGGACGCGCTGTCCGCCGAAGCCGAGGGCGCGGACTGGATCGTGTTCGGCCCGGTCTACGACACGGCCTCCAAGCGTCCGTACGGCCCGCCCCAGGGACTCGCCAAGCTCGAGGCGGTGACCCGCGCGGTGAGGATCCCGGTGATCGCGATCGGCGGGATCACTCCCGAGCGGGTCGGCGAGGTCCGCGCCGCGGGCGCCCAGGGCGTCGCCGCCATCTCGGCGATCCTCGCCGCCGACTCGCCCGCCGACGCCACGCGTCGCTTCCTCGACGCGCTGCACGCCGTGTGATAGTTCTCTGACCGAGCGGATCGTCGACGTCACGCCGCCGATCGGGCTCGACGAATCTCTCCCGGAGTGGCCTGAAAAGGACTGAGGCGATGGACAAAAACGAGCTGAAGCAGAGCATCTTCGCCGCCATCGACCGTCGCGCCGACGAGATCATCGGGCTCGGCGAGCAGATCCGCCGTCATCCCGAGCTGGGGTTCAAGGAAGTCAAGACCGCGCGGCTCTGCGAGGACACGTTCGCTCGACTCGGTCTGCAACCCAAGAGCGGTCTCGCGCTGACCGGCGTGCGCGCGGAGGCATCGGGGAGCGCGGCGAGCGGTCCCACGTTCGCGGTCCTCGGCGAGCTGGACGCGCTGGTCGTGGCCGGCCATCCCGAGGCCGACGAGACGACCGGCGCCGCTCACGCGTGCGGACACAACGCGCAGATCGCCGGGCTGCTCGGCGCCGCCATGGGCCTCGTCGACGCCAAGGCCTTCGCGCATCTGACCGGTCGCGTGGTGTTCTTCGCGGTGCCGGCGGAGGAATACGGCGACATCGCCTGGCGCGTCGAGCAGGCGCGCGCCGGCCGTCTCGAGTTTCTCGGGGGCAAGCCCGAGCTGCTGCGCCTCGGCCACTTCGACGACGTCGATCTGGCCATGATGATCCACACCACGCCGCGTCCCGAGGACGGCAAGGCCGGCGTCCCCGACTCCAACAACGGGTGCCTCGTGAAGACCGTTCGATACATCGGCAAGGCCGCGCACGCCGGCGGCGCCCCGCACCTGGGGATCAACGCGCTCTACGCCGCCCAGATCGCGCTCGCTTCGATCAACGCCGTGCGCGAGACGTTCCGCGACGAGGACACGATCCGCGTGCACCCGATCATCACCCACGGTGGATCGCAGGTGAACGTGATCCCCGGCGACGTGCGGATCGAGACCTACGTCCGCGGGCGCAGCGTCGAGGCCATCCTGGCGGCCGAGAAGAAAGTCGACCGGGCGTTCCGCGCGGGAGCGCTGGCCCTCGGCGCCAAGGTCGAGATCGAGACGCTGCCCGGCTACATGCCCATGCGCTGCGATCCGATCATGGCCGAGCACTTCAAGCAGAACATGGTGCCGATGGTCGGCGAGGACGCGTTCCGCCGCATTCCCCATCGCACCGGATCGACCGACATGGGCGATCTGAGCCAGGTCATGCCGATCCTGCATCCCTACATGGGTGGGGCTCGAGGCACCGGCCACGCGGCCGACTGGGAGATCGTGGACAAGCCGCTCGCCTATCTCGGCCCTGCCAAGGCGCTGGCCGCGATGGTCGTCGACATGCTGGCCGACGGCGCTGCGGGTGCGCGCGAGGTCGTCGCCAAGGCCAAGCCGCCGATGACCCGCGAGGGCTTTCTCGCCTTCCAGCGAGGCCTCGCGCGCCGCGAAGTCTACGAGGGCTAGCCGCTGTACGGCGACGCCGGCGTCGAGCTGCCCTCGCGGATCGTCTGTCTGACCGCGGAGACCGCGGAGGTCGCCCACCTCGTCGGCGCCGGCGATCGCGTGGTCGGCGTGCCGGGCACCGCGCGCCGGCCCGACGAGGTGAGGGACAAGCCCAAGGTCGGCGGCTTCACCACGTTCAAGCTCGAGCGCATCCTGGGTCTCTCGCCCGATCTCGTGCTCGCGTTCTCCGACCTGCAAGCCGACGTGGTGAGCGATCTCGTCCGGGCGGGCGTTCCCGTGCTGTGCACGAACCAGCGCTCGATCGACGACATCTTCCGCGCGGTGCTGCTCATCGGGGCCGCGGTGGGCTGCGAGGGTGCGGCACGCGGCCTCATCCGGGACATGCGCGACGAGATCCGCCAGATCCGGGAGTTCTCGAGCGTCTGGCCCGACCGCCCGCGCGTCTACTTCGAAGAATGGATGGACCCGCTGATCGCCGGCATCCGATGGGTGTCGGAGGCGATCGAGATCGCGGGCGGGCGCGACGTCTTCTCCGAGCTGCGCGAGCGACCGTCCGCGAAGGAACGCGTGGTGGATCCCGCCGAGGTCGTGAGGCGCGACCCCGAGATCATCCTCGCCTCGTGGTGCGGCAAGCCCGTCGACGCCGGCGCGATCGCCGCGCGTCCGGGCTGGGACCGCGTATCCGCCGTGCGCCGCGGGCAGATTCACGAGCTGGACGGCGCCGACGTTCTGTCTCCGGGACCGTCGCTGATGATCGGTCTCCGGCGCATCCACGAAATCATCCAGGCCGCGCAGACCATCGCGTAAACCGCGTCGAGGTGACCGCGGCTGAGGCGGTGACTTTGCGCGCGTGATCAATACGTTGAGGTTCGTCAGCGACGATCGCTTCTCAAGCGCTCGACGCGCGCGCAACGAGCGCGGCGACTCCACGTCGGGAGTAGAATTAAAACTTGGGTCCTGGGGGCCAGCACGCTAGGATTGGTCCCTCCTCACCGACATCCAGAGGAGTCTTGACCGATGACTGAGATCGTTCACGCTCGACCAGAGCGTTTCTTCGCCGACCGCTTCAACGTCACGCCCTCGCTCATCGACCGTCTGCTCGGCTCCGCGTTGCGCGGGCGGGTCGAGGACGCCGACGTGTACCTCGAGTACCGCGTCAACGAAGAACTGGTGATCGAGGAGAGCACGATCAAGAAGGCGTCGCGTCACGTGAGCCAGGGGGCCGGGGTCCGGGCTCAGGCCGGCACGCGTACCGGCTACGCCCACACCGACGACATCTCGATCACGAACCTGGAGGAGGCCGCGCGCCAGGCGCGCGCGATCGCCGATCGTTCGGAGAGCGGCGGGGTCATCGCGGTGCCCTCGGGGAGGCCGCACGACCTCTACAGCCTCGCCGAGCCGCCGATCGCCACCGACCTCGACCGCAAGGTCGAGCTGCTCAAGCGCGTGGACGCGGCCGCGCGCGCGGCGGACCCGCGGGTGCGGCAGGTCATCGCCAGCGTGACCAGCGAAGACGTGGTCGTCCTCGTGGCCACCGCGGCCGGCTTCGCGGTCGGCGACGTGCGCCCGCTCACCCGCCTCAACGTCACCGTGATCGCCGAGGAGAACGGCAAGCGCGAGATCGGCTCGTACGGCGGCGGCGGACGCGTGGCCTTCGATCACTTCCTCGCCGAGGATCGCTGGAAGCGCTTCGCCAACGAAGCGGCGCGCCAGGCCATTCTCAAGCTCCACGCCGTCGACGCGCCTGCCGGGACCATGACCGTGGTGCTGGGCCCGGGCTGGCCCGGCATCCTGCTTCACGAGGCAGTGGGTCACGGTCTGGAGGGCGACTTCAACCGCAAGGGCGTGTCGGCGTTCGCCGGACGGCTCGGCCAGAAAGTCGCCTCCGAGCTGGTGACGGTGGTCGACGACGGCACCATCCCCAACCGCCGCGGCTCGCTCAACGTCGACGACGAGGGCACGCCCACCCAGCGCACGGTCCTCATCGAGAACGGTGTGCTGCGCGGCTACCTGCAGGACAAGCTGAACGCGCGGCTCATGGGGATGCCGGCCACCGGAAACGGCCGGCGCGAGTCGTTCGCTCACGCCCCGATGCCGCGCATGACCAACACGTTCATGCTGGCCGGCTCGGACGATCCCGAGGACATCATCCGCTCGGTCGATCACGGACTCTTCGCGGTGACGTTCGGCGGCGGTCAGGTCGACATCACGTCAGGTCGCTTCGTCTTCTCGGCCAGCGAGGCGTATCTCATCGAGGGCGGTCGGGTGACCGCGCCGGTGAAGGGCGCCACGCTGATCGGCAACGGGCCGGAGGCGCTCACCCGGGTCAGCCGCGTGGGCAGCGATCTCCAGCTCGACGAGGGGATCGGCACCTGCGGCAAGGACGGCCAGTCCGTGCCGGTCGGCGTCGGCCTGCCCACGATCCGTGTCGACGGCATGACGGTCGGCGGGACTCACGTGTGACGACCGCCGACCTCGGCGAGCTCCTGTCCTCGGTGCTCGAGCGCGCGACGACGCGCGGCGCCACCGCGGCCGACGGGTTCCTGATCGAGGAGCGCGAGTTCAGCGCCAGCGTGCGGATGGGCGAGGTCGAGAAGGTGACGCACTCGCAGGCCCAGCGGCTGTCGCTGCGCGTGTTCGCGGGGCGCGCGTCGGCGTCGGCCTCCACGTCGGATCTCTCCGCCGCTTCGCTGGAGCGAGTGGTCGACGAGGCCACGCGCCTGGCCCGCGTCACCGCCGAGGATCCTCACGCGGGGCTGCCCGATGCCGCCGGGCTGATCGAGCGTCTCCCCGATCTCGACCTCGAAGACCGGTCCGGCGAAGATCTCACGCCGGAAGACAAGATCGCCGTCGCGCGCAAGGCCGAGGCGGCGGCGCTCGGCGTGGATCCGCGCATCACCAACTCCGAGGGCGCGGAGTACGGCGACCGGCGCGCGCACTACGTCTACGCCACGTCGTCCGGGTTCGCGCAGGGCTACTCGACGTCGAGCTTCAGCGTGAGCGTGTCGCCGGTGGCCAGCGAGAACGGCGAGATGCAGCGCGACTCCTGGTGGACGGTGGCGCGCAACAGGGCGCGGCTCGAGGATCCGGAAGCGGTCGGGCGCAAGGCCGCCACTCGCGCGCTGCGACGGCTGGGCGCGCGAAAGGTCAAAACCGTCGAGGTGCCGGTGATCTTCGATCCCGAGAACGCCGCCGGCCTCGTTCGCTCGATCGCGTCAGCGGCCAGCGGCCCCAGCCTCTACCGGCGCGCCTCGTTCCTGGTGGACCGGCTCGGCAGTCGCATCGCCGCGCCCGGAGTCACGATCGTGGACGACGGGCGCATCCCCGGCGCCCTCGGCTCGCGGCCCTTCGACGGCGAAGGGCTGCCCACCGGCCGCACGGTCGTGGTCGATCAGGGCGTGCTGGCCTCGTACCTGCTCGACACGTACAGCGCCCGCAAGCTCGGCGGCCGCTCGACCCATCACGCCGCCCGCGACGGCAGCGGAGTCACGGTGGGCACCACGAACCTCATGCTGCTGCCGGGCACGGCGACGCCCGAAGAGTTGATCGCGTCGGTGACGAACGGGCTCTACGTCACCGAGCTGATCGGCTTCGGGGTCAACGGGGTGACCGGCGACTACTCGCGCGGCGCGGTCGGTCTCTGGATCGAGAACGGCCGCCTCACGTACCCGGTGGAAGAGGTGACGGTGGCCGGTAACCTGCTCGAGATGTTCGCGGCCATCGACGGGGTCGCCAACGATCTCGTGCTGAGAGACCGGACGGCGTCGCCCACGCTCAAGATCGCTCGCATGGTGGTGGCCGGCAATTGAGGAGCGCCTATGATCATTGACAGTCATTGCCATCTGCACGACCCCGCGTTCAGGGACCTGCGCGAGATGATCGCGACCGCGCTGGCCCACGACGTGTGGGGGGTCGTGGCCGTGGGGTGCGATCCCGAGACGAACGCGCGCACGCTGGCCGCCGCCGCGGCCGCGCCCAAGTCGGTCTGGGCCTGTCTGGGATTCCACCCGGACTGGACTCACCTCGGCGACAAGGAGCTCGATCGCGTCGAGCAGCAGCTCGCCGACAATCACCACCGCATCGTCGGCCTCGGGGAAGTGGGACTGCCGTGGTATTCGCTGACCGGCGCGCCGGACCCGGGCGCTCTCGCGGCACGCGGGCGTGAACGGCTCCATCGGCTGCTGCGGCTGGCCGTCCGCTACGATCTGCCGGTGGCGCTGCACGCGCCTCACGGCGCCGCCGCCGACGCGCTGGAGGCGCTGCGTGCGCACGAGGTGGAGCGCGCGGTGTTCCACTGGCACAAGGCGACGCCGGACGTGACGCGCGCCATCGTCGACGCGGGCTACTTCATCTCGGTCACCCCGGAAGTCGTCTACCGGGAGCGCGACCGCGAGCTGGTCGAGCGGGTGCCCCTCGAATCGCTGCTCGTCGAAACCGACGCGCCGTGGCGCTACCGCGGTGAGTTCGACGGCCTCGCCCCCGGCCCGTGGTTCGCGGCCCGCGTCGCCGAGGAGATCGCGAAGATCAAGCGCCTCCCCGTCGACGACGTGATGCACACGCTCTCGACCAACACGTCCAGCCTCTTCCATTTGATGTGGCAGTAGTCAGCGCGTCGACCGAGCGCCACCGAGTCACGCTCCCGGTGGGCCTGGTGTCGCTGGTGCTGCATCTGCCGGCGGGTGAGGGTCGCGCGGCGTGCGTCGTGGCCTGCCACGGGCTGCGAGCGTCCAAGGATAGCGACAAGTACTTGTTGCTCGGGGACGAGTTCACGCGGGCCGGCGTGGCGCTCGCGCGCTTCGATTTTCGCGGGTCAGGGGAATCGGAGGGACTGGTCGAAGCCGAGACGACGGTGGCCAGCCGTGTCGACGACGCGCTCGCCGTGCTCGCGTGTCTCTCGCAGCACCCACGTCTCGAGGGGCGCTTCGGGCTGCTCGGCTCCAGCATGGGCGGGTTCGTCGCGCTGCACGCGCGAGCGGCCCTCGGCGATTCGATTCCCGTGGTGACGTGGAACGCGCCGGCCAGCCTCGCCAAGCTCGCGGCCAGCGTCGCGCTCGAGGACACCGGTCTCGGCGCGCCGTTCCTGGCCGAATTCGCCACGGGTCGCTACGCCGAGGCACCGGCCGGCATCGATCGGCACCTCGTCATCCAGTCGGAAGCCGACGAGACGGTCTCCGCCGATCACGGGGTCGCGCTCCACGCGCGCGCCCACGAACCGCGCGATCTCATCATCATCCCCGGCGCCGACCACCGCATCACCAACCCGGAGCATCGCCGCCACGCCGTGGCCCGCAGCTTCGCCTGGTTCGAGCAGCACCTTCCGGCGCGGGCGAAGTCCTAGACCGCGCTGGGAGAAATCAACTGAAGTGTGTCGGCGACCGGGGGCGCGCAGTACGCGTACCAGTCCGGGTCGCTCATGAGCAGCCCGTCCGCCTCGTCGAGGAGCGAGTCGAGGCTGAACGCCGAGGCGCGCGAGCCGAGGAGCGCCTGGCACTCGTGAACGCCGGTCAAGAGCACAATCAGCCGCGGCTCTTCGAGCGAGCGCGCGACGAGGAGATAGGCCGGCTCGGCCAGGCTCACCGCACGCTCGGCCCAGTGGGCCACCGCGGCGATCGCTCCCGCCACGCAGCCGCCACGGGCGCGCAGGACGGCCAGCGCGAGCGCGGAGGCGTCGAGCGGGACGCGGCGGAATTCGCGGACCACCATGAGCGTGTGATGGCGCGAGGCCAGCGCCTCCGGCGGCGGCGTCGCGCGGACGTCGTGGACCGAGTAGGCGGCGAACAGCTCGGGGTCGACCACGCTCTGGAAGCGGGAGCGCGCGTGGACGAGCTCGTCCAGCTCCTCGTCGACGGAATCGAGGGTGCCGGGCAGGCGACCGCCCTGGGCGCGATAGAACGAGAGACCGCGGATTCGAGTCGGCCGAAGTGTGAACACGCGAGCCGGCAGAGCAACGGACGTGCCGCGGGCACGCGAACCCGTTTCACACATGACGGTAAACAGATGCAGGTCATGCCCTCTTTTTCAAACGCGTCCGATCGGACGTCCAGGTGTCACCGGAATGACAATGGCTCGCCGCCTGTGTTAGGAGTTATGGGGTGAAACGCCGAATGATCGTGATCGCCGTCGCGGTGCTGCTGCTCGGCAGCGCCGCCTGGGGCGGCTCCGTCTGGTACGGCTCGCGCTCGAGTGTCTCCACCGACGACGCCTACGTCGAAGGAACGGTCGCCCCGGTCAGCGCCAAGATTCCCGGACAGGTCAGCGAAGTGCTCGTGCGCGACAACGAGTCGGTGAAAGCCGGCCAGGTCATCGCTCGCCTCGACGCGCGCGACTACCGCGCGCGCCTGGAACAGGCCAAGGCCGCCGTGACCATCGCCGAGCGGCGACACCAGGCCGCCGCCGCCCGCGTGGGACTCGGGCGCGAAATGGTGGCCAGCCAGCTCGCCCAGGCCCGGGCCGCTTCGATGGGAGCGGACGCGGCCAAGTCCTCGGCGGTGAACATGGTCGAGTCGACGCGGGCGATCGCCCAGTCGCGGCAGGCGGCCCTCGCTTCCGCGATGGCGGACCGCGACCGCGCCGCCGCCTTGAACGACCGCGCGATCGCCGACCTCAGACGGGCGCGCGAGATGTTCGAGAAGGAGCTGGTGGCCAAGCAGGTGGTGGAGTACGCGGAGACCGACGGGCGCGCCGCCGCCGCGCAGCTGGTGTCGGCCGAGGAGCGGGTCTCCCAGGCCCGGCGCGATCTCGAGTCGGCCCAGGCCGACGCCCGCCTGCGCGAGGCGGGCTTCGAGCCGCAGCAGATTGGGCTCCGCACCGCGGACGCTCGCGTCGAGCAGGCCAAGGCTCAGCACATCCAGGCCGAAGCGATGATTCAGGAAGTCCGCGTGCGCGAGGCCGAGCGCGATCTCGCCCAGGCTCAGCTCAAGGAGGCCGAGGTCATGCTGGGGCTGGCCCAGCTCAACCTCGACGACACCGCGATCCGCGCGCCCGTCACCGGCATGGTGTCCAAGAAGAGCGTCGAGGTCGGGCAGGTCGTCCAGCCCGGCCAGCCGCTGCTCGCGATCGTGCCCCTGAACGACGTATGGGTGCTCGCGAATTTCAAGGAGACCCAGCTCCGCCGCGTGCGCCCGGGGATGCGGGTGGAGGTCGTGGTCGAGGGCGACCCCGATCATCCCTACACCGGCAAGGTCGATTCGATCAGCGCGGGCACGGGCTCGCGCTTCTCGCTGCTGCCACCCGAGAACGCCACCGGAAACTGGGTGAAGGTCGTCCAGCGCGTGCCCGTGAAGATCGTGCTGGAGCCGCAGGCGACGAGCGACGTCCACCACTCGTTGCGCGCCGGCATGTCCGCCTTCGTCACCATCCGACTTCGCTGAGAGGCGCGTCCACGGCGCGAATGTAGGAAATACTTTCACAGGGAAACTCTTTGCCTGGGATCTAAACGCGCGCCCGTGATGTAGCATGAGTGAAGGCGCGCGCATGCCGGGAACGACACTCACAGCGCTGCACGGGATCGCCAACGTCGTCATGGCCGCGACGTCTCTCGCGGTCGCCGCGATGATCACATTGCGCGTCAGCCAACGCTCGACGGCCCGCCGCGAGCCGCTCGGGATCGCGTTCGCCCTCGTGTTCGTCGCCATCGGTGTCAACGCCATCGTGCGAGTCACCATTCGCGACGGCGCCCTCGTGCCCAGCTCGCTCACGCCCCTGATGGTGACCACCGACTGGCTGGCCGTGGCGGCCATGGTCGCCTTTCTCCTGCTCCATCGCCGCTACGGGGTGTTCGTCGAGAGCGCCCACAGGGTGCGCGAGTTCGAGACCGAGTACGCGGCCAAGGACCGTGAGGCCCGCGCGCTCGCCCAGATCAACGAGGAGCTGCGGCGGCTCGACGAGCTGAAGTCGGAGTTCCTGGCCATGGTGAGCCACGAGCTGCGCACGCCGCTCACCGCCATCATCGGCTACAGCCGCCTGCTCATCCGCCAGGTCTACGGCCCCCTGTCGGACAAGCAGCTCGAGCACCAGGAGGCGATCTTCCGCAGCGCCCAGCGGCTGACCGACGTCATCAACGACCTGCTCGACGTCTCCCAGCTCGAGGCCGGACGCGTGGAGATCGAGCCGCGCCCCACCGATCTGCATCAGGTGGCCGAGCAGGTGATGACAGTGCTGCGCGTGACCGCTCACGCCAAGCAGATCGAGATCAGCAACGAGCTGTCGCCCGACCTGCCGCCGGCCCTCGCCGACGCGACCCGGTTGCACCAGATCCTCGTCAACCTGGTCGGCAACGCGGTGAAGTTCACGCCGGCCGGCGGTTCCGTGCGCGTGTACGGTGGCTCCCACAAGGAGCAGGTGTGGGTCGCGGTGGAAGACACGGGCGTGGGCATCGCGCGGGCGGAGCTGGCCCGGATCTGGGATCCGTTCTACCAGGTGGAGTCACCGATGCGGCGCCGTCACGGTGGGTCCGGGCTCGGGCTGGCCATCGTGCGCCGGCTGGTCGAGCTGCACGGCGGCCTGGTGCGGGCGGAGAGCGAGGGGCAGAACTGTGGCAGCCGCTTCGTGTTCACGCTGCCGATGGCCGAGAGTCCCGCGACGATCCGGGTCGAGAATCTGCCGGAGCCGGCGATCGAGCCGGTCCTGGCCGGCCGCTCGGTGCTGATCGTCGAGGACGAGGAGCACAACCGCGCCCTCATGCGCGCGGTGGTGGAGGACGTGCTGGGCGGCGAAGCGGTGATGTGTGATGACGGCCAGAGCGGGATCGCCGAGGCGCTCGCGCGTCCGCCCGCGCTCATCCTGCTCGACCTGATGCTGCCCAACGTCTCGGGCTGGGAGGTGACCCGCCGCCTGCGCGAGGATCCGCGCACGCGGGCGGTGCCGATCATCGCGGTTTCCGCGCTGGCCCGCGCCCAGGAGCGCGAGGCGGCCCAGCGCGCCGGGTGCGGCGCCTACCTGACCAAGCCCTTCACGCCCGACGAGCTGATCCGACTCATCACGGCCACGATGCTCAGCGAGGGGGTAGCGGCGCGATGAACCTCGAAACCGCTCGCGTGCTGGTCGTCGAGGACAACCGGGACACCTCAGCGCTGTTGCGTGACCTCCTGCGGGGCGAGGGCTACGAGGTCGAACTGGTCGGCACCGGCGAGGCCGCGCTCGAGAAGCTGGCCCACGGTCCCGACGCGGAGCTGCTCGTGCTCGACCTCATGCTGCCGGGCATGAGCGGCTACGACGTGATCGAGCGGTTGCGCGCGCGGCCGGACCTCGCCACCTTGCCCATCCTCGTGCTGAGCGCGCTCAGCAATACCGCCGCTCGCGTCCGCGGGCTGCGCGACGGCGCCGACGACTTCATGACCAAGCCGTTCCTGCCCGAAGAGCTGGTGGCGCGGGCGCGCACGCTCGTCACCCGCCGGTTGCTGGAGCGCCGCACCCACGAGATCGAGGCCATCGGCCAGATCGCTCAGGCCGGGTTGACCGCGGTCACGCCGGAGATGCTGCGGCGCCGGATCGTCGAGATCGTGGCCGAGACGTTTTCGGCGGACGCGGCGGCGATTCTGCTGATGGACGAGGTCCACGGCGAGCTGCGCGCGGACGCGGCCATCGGCTTCGGATCCGATCTCGCCGCGCTCTCGCTGCCGGTGTCGGATGGCCTGGGCGCCGCGGCGCTGGCCACTCGCGAGCCCATCGTGATCGCCGACGGTGTGGCGACCGACCCGCGTGTGACGAATCCGGTGCTTCGCGAGTTTCGCTCGCTGATGATCGCGCCGCTGATCGCGGCGGGCGCCACCATCGGCGTGCTCCAGGTGGTCCGGCGCTCGCCCATGGACGCGCGGACCGATCGGCTGCTCCGCATCATCGCCGATCGCGTGGCCGTGGCCATCGAGCACACGCGCCTCGAAGGCGAGGCGCGCGAGCTGGCCGACGTCGTCCGGCGGATCGGCGAGGGCGTGGTGGTGGCCGACACCCAGGACCGGGTGGTGTTCGCCAACCGCGCGTTCTGCGAGATGGTCGGGCCGAGCGCCGAGCGGCTGATCGGCGCCCCGTGGACCGACTTTCTCTCCACGGCCCAGGACGTGCCGGCCCTGCTCGCCCAGATGCGCCAGCCCACGTTTCAGGGCGAGGTGCTGCTGATCACCAGCGCGGGCGATCCCCGTCCGGTCTACGTGACGCTGTCCGCCATCGTGCGCGGCGACGGCGCGGCCCAGCGGCTCGGCGTCTTCCGCGACATCAGCCGCGAGCACGAGCTGCGCTTCCGCGTGATCAGAGAGCAAAAGTTCCGCACGCTGGGCTCGCTGGCCGCGGGCGTGGCCCACAACATCAACAACCGGCTCACCCCGGTGCTGGGCTGGACGGAGATGCTGCTGGAGCGGCTGGCCGCGGGTGAGACCATCGAGCCCGGTGAGCTGGCGCACGCGCTCACGGTCATCAACCAGGGCGCGTCGGACAGCGTGGGCACGGTGCGGCGGCTGCAGGAGTACTCGCGGCCGGCGCGGGTGAAGGGTCCGGAGAGCGTCCAGCTCCGCGAGGTCGTCGAGCAGCTCCTGGCCCTCACGCGCCCGCAGTGGGACAACGAGGCGGCCCGCCGCGGCGTGCGCTTCGAGATCGACCTGCGCGTCGACCCGGCGCCGTCCATCCTGGCTGTGGCCAGCGAGATCCGCGAGGCGCTGCTGAATATTCTCGAAAATGCGCTGGCCGCGATGCCCAACGGCGGGCGGCTGACCATCCAGATCCGCGGCGAGGATTCGCGCGCGCTCGTCGCCATCTCCGACACCGGCATCGGCATGAACCCGGAAGTGCAGCGCCTGGTGTTCGAGCCGTTCTTCACCACGCGGGGCAGCTCCGGTGGCACCGGACTCGGCCTGTCGCTGGCCCAGGAGATCGTGCATCGCTACGGCGGGACCATCGCGCTCTCCAGCCGGGAAGGCATCGGGACCACGTTCACGCTCTCGTTCCCCGCGGTGGAGACCGAGGCGGTGCGCAGCACGATCTTCCTGCCCGTGCTGGAGCCGATGCGCATCCTCGCCGTCGAGGACGAGCCCGAGGTGCTGGACCTCGTCCGCGCGATGCTCACCCACGCCGGCCACTCGGTCATCGGCGCGGCGTCGGGTCGCGAGGCGGTGGGACTCTTCGGCAAGGACGGCATCGATCTCGTCATCACCGACCTCGGCATGTCCGGCATGACCGGCCTCGCGCTGGCCCAGCAGCTCAAGTCACAGCGCCCGATCCCGGTCGTCTTGATGACGGGCTGGGCCGAAGACCTCGACGAGTCCTCCACGTCGATGGTCGATGTGGTGCTGGCGAAGCCCTTCACCCGCGAAAAGCTCTTCGAAGCCATCGCCCGCGCCGTCCCCGACCGCGTCAAGAGCTGAGGGCCGGGCAGGAGCAGCACGATGTCAAGCATCCAGAGGATCACTCCCTGTCTGTGGTTCGACGATCAAGCCGAAGCGGCCGCGCAGTTCTACACCGGCATCTTCAAGAATTCGAGGATCACGAGCGTCGCGCGCTATGGCGAGGCGGGCCGTGAGATCCACGGCCGCCCGCCGGGCAGCGTCATGGTCGTGGCCTTCGAGCTCGACGGGCAGACGTTCACCGCGCTCAACGGCGGCCCGGTGTTCAAGTTCAACGAGGCCGTGTCGTTTCAGATCAACTGCGAGACACAGCAGGAAGTCGACCACTACTGGGAGAAGCTCTCGGCCGGCGGCGATCCCGCGGCGCAGCAGTGCGGCTGGCTCAAGGACAAGTACGGCGTCTCCTGGCAGGTAGTCCCCGCCGTGCTGCCCAAGCTGGTCGGCGATCCCACCTCGGAAAAATCCCAGCGCGCGATGAAGGCGATGCTCCAGATGAAGAAGCTCGACATCGCCAAGCTGGAGGAGGCTTACGCGGGACGAGAGGTCGGCGCCGCCGGATGACTCGGGGTGTGCGTTCCCGCCCGCGTAAAGCGTCGCATCGTCATCGCGCGAGGCGCTCCCGGGCGGGTGGGGGATGGGGGCGGGGCGCTCTGACCACGACCGTCGCCGTACCGATCACCCACCAGTAGTTCCCAACCTGACGGTAGTTCCTCGATTCGACCGTCGCCAGGAAACGGGTCACCCGGCCCCACCCCCATCCCCCACCCACCCGGGAGCGAACTACCGTTAGCCTGAAGGAACAGGGCCGGTTACCCCAACGGGCTCGACGAGCGCCGACTGCGTAGTCCCACGGACGGGACGCTCAAAAGCTTGCGGGACGGAACCTGTCAATGAGAATGAGACAGTGGGGGTCATGAGATTAGTGTAGAGGCGGCGCCTCCTCGGTCGCTCGGCTCTCGGCGCACTGGGATCGTGAACGTGAAGGTCGAGCCCGTCCCGATCTGGCTCTTGACCCAAATCCGACCGCCGTGCAGTTCGATGAACTTCCGCGAGAGCGCCAGCCCGAGCCCCGTGCCCTCCACCTTCTTGTCCGCCGTCCCCACTTGCCGGAACTCCTCGAACACAGCCTCCTGATCCTCGGGGACGATGCCCACGCCGGTGTCCGCGACGGACACCTCCACCAGGCCGTCGCTCACGGCGGCGCGCACGTCGATCCGGCCGCCCTCGGGGGTGAACTTCAGCGCGTTGGAGAGCAGGTTCAGGAGCACCTGCTTCACCTTCCGCTCATCGGCCCGGATCGTGCCGACGCGGCCGTCGATTTCCCGCCCGAGTGTGATCCTCCGTCGCCCTGCCCGTTCGCGCACGAGGGTGAGGGCGTTGTCGATGGCGCCGGGCAGGTCGAAGTCCGTGGGCTCCAGTTCCATCCGCCCGGCCTCGATCTTCGAGAGGTCGAGGATGTCGTTGATGAGCGAGAGCAAGTGCTGGCCCGACGCGTAGATGTCCTTCAGGTACTCGTCCTGCTTGTCGTTCAGCTCCCCGAACATGCGCTCCGTCAGCACCTCGGAGAAACCGATGATGGCGTTGAGCGGGGTGCGTAGCTCGTGCGACATGTTGGCGAGGAACTCGGACTTGTGCTGGCTGGCCACTTCGAGCTGCCGGCTCTTGTCCTCGATCTCGCGGTAGAGACGTGCATTCTCTATCGCAAGGACGGACTGGCTCGCGAAGGTGAGGAGAAGATTGACGACTTCCGGGGCGAAGCTACCCGGCTCCTGCCGCCAAACGACGAGGGCCCCGATGATGCGCTGCTCAACGAGCAGCGGGACCGCAAGCATCGATCGAAACCCTCGCTCTTCAAAGACGGCTCGAATCCGCGCGACGTCGTACGTCTTGTCATCCAGGACGTCCGCAACTTGCACGGGGGCCCGGGTGACCACCGCCTTTCCGGCCACGCCCTCACCCAAGCGGATAGGCGCCGCACGAATCACCTCGCCCAGTTCCTCGTCGAGACGGTCTGACCCCCTCAGATGAAATTCTGCTCTCGGCTCGTCGTACTCGTAGATGAGCCCCCCGTTGGCGGAGGATAGCTGCGCGGCCCGCGCAGCAATGGTGTTGAGAACTCTCTCCAAGTCCAGGCTCGAGCTGACGGCCTGCCCAACGTCACTGAGCGCCTTCAGCTCTTCGACCGATCGTGCCAGCTCGCCCGTGCGGGACTGAAGTTCCTTGAGGAGTCGGACATTTTCGATGGCGATCACGGCCTGATCGGCGAAGGTCTTGACCAGATCGATACTCCGCTGGGTGAAGGGCACGGCGCGGGTGTTCAAGATCGTGATGACACCGGCGAGGACGTTCTCTCTCAGCATCGGCACCGCCAGCACCGTCCGGTAGTCCTGCAGCCTCTGGAGGTCGAGCACCTCGTACCCGGGCTCAACCAGCACGTCTTGGACATGCACCGTCTGCCGCTCGGACGCGGCTCTTCCGGCAATCGAGCCCGGCCGGGGGGGATCGGGTTTCGTTTCAGCCAATCCACGAATTCGGAGGTCGCACCGTAGGAGGCGGCGAAGTGGAGGACCTTGCCGTCGAACCTGAAGATATGGCCACGGCTTGCGCCACAGAGTCGCGTCGCGTTCTCGATGAGCGTTTCGAGCACCGGCTCAAGATCGAACGTCGAGCGGCTGATGACCTTGAGGACTTCGCTGGTGGCGGTCTGCTGCTCGAGCGCTTCGCTGAGATTGTGGTTGCTTGCCTGAAGCTTGGTGAAAAGTCGCACGTTCTCGATCGCGATCACCGCCTGGTCGGCAAAGGTCTGGAGGAGCGCGATCTGCTTGTCGGTGAACGGGTCGACCTCGGCCCGCCAAAGCGCGATTCGTGATGTCCCAGCTCCAGAGCTCGTTGGGGCGCTGAGCCACCAATTCCGGGGCGGCGTAGCGCGGATGCCGGAGTTGATCGCGCCGCTCCCGCACCTCGGCGTGCTGGGCCAGGAGCCGATACATCGTCCGCTCCGAGCAGAGATACGTGCCCTCGTCGAGCAGGGTGGCGTACACCTCCCCCGGCGCGAGGTCCACAAAGCGTGGCGTGTGCAACTGCTCGAGCACCGCCGTCCGCTCGGCGTCTCCGAGCGACCGCGGCGATGGCCGCCGCGGCGGCGCGACCCGCGGCGCCCGACGTCGGCGGTAGTACGTGGCGCGCGCCAGCCCGAGGGCGGCGCACGTGGGGGCCATGCCCAGCCGCGGTCCGATCTGGGTGACCGTCGCTATCACGAGGGCTCGGTGCTCGGCGTTCCCAGCGACGCCGCCACTTGTTTTTGCAGTTCAACCAGCGCCTCAGCCCGCTCGGCGCGCTGGCGCCAGCGCGTGCTCTCGCGCTCCAGCTCGGTGATCCGCTTGTCGCGCGGATCGGCCACCCGCCGCGCCGGCCCGCGCTTCTTCGCGGCCCCAGCAAGGTCCCCGCGTTCTCGCGCGGCGCGCCAGGTCGTCAGATGCGAGGAGTACAGCCCCTCCCGTCGCAACAACGCCCCGACGGCGCCCGGCGTTTGACAGGCGTCGGCTTCCCGGACGATCTTCCGCTTGTAGTCCGTGGTGAACCGCCGCCGTGTTGCCTTCGCCGTCACTTCGATCGCTGCCCCACTGAGGGCCCGCTCCATCGCGCTCATCGGCCTCCCATCTTGACTCGCCCTCGACATTAAACTTCCTGCGAGTCACTGTCTCAGGCACGTTGGCAGAGAGGGGGACCCCGTGCGCCATAACCAGCGCTGAGTTTCGGTGTATGAGGCCTGGCCGGACTATCGCGCGGGGAGGTGAACCGAAAGGACGACTGATTCCGAGCGCGTCAACGCTTGATGTAGAGAACGATGCCTTCGATCCCGGCGCGGTATGGCTCGAGGGCTTCGACGACCGCGTCGGCAATCGCGCGGAACTCATCTCGACGAAAACTCGAAGGCACCAGGACGATGCCGCCGTGGCGTGCATTCGTCGCGACGGCTTCGTGGGCGAGCTGGATGAAATCGACGACGTTCGCGGTCACGATGGCGCGCCCTTCGCGAGTCGCGTACTCGAGTTGGGCGCGGTCGATCAACTGGGTATTGCCGACGTCCTGGGCGCTGGTTGCGTCCATCCCGCGCCGGCGGAGGAGTTCGGCGATCTCCGGGGACAGGTCCTCGTCGAGGTAGACCTTCACCGAGTGAAGCGCACGAGACCTGGATACTGCTTCTCGATCGCCTCGGGCGTGAGGGCGGCATTTGTATCGATCTTGGTCTGAATCTCCTCGCGGTACCGGGCGTGGTACATCAGCGCAGCCGTGATCTGCGCTTGCGAGAGCTGTGGGAAGGCTTTGCGAATTCGGACGGCGTCCTGATCCCGGCTGAAGTCGCGTACGACTTCCCACACGCCCAAACCGGTCCCACCGACCTTCGCCGTCCGACCGCTCGGATCATCGGCAAAGTAAATTCCGGGGCATTGCCGCATCCGCAGGGCCTCGTCGAGCAGCTCTTGCGCGACATCCGCGACGGAGCGGCGAGTACGGGCGGCGGTCGCCTCGAGGTCTCTTCGCAGCGATTGGCGGAGCCGCATCGTTGTCAGGACTCGCGGCTCTGGGCGGCTGGACTTCACCTTCGTGCGGCTGCCGCCCTTGCGATCACGGGCGGTGCCCGAAGGGCCAGGACGTGAGACACGCCGACTCATGGCAATCGAATCGTACGTTGTATGCCATGAGAATACAAGAGCGTACACGCCAGGCTGACACGCCAGACTGACGGCCCGAGCGCAAGAAGATAGGAGCACGGCGAGTTTCTTCCTACTCAACGGTGACCGCTCCCGGGTGGGCGGGGGATGGGGGTGGGGCCGGCTGACCCGTTCCCCTCCGACGGACGACTCGAAGAACAACCATCGGGTTGGGAACTACTCGCCGGTGATCGTTCCGACAACGGTCGTGGTCAGAGGCGCCACCCCCATCCCCCGCCCGCCCGGGAGCGCCTCGCGTGTAGATGATGCCGAAGCGCTCGTGAGTACGCTGCGGCCGGGGTCTCAACGTTCAACGATGGTAGTCTTCCGAGCGTACTCTCTCGCGCGCTTTCATTCCGTAGGAGGTGATCATTGATCCGCCAGTACGTCGATACGGCGCTGAAGACGGCCCGCTATGACAAGTTGGGTGGCGGCACGTTCTATGGCGAAGTGCCCCGGCTGCGCGGGGTTATCGCAACGGCGACGACGCTGGAGCGTTGTCGTGAGGAACTTGCCGAAGTGATCGAGGAATGGGTGCCCGTCCGGGTGGCGAAACGGCTACCGGTTCCGCGGATTGGTAGGGCGCGAGTCGAGGTGCTTCGGGTCAGCTGATACCCGGTTCGGGAGGGGGGAGGGGGCGTACGCCCCCTCCCCAGGTCAGTTCAGGTTGACGATCTTCTCGGCGCTGCCGGACATCAGCACGCGCATTTCCGGCTCGGTCATGCCGTACGCGCGCAGCGTGGCGGCGAGCAGGCGATACGCCTCCACCGTCTGCGGGAGGATCGGGATGCCGGCGTCGCTGGAGAGCATGAAGTGTTCGGGGCCGACGGCGCGGATGGCGGCGACCATGTCCTGGCAGTCGACGCCGAGCAGCGGCGAGAGCTCGTCCCAGGTGAGCGCGAAGCGCAGGCCGGCGTCCGCCCAGCGCTTCAGCTCGGGGACGTTCAGCTCGAAGACTTCGCTGAAGGGGTGATCGATGAACGCGCGCGTGTAGCCGAGCGCGTTCGTCTCTTCGGCCATCGCGTTCATCTCTTGCGGAGAGAGGTGGCCGAAGGAGAGCGCCACGCCGTAGTCATTGCATATGCGGACGGTGTCTCGGATCGCCGGCAGCAGCTTGCCGTGATCGTCGAGGACGTAGACGCCGACTTTCTTGGCGTCTTCCCAGGCCTGGGGCGGGACCGGGTCGTCGGGTCGGCGGGTCTTGTCGAACCACACGCCGCGGCCGCCCAGGCGGAAGATGCTCCACGCTGACGTCACCGGGGGCATCCACATCCCGCTGATTCCGCCCTCGACGGCCGTCTTGATCTCGGCGAAGTCGAGGGGCTTGAGCGGGATGCCGACCACCCAGGCGGAGAGACACCGGACCGGGCGCAGGCCTTCCTTCTCGGCCCAGCGGTCGACCTCGTCCTGGAGCTTGCGCGCGACTTCCCAGGGGCGACCGGGCGAGATGCTCTTGTAGAGGAGGGCCTTCATTCCCGCGCGGCTGGCCTCCTGCGCCGCGTGGAGCGGCTCTTCCTCGTCCTGGCCGCGGGCGTGCGCGTGCACGTCGATCGCGTCCGTGAGGTCGTACATGCTCGCCTTGTTCGCACCCATGCTGTAACGGGCTTGATAGGACCGGAGGACTCGTCGGCTGACCATGGCGGGATCATAACTCGCCGGCGCGACTTCGGCCACGCCAATACGCGACGAACCGGCGCGCGCGCGCCGCGCGCGGTGTCAGCTTCTCGCGATGACCACGAAGATGATGGCGGCCAGGATCAGGCGGTAGATCACGAAGGGCATCAGGGAGCGGCGTTTCAAATAGTTCACCAGGAACCAGACGGCGGCCCATCCGCTCACGAACGCGACGAGGATGGCCAGGGCCAGGGGCCCGGCTTCGCCGGGCGGGAGGCCTTGCCGGAGGAGCTGGAGAAGCTTGTAGGCCCCGGCGGCGCCGGTGACCGGGATGCCGAGCAGGAACGAGAATCGGGCGGCGGTCGCGCGGTCCAGATGGGCGAAGAGACCGGCGGAGATCGTGACGCCCGAGCGCGAAGTCCCCGGGATCAGCGCGAGCACCTGCGCGCATCCCACGAACAGGCCCTGGCCCCAGCCGACGCGGACGAGCGGATCGTCGGGGCCCTCGCGCGATCGGATCGCGCGGCGGTCCGCCCACCACATCACGAGGCCCCACACCCCCGTCGCCAGGGCGATGATCACGGGCGAGCGCAGGTTGGTCTCCACCCACCGGTGGACGAGCCAGCCCACGGCCAGCGCGGGAAGAGACGCGGCGAGCAGCAGCACGGCCAGCCGTCGCGCCAGCGCGCCGGTCAGCAGCTCGATGAGCTCCACGTGAAAATAGGCGAGCAGGGCGACGAGCGTGCCCAGGTGCATGGCGGCGTCGAAGGCGAGGCCCTGGTCCGGCCAGCCGAAGAGGCGCGGCACCAGGATGAGATGGCCCGAGGAAGAGACCGGGAGAAATTCCGTGACACCCTGCACGATGCCGAGGACGAGCGCCTGTGTGTACGTCAACCGAGCGATGGTCTCCCGCGCCCCGAAGTTCGTTGGACGCGCCGCATTCTAGCATCGTAAAATTTCCGTCGACCATGCCGAAGACGGCCGGGATCATCCTCGTCGGCAACGAGATCCTCTCGGGCAAGATCGTGGACGCCAACGCCGCCTACCTCTGCCGCGAGCTGCGCCAGCTCGGGGTGGACGTGCGGCGCATCAGCGTGATCCCCGACGAGGTCGCGGTCATCGCCGACGAGGTCCGCCTGTTCAGCCGGGACCACGACATCGTGTTCACCTCGGGCGGCGTGGGTCCGACCCACGACGACGTCACCATTGAAGGCGTGGCGCGCGCCATGGGGGTGCCCGTGGTCCGCCATCCCACGCTGGTAGCGTTGCTCGAGCGCTACTACCAGGGCGCGCCGACCGAGGCGGCCCTGCGCATGGCCGAGGTGCCCGAGGGCGCCGAGCTGGTCGCCGGGTCGGTGCGGTTTCCCACCGTGCTCGCCCGCAACGTCTACGTGCTGCCCGGCGTGCCGGAGATCTTCCGGCAGAAGTTCGACGCGCTCCGCGAGCGGTTCCGCGACCGGCCCTTCCACCTCAAGTGCGTGTTCGTGCGGATCGGGGAGGGGACGCTGGCCGCGCACCTGAACGAATTGCTCGCCGACTTTCCCGAGCTGCTGCTGGGGTCGTACCCGGAGCTGTCGAACCCCGAGTACCGGGTGAAGGTGACGCTGGAGTCGCAGGAGGACGGCTATCTCGGCGCCGCCCTCGCGCGGTTCCTCGCGCGGCTGCCGGCCGACGCGGTCGTGAAGGTCACGTGACGGATTCCGGGTAGCGGGCGTCCGTGCGCCTGGTTCCCTTCGGCGTCGCCGTGGTCGTGGCGGCCCTCGTCTTCTCC
>DATHGT010000391.1:0-7961 GCA_035317605.1 Candidatus Acidiferrum sp. | reverse complement strand
CCCCAGCGCCAACCCACCGGCGACCAGGCCCACGGCGCGCCCGCGCAGGCGCCAGCCTTCACCCGTGGAACCGGCCACCGCGCGATAGGCGGTGTAGAGACCGACGAGGAACACGCAATTGACGATCGTGTTGGGATGTCCGCCCGCCAGCACCAGATAGAACACCGCGCCACCGGCGAGCAGGGTGAGGGCGGCACCGTGGCGCCGTTGAAACGCCCCCTCGATCAACCAAAAGCACCAGGGCAGCATGGTGGCGACGCTGGAATGCGGGTGGTTCAGCCAGAGAACGTTGTACGAGCACGCCATGAACGCGAGCCCTGCGGTGAGCGCGGCGGCGGTCGCCACCCCCCGACGCTCGAGGAAGAGCAGCATGCCGAGACCCGCGCCCAGGAGTTTCAACAACGCATAGATCGTTTCGCCGGTGGTCTGGGGCAGGAGCCACACCAGCAGCTGCATCGGATGAAAGGTCTGGGTGGTGATGCTGAGGACGAACGAGTGTCCGCCCAGGATGTTCGGGATCCACCAGGGCCAGACGCCCCGCCGGACCTGCTCCTTCAGGAACGCCCGCGCCGGATAGAAGAAGTACGGCTGGTCGGCGAGCAGGGGATTGTGGGCCCGTCGGAACCCGGGCGGCGCGTGCTCGTCGAAGGGCGGGTGCTGGTACAGGATGTCGTTGGCGGAGATCACCCACCCGCGGATGAATACGTCCGGAAACAGCGCCACCAGCATCGCCGCCAGCATCAGCGCCGGCCACCACCGGCGAAGGCGTCGGGCCAACGCGTGAGGACTCCTTCCCGCGGACTCGGGCATCGGTGGCGATTTTAGCGGGAAACTCCCGCGCCGCGCTCGCCCTCCACGAACGCGAGGAGATTGGTGGCCAGCGACGAGAAACGGATGGCGACGTGGGTGCCCGCGGGGAACAGATCTCGGAATTCGCGCCGGGCGAGCAGATTCAGGTTTGATTCCTCGGCATAGAAGCGGCGGCCCAGGCCCCGCAGCACGCGCCGGTGCAGTGGGGGCGGCAGGTAGTGCACGAGGGGCAGGAACGTGTGGAGTTCCAGCGGGAACCATCGGTTCGGCGTGGTGATGAAGCAGCGTCGGCCGACCCTGAGCAGCTCGCGGACGAACGCGGCCTGCGCCGACCGATGGCCGACGTGCTCGATGGTGGCGTGGCTAGCCACGATGTCGAAGCTGCCGGTGGCGAACGGGAGGTGGCACCCGTCGCCGCGCACCAGTCGCGCGTGGGGGAAGGCCACCCCCACCGCGCGGAGATCTTGCCGGCCGACGCCGACCACCCGGTACGGAAACGGGTACAGCGCTTCGAAGAGATTCGATTCGCGCCGATCCCCGTCGCTCGTCACCCCGACGTCGAGCACGCGGTCTTCCGGCGTCGGGCGGAAGACGTTCATGAACTCGGCGAACATCTGACGGCGGGCGCGGGCCGACAACGCTCCCAAGATCCCGCGCGCGGCCCAGGCATCGGAGTGCGCGTAGTATTCCGTCGGCGGGGCCGGAGTGGCGGCCGTCCGGGGATCACGCTCGGCCGACGATTCTGGCGCCGCCATCCTCGATATCATGCAATGGTCCCGTGTCGGCTCCGGGGGAAATCTCTCCTCCCATCGACACGCGGCGCCGCGGGCTATTTTCAGATCGGGGAGGGGTGCAGTACACTCCGCGGCAGATCCTCGACCGTGAGGTGGACATCGAGCGTTGGTGTACTTCGTGACGGGCTGCGCCGGTTTCATCGGAAGTCACCTCGTCGACCGCCTCCTGCAGGACGGCCACGAGGTGGTGGGCTACGACAACTTCTCCACGGGACGGTTGGAGTTCCTCGATGCCGCCCGTCGGTCTTCCCGCTTCGCGTTGACCCGCGGCGACACCCTCGACCTGGACGCGCTGACCGCGGCCATGCGGGGCGTCACCTTCGTGTTTCACTTCGCCGCGAACGCCGACGTGCGATACGGCACCGCGCACCCGCGCCGGGATCTGGACCAGAACGTCATCGCGACGTTCAACGTGTTGGAGGCCATGCGGATGACCGGCGTCCGGGGCGTCGCCTTTGCCTCGACGGGCTCGATCTACGGCGAACCGGAGATCTTCCCGACTCCCGAAACCGCCCCCTTCCCCCGTCAGACGTCCCTGTACGGCGCCTCCAAGCTGGCCGCGGAGGGGTTCATCGAGGCGTACTGCGAGGGCTTCGACCTGCGCGGCTACCTCTTCCGGTTCGTCTCCATCCTCGGCGAGCGGTATACCCACGGACACGTCTTCGACTTCTACCGGCAGCTCCGCGCCGACCCCACGCGGCTGCACGTGCTCGGCGACGGCAAGCAGCGCAAGTCGTACCTGCACGTCCACGACTGCATCGACGCGATGCTGCTGGCGCTCGACCGGGCCAAGGAGCGGGTCAACGTCTTCAACCTCGGCACCGACGAGTACGCCCTGGTGGACGAGTCCATCGGCTGGATCTGCGAACACCTCGGGGTGTCGCCCGAGCGCGTGTACGCCGGCGGTGAGCGCGGCTGGACCGGCGACAGTCCGTTCATCTACCTCGATTGCGCCCGGATCCGCGCCCTCGGCTGGAGGCCCGCCCTCGGCATCCGCGAGGGCGTGATCCGCACCGTGGACTATCTCCATCGAAACCCGTGGCTGCTCGACGGCCGGCCATGAAGGTGGGCGTCGCCGGGCTCTGGCACCTCGGCACGGTGACGGCGGCGTGCGTGGCCTCGTCGGGGCGCGACGTGGTCGCGTTCGACGCGGCCAGCCCGGCCATCGACCGGCTCGCGAGCGGACACGCCCCCGTCTTCGAGCCCGGACTCGACGAGCTGATCGCCCGCGGACTGGCGGACGGTCGATTGCGCGTCTCGTCACGGACCTCCGATCTGGCCGAGTGCGATGTCATCTGGATCGCCTACGACACGCCCGTCGACGAGGCCGGCCGGGGCGACGTGGACGCCGTAATGCGAGCGGCCGCGGCCATCCTCCCCGCGGCCCGCGACGGATGCCTGGTGCTGGTGTCGTCCCAGCTGCCGGTAGGATCGGTGCGGCGGCTCGAGAGCACCTATCAGGGTGTTAGACCGGGCGGCACGGCGACCTTCGCGTGCTCGCCGGAAAACCTGCGGCTCGGGCGCGCCCTCGACGCCTTCATGCGGCCGGACCGGGTGGTGGCGGGCGTTCGGCAGGAGCGGGACCGCGTGCGCATCGCCCGGCTCTTCGAGCCCTTCTCCGAGCGGATCGAGTGGATGTCCGTCGAATCCGCGGAGATGACCAAGCACGCGTTGAACGCCTTCCTGGCCACCTGCGTGACCTTCACGAACGAGCTGGCGGTTCTGTGCGAGCGGGTGGGCGCCGATGCCCGCGACGTCGAGCGGGGATTGAAGAGCGACGCGCGCATCGGGTCACGGGCGTACTTGCGGCCGGGCGGCGCCTTCGCCGGCGGCACCCTCGCCCGCGACGTCGCCTTCCTCCTCGAACTGGGCCAGTCGGAACGGCTGCCCGCCCACCTGATGTCGGCGGTCCAGGTGAGCAACGAGGCCCACCGAGCCTGGCCCCGGCGCCGACTGGTCGAGATCATCGGGGACGTCGTGGGCAAGTCCATCGCCCTGCTCGGGCTGACGTACAAGGCCGGGACCGACACCTTGCGAGGGTCGACCGCCATCGAGATCGCGCGCTGGCTCGCGGAACGGGGCGCCAGGGTCGGGGCCTACGATCCGGCGGTGCGGACACTGCCCGGCGAATACGCGAAGTTCGTGACCCTCCGCGCGTCGGCGGAAGACGTCTTGCGAGATGCCGACGCCGTTGTCGTCGGCACGGACTGGCCAGAGTTCGCCGCCATCTCGGCCGACGAGCTGGTCCGAGCGATGAGATCGCCGCTCGTCGTGGATCCGTCCGGGTTCCTCCACGCCGGGCTGGGAACGGACGCGCGGATCCGCTATTACTCGGTGGGACGCGCGGCGTGAAGCTGGCGGGAAAGCGGGCGCTGATCACCGGCGGCAGCGAAGGCTTCGGCCTCGCCGTCGCGCGGGCCTTCGTCGAGGAAGGCGGGGACGTCGCGCTGTGTGCGCGGCGCTCGGGGCCGTTGCGTCGCGCCCAACAGGAACTGGCCGCCACCTCCGCGCGGGGGGCACGCGTCCTGGCCGTGCGAGCCGACGTCGCGTCGCCCGGCCAGGTGGACCGCCTGGTCACGCAGGTGCTGGCCGAGCTCGGAGGCCTCGACATCCTCGTCTGCAATGCCGGCGTCTACGGCCCCAAGGGTCGGCTGCACGAAGTCGATTGGGCCGAGTGGTCTCGAGCAGTCGCGATCAACCTGATGGGGGTCGCCCTCGTCTGCCGTCGCGTGCTGCCGCACTTCCTGGATCGACGCTCCGGCAAGATCCTCGTCCTGTCGGGGGGCGGAGCCACCAAGCCATTGCCGTTCCTCAGCGCGTATGCCGCTTCCAAGGCGGCGGCGGTGCGCCTGGCCGAGACCCTGGCCGAAGAGGTCCGTGATCACGGGATCGACGTGAACGCGATCGCCCCCGGATCCCTCAACACCCGTCTCCTCGACGAGGTGCTCGCGGCCGGTCCGGACCGCGTCGGCGCCCATTTTTACGCGCAAGCGGAGCGGCAAAAAGCCGAGGGCGGCACCGCGCTGGACGTCGGCGCCTCGCTCTGCGTCTTCCTCGCCTCCTCCGCGAGCGACGGCATCACCGGCAAGTTGCTCAGCGCGGTGTGGGATCCGTGGCCGGCGCTGCCCGCGCATCGGGACGATCTGAGGGACTCCGACATCTACACGCTGCGACGGATCGTGCCGGCGGATCGCGGCAAGGCGTGGAGCTGACGTGAAGGTCGGCATCGTCGGCTGCGGAGCCGTCGGGCGGAAGCGAGCGCGGGCGGTCGGCCCGGCGGAGATCGTCGCGTGCGCCGACGTCGTCGCCTCGCGCGCGGAAGCGCTGGCCGGGAGCGTGGCCAGCCGTCCCCAGGTGTCGACCGAGTGGGCCGCCATCGTCGAGCGGCCGGACGTGGACGTGGTCATCGTGGCCACCCCGCACCACCTCCTCGCGGAAGTGGCGCTCGCCGCCGTCACCGCCGGCAAGCACGTGCTCGTGGAAAAGCCCGCGGCCCGGCGGGCCTGCGAGATCGAGCCTGTCATGACGACGGCGGAGCGGAACGGGGTTCTGGCGCGGGTGGGATTCAATCATCGGTACCATCCCGCCCTCAGCCGCGCCAAGCGACTGGCCGCGGACGGGGCGATCGGCGAGCTGATGTACGTCCGCGGGCGGTACGGGCACGGGGGGCGGATCGGGTACGAGCGGGAATGGCGGGCGCAACCGGCGCTGTCGGGCGGCGGCGAGCTGGTCGACCAGGGCGTGCATCTGATCGATCTGGCGCGCTGGTTCCTGGGCGACTTCGAGACCATCCAGGGCGTCGCGCACACGTACTTCTGGGACATGCCCGTGGAGGACAACGGCTTCCTGCTCCTTCAGACCGCCCGTCGCCAGACCGCGTTCCTGCACGCGAGCTGGACGGAGTGGAAGAACCTGTTTTCATTCGAGATCTTCGGCCGCCAGGGGAAGCTCGAGGTGACCGGGCTCGGCGGCAGCTACGGGGTCGAGAGACTGGCGCACTACCGGATGGGGCCGGAGCTCGGTCCACCCGAGACCGTCATCTGGGAGTACCCGCTGGCCGACGCGTCGTGGGACGTCGAGTTCGCCGAGTTCAGCGAGGACATCCGGCTGCACCGCGCGCCCGCGGCCGGCCTCGCCGACGCTCACGCCGCGCTGCGGATCGTCGAACGCGTCTACGGGAACGCCCGTGATCATCACGCGTAGTCCGCTCCGGATCTCGCTGGGGGGCGGCGGAACGGATCTGGCGTCGTACTATCGCGAGCACGGAGGCTTCGTCATCGCCGGGGCCATCGACAAGTACGTCTACATCACGTTGCATCAGACCTTCGTGGCCGAGTTGATCATCAAGTACTCCCGCGTGGAGCGGGTCGCCTCCGTCGACGAGGTGCAACATCCGCTGATCCGCGAGGCCTTGCGACTGGCCGGCGTCCCGGCCCCGCATCTCGAGATCACCAGCATGGCCGACCTGCCCGCCGGCACGGGTCTGGGGTCCTCGGGGAGCTTCACCACCGCCCTGCTGAAGGCCCTCCACACGCTCAAGAAGAACCTGGTCCACCCGCAGGAGCTGGCCGAGCAAGCCTGCCACATCGAGATCGACATCCTCAAGGAGGCCGTCGGCAAGCAGGACCAGTACATCGCCGCCTTCGGCGGACTCACGTGTTTCAGCTTCCTGCCCGACGACCAGGTCGAGGCGTGGCCGCTGGCCGTCGCGGCCGAGACGCTGTACGACCTCGAGGACAACCTGCTGTTGTTCTTCACCGGCTATTCGCGTACGGCGGCGGACGTGCTGGGCGAGCAAGACGTGAAGACCCGGCAGGGCGACCGGGAGATGCTCGCCAACCTCCACGTCGTCAAGGAGCTCGGGCAGAAGAGCCGGCAGGCCCTGGAGGCCGGAAAGCTGGCCGAGTTCGCCGAGCTGATGAACGTGCACTGGGAACACAAGAAACAGCGCTCCGGGAAGATGAGCAACGACCGCATCGAGGCGTGGTATCGACTGGCCCGAGGCAACGGCGCCATGGGCGGCAAGCTGGTCGGCGCGGGTGGCGGGGGCTTCCTGATGTTCTACGCCGACGACAAGGCCCGCCTCCGCGGGGCGATGCGCGGGGCGGGACTCGAGGAAGTACGCTTCCGCTTCGACTTCGAGGGCACCAAGGTGGTCGCGCCGTCGTGAGGGAGCCCCTGTACCCGGTGGCCATCCTGGCCGGTGGTCTCGCCACCCGCCTGCAGCCGCTGACCGCGTCGACGCCGAAGGCTCTCATCGACGTCAACGGTGAGCCCTTCATCGCCCACCAGCTCCGGCTCCTGCGTAGCCGTGGCATCGAGCGGGTGGTCGTCTGCGCCGGACACCTCGGCGAAATGACTCAAAGGTGGGTGGGCGACGGCGGCCGGTTCGGGGTGCGGATCGAATTTTCCTTCGACGGCGAGCGGCGCCTCGGGACGGGCGGCGCCATCAAGCGGGCCTTGCCGAGGCTGGGGCCGTCGTTCTTCGTGCTCTACGGCGACGCCTATCTGCCGTGCGACTACCGCCGGGTCCAGCAGGCCTTTCTCGACAGCGGCCGGCTCGCGCTCATGACGGTCTTTCGAAACGACGACCGCTGGGATCGGAGCAACGTCGAGCTGCGCGACAGTCGCCTGGTGGCGTACGACAAGATCCGCCGGAGCCCCCGCATGCATCACCTCGATTACGGTCTCGGAGTCTTCCGCGCGCGGGCGTTCGACGACGTGCCGGCTGAGACGCCGCACGATCTCGCCACGCTGTACCAGGCGTTGCTGGCGCGGGGCGAGCTGGCCGCGTGGGAAGCGGAGCAACGCTTCTACGAGATCGGGTCCCTGGAGGGTCTCGAAGAGACTCGCCGGTATCTGGCCACGCACCCTCCGTCGCTCCCGGAGACCGTCCCCTGAGCTTCGTCGACGACTACCTCGCCGAAGCGGGCCGGGTCATCGCGCGGTTCGACGTGAGGGCCATCGAGGCCCTCGTCGACCTCCTCGTCGAGACCCGCGCGCGCGGGGGCCGGCTCTTCGTCCTGGGAGTCGGCGGCAGCGCCGGCAACGCGTCACACGCCGTGAACGACTTTCGAAAGCTCGCCGGCCTCGAAGCCTACGCGCCGACCGACAACGTGTCCGAGTTGACGGCCCGGACCAATGACGACGGGTGGGCCAGCGTGTTCGAGGGCTGGCTTCGCGTCAGTCGCTTGCGGGAGGGGGACCTGGTGCTGGTGTTCTCGGTGGGCGGCGGCAGCGTGGAGCAGAACGTCAGCCCGAACCTGGTCGCCGCCCTCCGCTACGCCAAGGAGATCGGCGCGCGCGTCGCCGGATTGGTCGGCCGGGACGGCGGCTACACCGCGCAGGTGGCGGATG
>DATHGT010000390.1:0-28627 GCA_035317605.1 Candidatus Acidiferrum sp. | reverse complement strand
GGCCGCGCGCGCGACTTCTTCCAGGAAGCATTCCATGTAGACGGCGTTCTGGTTGGTGTTGACGCCGCGCCAGGGACCGACCGGCACGTGCGTGTTGCGCATCGCGTACTCGATCAACAGGGTCGGCACGGTGTAGCCGAGCTGGGCGTCGCCGGGCTTGTCGGTGTAGCCCTGGAGCTGTCGTTCGTCCTTGTTGCCGATGATCCGCTCGGGGTTCGAGAACGCGTTGATCGACTGGCCGGAGAGACGCAGGTGCAGGCCGGTCAAGGCCCCCCTGTCGTCGAGGCCCGCGGCCATCTTGCACTGCGAGATCGGCCGGTAGAAATCGTGGCCCATGTCCTCTTCGCGCGACCAGATCATCTTCACGGGGACGTTGGGGAACTGCTTGGCGATATCGACGGCCTGGCGCACGTAGTCCTGATTGCCGCCGCGCCGACCGAAGCCGCCGCCGAGGTCGTGGCGATAGACCTCGCACTTGTCCAGCGGCACGCCCGACTGCTCGGAGAGCGCGGCCAGCGACGCTTCCGAATTCTGCGTGGGCACCCAGCACTCGGCCCGGTCGGCCGAGATCTTCACCGTGCAGTTCATGGGCTCCATGGTCGCGTGGGCCAGGAACGGGGTGCTGTAGACCGCCTCGATCCTCTTCTGGGAGCGCTCGATCACCGCGACCGCGTTGCCCTCGCTGCGAAACGCGAACGCGTCCTTGGCGGTCAGGCCTTCCTCGAGGTGCTTGGCGATGGTCTCACTCGAGGCCGAAGCGCCGGCGCCTTCGTCCCACACGATGGGCAGCGCGTCGAGCGCGGTCTTGGCCCGCCACCACGTGTCGGCGACGACCGCCACCGTGAACTCGTTCACCTTGACCACGCGCTGCACGCCGGGCCGGCCCGCGATCTTGGTCTCGTCCCAGCTCACGAGCTTGCCGCCGAACACCGGGCACGCCTTGATGGCCGCGTGCAGCATACCGGGCAGCCTCAGGTCGATCGCGTAGACCTTGCGGCCGTCGAGCTTCTCCGCGGTGTCGAGCCGCTTCAGCGGCTTGCCCGCGATCTTCCAAGTCTTGGGATCCTTGAGCGTGATGGTCTTGGGATCCGGCGGGGTGAGCTTGGCGGCGGCCGCGGCCACCTTGCCGTAGGTCGTCTTGCGTCCGGAGCCCGCGTGCGTGATCAGACCGTCGGCCACGCTGACCTCGGCGACGGGGACTTTCCATTCATCGGCGGCGGCCTGGAGCAGCATCATCCGCGCTGCCGCGCCTCCACGACGGACGTAATCGTGCGAGGTCCGGATCCCGCGGCTGCCTCCCGTGCCCATCTCGCCCCACACGCGCTTGCGCGCGAGGTTCTGGCCGGCGGTGATCGACTCCGTCGTCACCTTCTTCCAGTCGCACTCCAGCTCTTCGGCGACGAGCTGGGCCAGCCCGGTGAGCGTGCCCTGCCCCATCTCCGAGCGCGCGATGCGGATCACGCAGGTGTCGTCGGTCTTGACCACGACCCAGGCGTGGACTTCGGTGGCGGTCGCCGGGGTCCTGGCTTCCGCAATTCCGCGAGGCAGACGCATCCCGATGGCCAGACCTCCGGCCGCGACGGCCGAGCCCACGATGAAGCGGCGGCGTGAGGAGTTCATGTCACGCCCTCCCACCGGCGGCCATGTGAATGGCCGCGCGAATGCGCTGGTAGGTCCCGCACCGGCAGATGTTGGCCATGGCGTCGTCGATGTCCTGGTCGGTCGGCTTCGGCGTGCGCTTGAGCAGCGCCGCGGCCGCCATGATCTGTCCGGACTGGCAGTAGCCGCATTGCGGCACGTCGACCGCCGCCCACGCTTTCTGAACGGGGTGCGAGCTGGTCGGCGACAAGCCCTCGATGGTGACGATCTTGTCGGTGGGCTTCACGCTGCTGACGGGGACGGAGCACGAGCGCACGAGGCTGCCGTTGACGTGCACGGAGCAGGCCCCGCACTGCGCGACCCCGCATCCGTACTTGGTCCCGGTCAGCCCCACCTGCTCACGGATCACCCACAGCAGCGGCGTGTCGGCCTCGACTTGAACTTCCCTGACCTTGCCATTGACGTTGAGCTTCGCCATGAACCCCTCCTAAAGTGGCCCGAGGTCGCGCTCGGCCTCGGCAAGCAAACTCTCAAACGATGCGGGCGCCTGGATCATACGTCCAACGACGCCCGGACTGTAGCCCTGGAGCCAGTAGCTGTTGGTTGGATGACCGCCGCCGGCCACGATCACGATGAAGTTGTCGGGACTGGCCGTGATCGGCCACGGGTCGAGGCTCAGGCTCTCGCGCACGACCTTGCTGGCGTCGATCTCGATCCACGCCGGACACCCCGCGCGACGCAGCTCGGCGACGGGAATACGGGAATGTTCCCAGAGGAACTCGCGGATCGACGACTTGGTCCAGCCGAGGCCGGCCATGGTCTGCGCGACGACTCCCGGAATCATGAGAATCCCCGGCGTGCCTCGCTCGTAGCCGGCGAGCGCGGGGACGTTGGGGACGCGCATGAAATCGGCCATCCGGTGCATGCCCTGCAGCGCGTCTTCTTCCGGCGTCTCCTTCTTGGCCCCGCGGCGACGGATGTTGGCCGCCCCGTTGGCGAAGACGAGCGAGATCGAGTTCTGGCCCGGCCCGAAGCCATGGCGCTCGGCGGCGTGCGTCGCCCAGCCCGCGGGTAGGTTGGCCTCGTCCTCGGCGAACACCACGTTGGTGTAGCGCATCCCGCCATAGTTCGCCATCGTGCCGATGCCGGGGAGCGCGCCGCCGACGTTCTGCTGCAGGAGGCGTAGCGCCCGGCCGATGGCCGCACCCGCCGGCCGCTGCGGGTCGGGCCCCAGACAGCCGAAGCCGGAATTCAGCCGGATCGCCGCGCCGAGCGGCCCGTTGACGATCACCACCGGAAACGCGCTGCCCGACGCCGCCTGGAGCTGCTCGCTGCCCGACTCGGCGTCGAGGAAGGCGTCGACCGCGGCCACGAGCACCGGCAGGTATTCGGGCCGCCCACCCGACATAGCCAGCGCGATCGCGCACGTCTCGACCGTGGTGATGCCGCCGCGCGGAGGAAAGGTACCGATCACGTGCCCGCGCGGTTGCGAGGCACCGCGGAGGATCCAGTCCACGCGGTCGCGCGTCGGCGGCCACACTGGTAATCCATCGCCCCAACGGTTGGCGAGCATCAGATAGTTCGCGCGGGCGAACGCGTCTTCGAGGCTCGTGCCCTCGACGCTGATCATCGGTGCTTCGGCGGCGCCGTCGCCGGCAAACGCCGAGCGCCAGCGCGTGAGCCCGTCGTAGAACTCCCGCTTGCGCGCCTCGACCGGCGAGATGTCGCTCCCCGGCAGGAATAGCGCGATCGGAAAGGTCACCATCGCCGCGTCGGGCGCCAGCCCGAGTCCCGCGACGGCGTTGGTCATCACTCCCACGAAGTCCGCGCGGGTCAGGGCGACGGTCGGAATCCCCAGCGTTTCGAGCCTAGCGGCCGCCCGGCCGCATGCAGTGGCGCAGGACCCTCAGGCAGCGTTGCCGACGATGACCGCGTCGACCCCACTGGCTTTCACCAGTTCCGCGGTTTCCTCGGAGCCGATCACGGCGTTGCCCTGGGGGAACGCGTCGATCGGCAGCACCTCGATGCCCGGGAAGTCCGCTTCCAGCAGGCCCTTCAGCAGCGGCAGCATTCGGAAGGCCTGCCACTGCTCGTTGCTGACGAAGCCGATGCGCTTGCCCGCGAGGCTCGCGACGCGCGGCGCGTGCGCCTGCTTCACCTCGACGGTTCCAGACGGATCGTGGAATTCGAGACTAAGCACGATACCCTCCTAGGGTGATGCGGTCGCGTCGCGTCCGAGTATACGAAACTTGCCTGTCGCGTTCGAGGCCCGGGTGTAAGCGCAGGCAGATGGTATTCGATTGACCGCAGTGCGTCTCGCCCTCTAAACTTCCGCCCGTCACCCGTCGGCGCCATCTGGGAGGTGCCAAAATCGTGCTGAGTATGTTCAAAGAACTGGTCAAGCAACCGTACTGGGTGATCGCTTTGATACTCGGCGTGATACTCGTGATCCTTCCCTGCATCACGATCGACAAGGATTTTCGTCTCGCGACCCATCCACCCCACCCCTTTTTTCTGGCTGGGGTAGGCCTCACCTTACTGCTGTTATCGTCGATTGGGTTCGCGTTCACGCTGCTGTCGACGAGATCGAGCAATCTTGGCACCGGCCTCGATTTCACACGGGTCAAGGAGGATCGTGGAGCCCAATGGACGACAGTAAGCGGGTGTGAGATCCGTGTCGTCAATGGGCGCCTGGAAGATCATGCGCATGACGCCAGTATCACGGTCGTTCTTCCCTGCAACGAATATTTCGACGATCAATGCGCCGGGGACACGAAAAGTGCTCTTGGCGCCTACGTCAATCGCGTGTTCGAAGGACAAGCCGAACCTTTCGTAAATCTCGCCAGGGACGAATGCCAACGAAAACTTGGACCTGGGGCCGAGCAGCAGAAAACCGACGACGAACGCGCGCAGAGCTTCGGGGCCGGTCGCTGCGTTCTCCTCGTGAAACCGCTTGGCCGCTCCGTTTCAGTGGCTCTCGTGTCGACCACGATTCAACGCGCCGGTCTGGGGCTAGCCGCCAGAATCTCTTATCTGTTCGACGGAATGCGCGAGCTAGTGGCACGTCTGGCGGACGCGCGTCTCAACGAAGTGACGATGCCGCTCCTCGGAGCCGGGCACGGAGGCATCGCCCCGCCGCTCGCCTTGGTCGGGCTTCTCCTAGCCGTTGCCGAAGCCGCCCGATACGGTCAAGGTGGACAGCGTCTGAGAAGAGTGACCGTGGTGGTGTTCAAGCGGGATGCCGACAGTCCCGCGGAAGTCGATCCCGTTGTGGTCCGACGAGCCCTGGCATTGATCGCATCTCCGGGATGACGAGATGGCAGACCCTTACCATCTGCAACGCTTCGTGGAGGCCCAACGCCCTGTGTTCGAGCAGGTATGCGTCGAGCTGCGGGCAGGACGGAAGCGGGGCCACTGGATGTGGTTCATCTTTCCGCAGATCAAAGGGCTCGGCTACAGTAGCCTGGCCCAAGCGTTCGCCATCTCTTCGCTTGACGAGGCCCGGGCCTATCTCCGACATCCCGTGCTGAGTTCGCGGCTTCGGGAATGTACTAGGCTCGTCACGCTGGTTGAGGGGCGCTCGATCCGCGAGATCTTCAGCGATCCCGACGACCTCAAGTTTCGATCTTCGATGACTCTGTTTGCCCATGCCACGTCGGACAACCAGCTCTTTCTGGACGCTTTGGCGAAGTTTTGTGGCGGCGAATTCGACCGCTTGACGCTCGATCGATTGTAGAACTCCTTCTTGCGTGCCTCGACCGGTGAGATGTTGCCCCCTGGCAGGAATGGCTCCGATCGGAAAGGCCCTCGCCGAGGAACGGCAAACGCGGAAGTAGGCATCTTGACACATTGTGATTGAGACATCATGATGGCATCGATATGCGCACTACCCTGACGATCGATGACGACGTGGCGGAGAAGCTGCGCGAACTGGCTCACCGACGCCGGCTTCCGTTCAAAGAGATCGTGAACACCATCCTCCGGCGCGGCCTCACCGCTCAGGACCGTCGCGCCGAGTCCCGTCGCGCCTTTCGCGTCGAGGTCTTCCGGAGCGCCTTTCGACCCGGCGTCGATCCGCTCAAGCTTAATCAGTTGAGCGATGAGCTGGAGGCCCGGCGATTCGCCGACGTGGAGCGGTCTCGCTCGTAGCCGTGGTCGTCCCTGACATCAACCTGCTCGTGTTCGCCTACAACGAGGCGGCTCCTCGACACGACGCGGCACGCACCTGGTGGGAAGGCCTGATGATGGGCCGCGAACACGTCGGCGTGCCCTGGGTGGTCGTCGTGGGCTTCGTCCGTCTGGTGACCCATCCCGCCGTGCTCGAGCGGCCCTTGCCGCCAAAGGCCGCGATCGAGCGCGTTCGTCAGTGGTTCACACGTGAGCACGTTCAGAGTCTGGATCCAGGTCCGCGACACCTCGTGATCGTCGAACGGCTCTTCGAGAGCACTCGCGTAGGCGGAAACCTGACGACCGACACGCACCTGGCCGCCCTGGCCATCGAGCACCAGTGCGAGCTTCACTCCGGCGACGCCGACTTCGCACGGTTCCCCGGTCTGCGGTGGCGCAATCCCCTGGCCTGATCCGGGACCCTGCTCGATCGCCTGTTACCCTGGAGCTCGATGACCACCACCTTCGCGGATCTCGGCCTCACCTCAGCACTGCTCGCCGCCGTCACCGAGGTCGGCTACGAAGCGCCCACGCCGATCCAGGCGCTCACGATCCCGGCACTCCTGGCCGGACGCGACGTCATCGGACAGGCGCAGACGGGCACCGGCAAGACAGCCGCCTTCGCGCTGCCGATCCTCCAGCAGCTCGACCTCGCGCTTGCCGAGGTCCAGGCGCTGGTGCTGACGCCGACCCGCGAGCTGGCGATCCAGGTGGCCGAGGCCATCCACACGTACGGCAAGGCGCTCGGCGCGGTGCGCGTGCTGCCGGTCTACGGTGGCCAGGGCATGCACCTGCAGGTCAAGCACCTGCGGGCCGGCGTCCACGTCGTCGTCGGCACGCCCGGCCGGGTGATGGATCATCTGCGCCGCGAGACCCTCACGCTGGAGGCCCTGCGCATCGTGGTCCTCGACGAGGGTGACGAGATGCTGCGCATGGGCTTCATCGACGACGTCGAGTGGATCCTCGGCCAGATGCGTGCCGAGCGTCAAACCGCGCTGTTCTCGGCCACCATGCCGCCCGCCATCCGGAAGATCGCCGCGCGCCACCTGCGTAATCCCGAGACCATCGCCATCGAGACCAAGACGCTCACCGTGCCCACGGTCGAGCAGCGCTACCTCAACGTGAGCGAGCGGCAGAAGCTCGACGCGCTCACCCGCGTGCTGGAAGTGGAGGCGCCCGAGGCCGCCCTCGTTTTCGTCCGCACCAAGCTCGCCGCCGCGCAGGTTGCCGAGCGTCTGCAAGCGCGTGGCTACGCGGTCGAGGCCATGCACGGTGACATGACCCAGAAGGACCGCGAAGCCGTCATCCGGCGCCTGCGCGACGGTCAGGTCGAAGTCGTCATCGCCACCGACGTGGCCGCGCGCGGCCTCGACGTCGAGCGCATCAGCCACGTCATCAACCACGACGTGCCGTTCGACGCCGAAGGCTATCTGCACCGTATCGGGCGCACCGGGCGGGCCGGCCGTGCGGGTACCGCGATCCTCTTCGTGACACCACGCGAGACGCGGCTGCTCAAGACGATCGAGCGCTTCACGGGCCAGCGCATCGCGCCGATGCGCATGCCGACGGCGGAAGACGTGGCGGCCCGACGCGTACAGTCGTTCAAGGCCCGCCTGCGCGCGGCCGTGAGCGAGGACGGCCTCGAGCCCTACCTGGCCCTCGTGGAGGAGCTCAGCGAGGAAGCCGGCCTCGACATGGCGGAGCTCGCCGCCGCCGCCGCCCGCCTCGCCGCCGGCGACCGACCGCTCACCGTCGAGGCGCTACCCGCCGCGCCGCCCGAGCCGGTCGCCAGCGGTCGCATGATCAGGCTCTTTGTCGACGCCGGCCGCGAGGCAGGCATCCGCCCCGGCGACATCGTCGGCGCCATCGCGGGCGAGACCGATATCCCCGGCCGCGTCATCGGCGCCATCGACGTTCACGCGCGCTTCACGTTCGTCGATATCCCCGCCGAGTACGTCGATCGCGTGCTCGAACGCATGCGCAACGTGCAGATCCGCAGCACCCCGATCGTGGTCAAGCTCGCCACCCCGCAGGACGAGCGTGCGGATCGTCGTGGCGATCGTGCGGACCGCCGCGGCGGGGACCACGCAGATCGCCCGAGCGGTCACCCGACACGCGGGAAAGGCGCCCCCCGCCCCAAGCGCCCGAAAGGCCGGCACGCCGCCTGAGCGAGAGCCTCTCAGCGGTTGTTGAGACAGAGGCGTCTGAAACGGAAGCCACAAAGCACGGCCGAAGGCGTTGACGCACTCAAGCGGCAGAGATAGCGTGTGACGATGCCTGGCGGGGCCCAGCTGAACGAGGAGCTGCTTGGAGTTTCGATCCGATCGGGCCCAGGCATCCTCCACAAAGCGGCCTCGATCGATCGTCTCGCGGCAGATGTTTCCTTCGCCGACGTGTACGATACGGTCACACAGTCAACACTGCCCAAGTCCTCGTCCTCAGGACGTCGGCATGCCGTTCTCGAGCGGCGGGGAGGCTGACGTGTTCACCAGGCTGCAGCTCAAGAATTTCAAGGGCTGGGAGGATACGGGTTCGATCCGGCTCGCGCCGATCACCGTGTTCTTCGGCTCTAACAGCTCTGGCAAGACGAGCCTGCTCCAGTCGATCCTACTGCTGAAGCAGACTGCCGAGTCGCTCGACCGTACGCGGGTGCTTCACCCGGGCGACGACCGCACGCTGGTGGATCTGGGCACCATCGAGGACATTCTGTACGGGCACGCGACGGATCGCGTGCTTCAGGTCTTGATCCGATGGCGCGTTCCCAACACGATCATGCTGGCCAATCGGCAGCCTGGTGACGAACTTCAGTTTAGGGCGCAACTCGGAGTCGCCGACGAAGGCCAGCCCTTCGTGATCCAGATGGCGTATTCCGTCGTAGGCGCGAAGGTGCTCGCTGCAATGATCGCCCGCGAGGACGCAGCCGGTTACGACTTGGCCGCGCTTCCCAAGCTCACTCGCCGAAAGGGCAGGGCCTGGCCCTTACCCCCGCCAATTCGCTTCTATGGTTTCCCGGATGAAGTCACCAACTATTTTCGGAACGCCGACTGGCTTGCCGACCTCGCCCTCGAGCTCGAGCGCCAACTCGACCGCGTGCACTACGTCGGCCCCCTACGTGAGTATCCTCAGCGTTCCTATCTCTGGGCCGGTGAGCGACCGGCCAACGTCGGTCCGCGCGGCCGACTCGCCGTACCCGCTCTCCTTGCGGCCCGCCAGGACAAGAGGCAGATAGGCCGCGGAGAGGGAAAGGGTCGCCGCTATGAGGCATTCGAGCCCTTGATCGCTCGGTGGCTTAAGCAGATGGGCATCATCGATGACTTCAAAGTCCACCAGATTGCCAAGGGACGTAAGGAGTACGAGGTTCGTGTCAAGCGCTCGCCGGGATCGGCAGAAGTACTCATTACCGACGTCGGTTTCGGCGTGTCGCAGGTGCTGCCTGTACTCGTCCAGAGCTACTATGCGGCAGAGCATTCGACCGTAATCTTCGAGCAGCCGGAGATCCACCTCCATCCGAAGGTCCAGGCCGACCTCGCCGATGTCTTCATCGATGCGGCACGATATGGGAAAGTGCAATTCATCGTCGAGAGTCACAGCGAGCACTTCCTGCGGCGGCTCCAGCGAAGAGTGGCCGAGGCGGAGCTGGTTACCAACGAGGATGTAGCGCTGTACAGCTGCGACGTCGAGGCCGGCCACTCCATCATCCAGGAGTTGAAGGTCGACGAGTATGGCAACATCGCGAACTGGCCGAAAGACTTCTTCGGTGACGAGATTGGTGACTTGGCCGCGATGACCCTGGCTGGGCTAAAGAGGCAGGGGGCGCGTGAAACCGATCGTCGTGGTTGACACCAACGTGGCTGTGGTCGCCAACCGCCGCGAGGCTGTCTCCCCTGCCTGCGTGATCGCTTGTGTGGCGCAGATCACAGCCATCACGCGGGACGAAAAGCGAGTGGCGATCGACCTCGAGGGCCTGATCCTTCGTGAGTACATGAAGAACCTTTCCCTGGGCGGGCAGCCGGGCGTGGGTGACGCGTTCATGAAGTGGCTGCACCAGAATCAGGCGGTGGTCGAACGCTGTGAGAAGGTCCGCATCACTACAATGGGAACCAACAACGAGCCGGATTTCCCCGCCTTCCCTGACGACCGAGCGCTTGCCGCCTTCGACCCCGCCGACCGCAAGTTCGTCGCCGTCGCACGAGCTCATCCCCAGGCGCCGCCTATCCTGGAGGCCACCGACTCCAAATGGTGGGGCTGGCGAGACGCGCTCCAACGTCACGGGGTGACAGTGCAATTCCTCTGCGAGGCTGAGATACGTGCCACCTACGACGCGAAGACTGGCGGACGCCGCCGGAGGACGCAGGGTGGCTGAGGCATTCGTGAAGTTTCCACGAACACCGCACCTCGCGTGGCTCGGCATCACACCGCCGCGCGGTGACAAACTGCTCTCGTCCGCGCAGGCCGCGGCGTTCTTGACGGAACCGGTCGTCGTCGAAGAGAAGCTCGATGGCGCCTGCGTCGGCCTGTCCCTGGGACCGGACGGTTCCGTACGCGCCCAGCACAGAGGGGGCTATTTGACCCCAAGGAGTCACGCCCAGTTCCAAACTCTGTGGGCCTGGCTGGCCGAGCGTGAAGTGGCGCTGCGCGAGGCGCTCGGCGCACGTCTAATCCTCTTCGGCGAGTGGTGCTACGCGCGCCACTCAGTGGTTTACGACGCGCTGCCGGACTGGTTTATGGCATTCGACGTGTACGATCGGAAGGGCGCACGTTTCTGGTCGCGCGCCCGGCGGGACGCACTGATCGGTGGCCTCCCTCTCGCGAGCGCTCCGATGCTCGCCTGCGGTCGTTTCGACCGCACGGAACTGGAGCGTCTCCTCGGGCGCTCGTATGTCGGCTCGGCTCCAATGGAAGGAATCTATCTCCGCCGGGAGGACGGGCCCTGGCTTACCGCACGCGCGAAGCTGGTGCGCGCCTCGTGGATTCCCCATAACGAGCTGCACTGGTCGCGCAGGGCGATCCGACCGAACCGAAGGGTCGGAGATTTCCTCGCACGGGCCGCCGAAGGCGGGCGGGGGTGATCGACCCGCTTCACTTGCAAATGGTGTCCCGCTGGTTCGTGGATAGCACGCGCCTCACCGGCTGAGCGCTCAGGAAGCGTAGCGCGGCATCACTTCGGCGGCGAAGAGCTCGAGGGAGCGCATCGCGTGCTCGTGGGTGATGTCGCCCCACTGGAACGAGCAGACGAAATAGTTGGCCCCGGTCGTCAGGTACTCGTCCATGTACTCGCGCACCGCGGTCGACGACCCCGCCAGCGCGACCCCGCCGATGCGGTTCGGATTGGCCGTCCCCACCTTCTGCTGATCGAAGCGCTCCAGCTCGGACTCGATGTCGCGGCGCATCTCCCGCGCCGGCAGCCCCTTGGGGCGCTCGCCGACGAAGCCGAACGAGCCGTCCTTGCTCGACATGAACTGGGTGAGGTTGCGCTTCTCAGCCTCCAGACGGCGCGGCGCGGCCAGGTTCCAGCGGTACTTCTCCCACGCCGGCGTGGCGATCTTGATCGCCTCCGCGTCGGTCTCCGCGACCACCAGATGAACGACCAGCCCGATCATCGGCTCTTCGCCCTGGACGGTCTTGACGCCGGAGCCCTGGTGCTCCTCCCACGCCGCCCGATAGCGCGGCACCGCCACCGCCAGGCCGTCGAGGGAGCCGACGATGATCGTGTGCATGCCCTCCATCGCCGCCGTGACCGGGTTGCGCATGTACCAGAGCGGCGGATACGGCTTCTGGAGCGGGCGCAGGTACATGGGCAGCTTGTCGAAGCTGTGGAACCGTCCCTCGTACGTGAGCTGGTCGTGGCTGAGCCCCTCGCGGACGATCGCCAGCGTCTCGCAGTAGCGCGCGTAGTTGGTCTCGGGGTCGGCTTCCTGACCCCAGAAGAAGGCTTCCATCACGCCGCCGCGGCCCACACCGATCTCCAGGCGGCCGTCGCTCAGGTTGTCGAGCATGCTGATCTCTTCGATCAGCCGCAGCGGATGGTGCAGCGGCAGCACGTACACGCACGGGCCGAAGCGCATGCGTCGGGTCCGCTGGGCCACGCTGCCCAGGAAGACGTTCTGCGACGGCGCCAGGCTGTGGATGGCGGGCGTGTGGTGCTCGGCCAGGTGATACGCGTAGAACCCGGCCTGATCCAGACGCTCGATCTGGATCAACCGCTCGCGGTAGATCTGATCCAGTCGCTGGCCTGGCACCGGCTCGATGTGGTCGAAGACGCCGAATCTCAGAGTCATACGCCCTCCCGCCGCACATGGTAAGCCATGCGGGCAGGAAGACCGAGTTCAGCGTGCTACTCACGAAGAATCGCCGTGAGGTGTTTCTTCAGGCCATCCTCGACCTGGTTTTTGCCTCCGATGGTGTTGTCGTAGAACAAGACGCGGTAGCCGCTGATGTCGAAGGGAAGCTGCTTGCCACGCTCGGCGAGTAGGATCGTCGGCTTGGCCAGAGCTTGCGCATAGCCGAGATCGTAGAAGACGTTCTGATTCGGCGGCGTGATCTCGGCCACGACGACCTTCGCGTCGACGATGCCCTGGGCCACGTCGTGAAGGATCAGTCCCGGTCCGAAAACGTCGCCGGCGTGGTACGTGCGGAGGCCGAAGGCCGCGGTCACCGGTTTGATGACGTCTTCGTACAGCTGATTGTAGGGCTCGGAAAACTGCATCACGACGAAGACTGTCCCCGGGCGCCGATCGAACGCGAACGGGCCAAACTCCACCGGCTTGTCTCCCCACGCAAAGAGCCCGACCTGACCGCCGGTGAGAGGCTTGTCGAGAATGTGCTCGAGGACACGCACGTCATCCACGGACAGAGAGATCCTCTGGCCGGTCGTGGTGACCTTGATGTCATACCAATGGGTCGGTGAGAGGTTCTCGGCCGTTCCTCCCACGGAGAGGCCCCTCCATCCGAAGGTGGGATCGAACTCGCCGATCGTGTACGCACGGCGCCAACCTCCGAGACCGACCATGAGGTAGCGCTCAGTCAGGGAGCGGTAGCCCAGGAGAATCCTTCCGCCTTCCGTGCCATCGAATCGGACGCGAGCCTCGACGCGACCGTCGCTGAAATCGTCGCTGGTCACGCAAATGCCGTATGGAGAAACGGAGTCCGGCTGCGGGCCTAGATAGCGGAGCCCCTCAACGGCGACGGACCAGCGACCCATGATAGGCGCCCATCGTCTCATCATGCTGCCGTCGGAATCAGGGTTCGTCATCCGGTCACGACTGAGCGTAAGGGAGCGGCGGCGGCTTCGCAATGTGACAAATCCGATACATCTTCACGACGTTGGGTGGTCGAAAGAAAGTCTCGTCTGGGCGCTCGACCCCTGGTCGGCACCGCCAGGATAGGTGACCCTCGTTCCCTCGACGCGCGCAAACGGCGTGAGCCTGTGCAGCTCGGTAGCCGACGCGCTCAGGATGTGCTCCACCGCGATGCCCCTCACGGTCAGGGCATCGGCGATCAACGATCGGTGACACCGCCACGGAACAGCCTCGGCGCACATGAACGCCACGGGGCCGCGCGACGCTTCCCCGACCAGCGTCTCGAGATTCCGCTCGAACTCCGCCGTCTCCATGTAGTCGGCGTACCCGCGGAAACCTGGGTTACGCCAGCCGGTGTTGATCGAGTCCGCCCGTGGGCGACGGAGGCCTCCGAGCCCGGGCATGTGCAGGTATCGGATCGAGGCCTGCGGGAGCGACTCGGAGAGCGACTCGCGGGCGAACTGCGGGTTCCGCCGGGAGCGCGGAATCGTCCGCACGTCGACGAGCGTGGCCACGCCGCGGGTTCGGAGCATCGCCAGCAACTCGTCGAGCGCGCGGGTCGAATGCCCGACGGTGTAGATCCGGAGCCCGGCGGCCTGGTCCATCGCCGCGTCCATTCTATCGACCCGCTGCCTCCCCGTCGCGGTGTCCGCGACCGCCGGAGCGGGTAGTATGGGGCAACGCACGAGCCACGGGAGAGAACACCATGCTGGATCTCTTGATTCGCAACGGGACGATCGTCGACGGGTCCGGGGCGGCGCGCTATCGCGGGGACGTCGGCATCGAGGGTGACCGGATCGTCGAGATCGGGCGGATCCGTTCGGTGGCCGAGCGCACCATCGACGCCGACGGCCTGATCGTCGCGCCCGGCTTCATCGACGGCCACACCCACATGGACGCGCAAGTGGCGTGGGACCCCATCGGGAGTTGCTCCTGCTGGCACGGCGTCACCACCGTGATCATGGGCAACTGTGGATTCGCGCTGGCGCCGTGCAAGCCGGAGGCGCGCGAGTGGTTCGCCCGCTGCCTGACCGCGGTCGAGGACATTCCCACCGAAGCGATGCTGGCCGGCATCGACTGGACCTGGGAAACCTTCCCGGAGTATCTGGCCACCGTCGACCGCTTGCCCAAGGCGATCAACTACGGCGCCTACATCGGCCATTCGGCCCTGCGCATGTACGTCATGGGCGCGCGCGCGTTGAGCGAGAAGGCCACCGACGACGATCTCGCCCGCATGACTGCCGCGGTGCAGGAAGCGATCCGCGCCGGCGCCATGGGGTTCTCGAGCTCGCGCGCCACCACGCACGTCACCCCGGACGACACGCCGGTGGCCAGCCGCATCGCCGACTGGTCGGAGCTCGACCGCCTCGTCGGCGCCATGGCCGACCTGAACGCCGGCATCTTTCAGATCGGCCCGGACATCTCCGGAGGTGACGCGCAGCGCCGCTTCCTCGCCCGGCTGAAGCAACTCGCGCTGGAAACCGGCCGGCCGATGATGTTCGGCATGCTCTCGAGCCGTCAGGGCGACCAGCCGAACCCGTGGACGTACCAGCTCGAGTACATGGACGAGTGCGCGGCCGCCGGTGCGCGGATGTGGGGACAGGCGACCACCCGCTCGATCAACGCGATCTTCTCGCTCAAGTCCTGTCTGCCGTTCGACGTGCTGCCGGGGTGGCAGCGGTTGCGCGAGTTGCCGCTCGAAGAGCAGAGGCGACGCCTCGCCGATCCGGCGACGCGCCGGCAACTGATCGCCGAGGAAGGGCTCATGAAGCCCCGCGACAACGTGCTGCAGGGCGGCGGCGCCGCGACCACCGATCCGCGCAAGCCGGACTACGCCAACCTCTACGTCATGAAGGGCGTCGACTGGGACGACCCCACCGTCGCGCAGCTCTCGGCGCAGCGCGGCCAGCACCCGGTCGAGACGATGCTCGATCTGGCGCTGGAGAACGAGGATCAGGTCTTCGTGCAGCCGCTGGTCAACGAGGACCCCGCCCACGTGCTCGGCATTCTGAGACACCCGCGGACGCTGGCGACGTTCTCGGATTCGGGCGCCCACGTCTGCCAGGAGATGGGCTCCTCGCTGCAGACTCACCTGCTGAGTTACTGGGTGCGCGCCAAGCAAGCCTTCACGCTGGAAGAGGCCGTGCGCAAGCTCACCTTCGACAACGCCTCGGCCTGGGAGCTCAACGATCGCGGCCTGGTGCGCGCGGACTTCAAGGCGGACCTCGTGCTGTTCGACGCCGAGCGCGTGAAGCCCGCGATGCCGACGGTCGAAACCGATCTGCCGGGCGGCGCCCGCCGTCTCGTGCAGAAGGCGGAAGGGATCGCGGCCACCGTGGTCAACGGCGAGATCACGCTGGAGAACGGCCACGCCACCGGTCGCGTCCCCGGCCAATTGCTGCGCGGACCCGGCGCGCGGGGTCAGGAGCGCGCGGGACGGTAGGTCGCGAGCGGCGCTTACTGACTCGCGCGGCCGAATCGGGCGGCGTGCTCGGCCGCGAACGCGGCCAGGGTGCGCGGTGGGCGTCCGGTGGTACGGGCGACCGTGTCGGTCACGGCCGCCGCGAAGCCCTCGCGCAGGACTGACGTGAACTCCATCCGCACCTCCACGAGCCAGGGCGGGGCGCCGCCCGAGACGAGCTGCGCACGGAACGCGTCGAGCGCGATGTCTCGATACACGATCGGGCGGCCGGCCGCCTCCGACAGGATGGCGGCGACGTCAGCGTGAGACAACGCCTCCGGACCGGTGATCACGTAGGTCTGGCCCGTGTGACCGGGCGCGGTCAGCGCCGCCACCGCCACGGCCGCCACGTCGCGCGCGTCGACCATCGCGATGCGGCCCTCCTGCATGGCGGCCGTGAGCACGCCGTGAGCGGCCACCGCGGGCGCGGCGCGCAGGAGATTCTGCATGAAGTAGGGCGGGTGGAGAAACGTCCACGGCAGCCCGGCGTCGCGGATCCGCGCTTCGGTCTCGGCGTGCCACCGCCCGCTCTGCGAAGGCGAGCCCGGCGCGGTGGCCAGCCCGGAAAGCTTGACCACGTGCACGGGCCCGGCCCGCCGCGCCGCCTCGACGAAGTTTCCCTGGAGCTCGACCTGCCGGGCGGCGTGGTGGGAGATGAGGAGCGCGCGCGTCACCCCGTGAAGTGCCGGCCCGAGGGTCTCCGGCCGGCCGAAGTCGCCCACAACCGTCTCCACGGTGGGCCCGGCGAGCGCGGCGCCCTTCTCCGCGCTCCGGACCAGAGCCCGCACCGGCACGCCCTGCGCGGCGAGCTGATGAACCACCGCGCCGCCGACGAGCCCCGTGGCTCCGGTGACGAGGATCATCGCTGCCTGGGCGGGATCGCGGATGGCGTGATCATCGGCCGATGATCCGCCGCGCGCCCTGCCGACGTCAAGGCGGCCGGCGCGACGCGATGTGAGATGGTGGACGCGTGATCTCGTTCAACCGGATCAGCAAGCAGTACGGGCGCCAGGTGCTGTTCGTCGACGCGTCCTTTCAGTTCAATCCCGGCGAGAAGGTCGGGCTCGTCGGGCCCAACGGCGCCGGCAAGACCACGCTCTTTCGGATGATCGTGGACGAGGAGACGCCGGACGACGGGGAAGTCTCGCTGCCGAGGAAGCTGACGATCGGCTACTTCCGCCAGGACGTCGAGGAGATGGCGGGCCGCACGGTCCTCGACGAGGCCATCGCGGGCAGCGGCCGCCTCGGCGATCTGCACCACGAGCTTGCCGATCTGCAGCGGGCCATGGCCGACCCGGACCGCGCCGATGACATGGACAAGATCCTGGAGCGCTTCGGCGAGGTGCAGGAGGCGTACGACCACCTCGGGGGCTATGCCCTCGAGGCGCAGGCGCGCGAAGTGCTGCACGGCCTCGGCTTCGACGACGAGCGGATCGACGACGACGTCGGCGCGCTGTCGGGCGGGTGGAAGATGCGCGTCGGCATGGCGCGCGTGCTGCTCGGCCGGCCCGACGTGCTGCTGATGGACGAGCCCACCAACCACCTCGACATCGAATCGATCCTCTGGCTCGAAGCGTTTCTCGAGCGGCTGCCGGGCGCCCTGCTCATGACCTCTCACGACCGCGAGTTCATGAACCGGATCGTGACGAAGATCGCCGAGATCGACGGCGGCGAGATCACCGTCCACACCGGGAACTACGATCACTACGAGCGCGAGCGCGAGATCCGCGAGCAGAACCGCGAGGCGAGCTATGCGCGCCAGCAGGCCATGCTCGCCAAGGAGCAGCGGTTCATCGATCGCTTCGCCACCCACGCCGCCAAGGCGGCCCAGGTCCAGAGCCGCGTGAAGGCGCTCGACAAGATCGAGAAGGTCGAGCTCCCCAAGAAGCGCAAGCGCGTGAAGTTCGACTTCCGTCCGCCCGCGCGGTCGGGCGAGCAGGTCGCCACGCTTCAGGCCGTGAAGAAGGCGTACGGCCGCCGCGTGGTGTACGACGGCCTCTCGCTCACCATCCGCCGCGGCGAGCGCTGGTCGGTGATGGGCAAGAACGGCGCGGGGAAATCCACCCTGCTCAAGATGATCGCGGGCGCCCTGACGCCGGACGCCGGCGCGGTGCAGCTCGGGGCCAGCGTGACGATGGGCTACTTCTCGCAGCAGGCGCTCGACGTCCTCGATCCGGATCGCACCATCGAGGAGCAGCTCCAGGCCGACTTTCCCGGCGAGTCCATCGGCGTGCTGCGCAACCTCGCCGGCGCGTTCCAGTTCTCGGGCGACGATGTCGACAAGAAGATCCGCACGCTGTCGGGCGGCGAGAAGACGCGCCTGGTGATGGCGCGCATGCTGCTCAACCCGCCGAATTTCCTCGTGCTCGACGAGCCGACGAACCACCTGGACCTCGAGACGCAGGAGATGCTGATCGAGGCGCTGGGCGACTTCGACGGCACCATGGTCTTCGTGTCCCACGACCGGGCGTTCCTGCGCGGCCTCAGCACCCACGTGCTCGAGCTCGGCGAAGGGAACGGCGGCGAGGCCGCCCCGCATCTCTATCCCGGGTCCTACGTCGAGTACGTCGAGCGCACCGGCCACGAAGCGCCGGGCGTGCGCGCCTAGCCTCCAGTCGCGGGACGCATCGGGTCATCCGTCGGCGACGTTCGCCGCCGCGAGCTCGGCGCGGGACGTGCGCTGGCTCGGGAGCCCGAGCGCGACGACGACGCCGAGGACGTTGCCGCCGCCCGCGATGAGGATCGCGGTGCCGTAGCTCTGGGTGAGATCGAACAGGCGGCCGGCGACGATGGGCAGGATGATCGCGGCGGCGCACCACGCGATGTAGATCCGGCTGGCCATCCGGCCGTACAGCGCGCGTCGCCAGTAGACGGCGACCGCCGCCGCGGTGAGGCCGGAGATCACCCCGTAGCCGAGTCCCACCAGCGTCAACGCGACGACCGAGACCGCGGGGCCGGGCCACAGCGTCAGGACCACGTTCCCCGTGAGCGCGGCGGCGTGGGCCCCGGCCGCCACCGTGGGTATCGTGAACCGGTCGACCATCCAGCCGCCGCCGAGGCGTGCCACCGCGATGCTGCCGGCGATGAAGGTGGTGCCGTAGACGGCGAGGGCCTGCGCACCACCATAGGCGGCGATGATGCCGGCGGCTTGACTCAACACCATGAGTCCCGCGGACGCGGCCAGGAAGAAGACCAGGCACAGCCGCCAGAACACCGCGCGGCGTCGCTCGTCCGCGCTCGGCGCGGCGCCCACGCCGGCGGCCGCGAGGGTGACGCCGGACCGCGCGATCAACCACGCGCTGGCCGATCCGGTGATGGCCAGGACCGTGGCGAGACCGCCGAGCGTCAGGCGCACACCGAATTCGCGGATCGACCAGCCGAAGAGCGGAGCCGCGAGCATGGCCCCCGCGGGATAGAGCGCGACCACGTAGCCGTTGACGAGCCCGTGGCGGCGCGTGACCGCGAGGTTCACGGTCTGCTGGGCGAGGATGTACGCCGCGCCGCCCCCGGCGCCGAACAGCACGCCGTAGCCGACGGCGAGCTGAGCGAGGCCGCTGGCGGTGGCCGCGAGCGCGATCCCGAGACTGCTGGCGACCGCGCACGCCAGCACCAGGACAGCCGTTGGCGCCAGTCCAAACACGTAGGGCGCCACGTTCATGCCGACGCCGAAGCCGGCGGCGGCCAGCGCGAACACGAACGCGAGATCGGCGCGGCTGAGCCCGAGGAGCGTCTCCAGCGGTTTGAGGAACACGCTGAACGCGTAAAGCGATCCGAGCGGCGCGTTGAGCGCGGTGGCCGCCGCCACCGTGCGCCACGCGCTCGGCCTCACGTCAGTCGTCGTGTCGTCGCTCCGCGACGCGCTCGACGAGGGCCGAGAGCGCCTGATGCGCACGCTTGGCGCGCTCGAGCGCGGGGAGATGCGCGGTGTCGCGACACGGCGCCTCGATCGCCAGCGGGGCCGATTCGGGCAACGCCGCCACCAGGTCGACGAGTGGCAACACGCCTTCGCCGGGAAGCAGCCGGCCCGTGCGGGCTTCGCGGATCAATGCTGATGTGTCCCCGGGCCCAGGCATGTCCGGGCCGGCGTCGCAGATCTGGGCGTATCGCAGCAGCGACGGGTCGACGCTCGCGACGTGGGCGGGCCGGCCGCCCGAGCGGCTGAAGTGCAGCGCGTCGATGAGCACCGACGCGTTCGCCCGCTTCGAGCGCGCCACGACCTCCGCGGCGTGGGCGAGCGTCCGCACACCCGTGTAGATCGCGAACTCCAGGCCGACCTGCAGGCCGTAGGTGGCGGCGCGATCGCACAGCTCGCAGAATCGCTCGAGCGTGCGCCCGTCCTCCTCGGCGCTCATCACGAGCACGTTCTTCGCCCCGAGCCGCGCCGAGACTTCGAGGAAGCCTTCTGGAATTCCGACGGGCTGATCCGGCTCGAAGCGAAGAAACTCGGTATCGAGCACGGACACACCCGTGTCCTCCAGACGCCGCAGCGTCTCGCGCAGGAGCGGACCGCTCCGAAGCATCTCATCGGTATACGGGGGCACGCCCACGCTCGGCGTCGCCGTCAGCCGGATGCCAATCGTGTTGAAGCCCGCCGCCGCCGCGACAGTGACCAGCTCAGGCGGTGTCGTGTCCAGCACGGTCAGGTGGGCGAGCGAGATCTGCCGGGCCATGCCCGGATAGTAACCCGCGGTCGCAGTGTATCCTTCCAGGGACTTCCCAACCGTCGCCGAGGTCGGCTATATGCTGGTCAATGAGACGGGCTGGGAAGGGAGGACAACGATGGCGGTGGAAGTGGTGGCGCGGCGACTCTTCACCAGCGACGAGTACTGCCGCATGGTCGAGGCGGGCATCCTCACGGACCGCGACCGGGTCGAGCTGATCCGGGGCGAGATCGTCCACAAGATGACCCCCGGCCCGCGGCACATCGCTTTCGTCGACAACCTGAACGAGCTGCTGGTCCTGCGCCTGGCCGGGCGAGCGCGTGTGTCCGTCCAGAATGCCCTCGTCGTGTCGGACGATTCGGTGCCCGAGCCCGACCTCAAGGTTCTCCGGCGGCGTGCGCTACCCTACAAGCAGCGCCACGCCTCCGCCGAGGACGCGCTCCTGCTCATCGAGGTCGCGGACAGCTCGCTCGCGTGGGACCGATCGACGAAGCTCGCGCTGTACGCCGAAGCCGGCATTGCCGAGTACTGGATCGTGAACTGCCCCGCCGAGAGCATCGAGATCTACCGCCGGCCCGAGCGTGACCGGTATCTCGACGTCCGCCGTGTCGAGGGGGCGGAGACCATCTCGCTTCAGGCCTTCCCCGACGTCACGCTCTCGCTCGCCGAGATCTTCGCGTAGGCCGTGACCGCAAGCCCGTTCGTCGACGGCCCGCCGCTGCGCATCGCTGGCGCGCAGAATGGTCCGCTCGCCGGGCTGACGTTCGCGGCCAAGGATCTGTTCGACGTCGCCGGGTATCCGACGGGTGGCGGCAATCCGGATTGGGCGCGGCAGCATCCGATTCCCACGCGTCACGCGTGGGCGGTGCAGCGTCTGCTCGACGCCGGCGCGACGCTGATCGGCAAGACCATCACCGACGAGGTCTCGCTGGGCATTCTCGGCGAGAACCCCTTCGACGGCACGCCGCTCAACCCGAAAGCGCCCGACCGCGTGCCCGGCGGCTCGTCGTCGGGCTCGGCCTCGGCGGTGGCCCAGGGGCTGTGCGACACCGCGCTCGGCACCGACACCGGCGGCTCGGTGCGCGTGCCCGCGAGCTTCTGCGGCCTCTACGGCATCCGCCCGACCCACGGCCGGCTCGATCTCACGGGCATGATGCGGCAGGCCCCGAGCTCCGACACGACCGGATGGTTCGCGCGCGACGCCCGCACGTTCGCGCGCGTCTCGGAAGTGATGCTCGGCGAGCCGACCCCGGCGACGTTGCCGACGAGGCTCGTCATCGCGGTGGACGCGTTCGGTCTCGCCGATGCCGAGACGGCGGCGGCGCTCCAGCCGATGGTGCGCAAGCTGGCGGCGCTCGTGGGCGACACCCGCGAGGATCTGCTGGCGCCGCCCGGGCTGTCCCTCTGGTCGCGAGCCCAGCGAACCCTGCAACCCCACGAAGCGTGGCTCACCTTCAAGGACTGGCTCGATCGCGACAACCCGCGCCTGGCCTTCAACGTGGCGCGCGGCCTGGCCCAGTCCGCCACGATTTCAGAGAGCGACCGTCAGTGGGCGGCGCTGACCCGCGACGAGGCGCGGGCCCGCATCGCGTGGCTGCTCCCGCCGGGGACGATCGCCTGCATGCCCACGACGCCCTTCCCGGCGCTCCACAAGGGCCTGCCGCTCTCCACGCTCGATCCGCTCCGCGCGCGCATGAACTGTCTGACCGCCCACGGCGGCCTCACCGGGGTGCCGCAGGTGAGTCTCCCGGGCGCGACCGTCGACGGGCTGCCGGTGGGTCTCTCGATCCTCGCCGCCCGCGGCGGCGACGCCACGCTGATCGCCCTCGCGAATGCGATGGGCAAACCTTGACAGCCTCGGAGGCCCGACGCACCTGCGCGAAGTAGAGGGGAACCGCTTCGCCTGGGCGGGATCGAACCCGCTCAGGCGAAGTCGTCGGGTCTCAGCTCGATCGGGGTGCCGTGCGGGGTGCGGTCGGCGGCGCGGTCCCAGGCGTCGCGGTAGCGCGCGAGGGTCGGCTCGCTGGCGATGCCCTTCTCCGTCACCAGGCGCTCCAGGGTGGCGAGCCAGTGGCTGTAATAGGTCGTGCCGGTGTCGGGATCGCCGTTGGCCTGAGCGCGCTTGATCTCCTCGGCCAGCGCGGACGCCCACTCGGGCCAGGTGAAGACCCCGCGCTGGTGCAGCGCGAGCGCCATCGAGAAGGCTTGCGCCTCCCACGGCTCGCGGAACACCGGACCTCCGTCGTCGCGCGGAATGCCGGGCAGGGCGTCGGTGGCGCGACGGGCGGCGGCCGGATCGAGCGTCATCCGATCGCCACCAGGTACGGCTCGAAGGCTTCGATCGACACCGTGAGTTTCGGGTCGGCGTCCTCGCCCCACAGCTCGCGGCCGTCGAACGCCACCGTGTAGAGCCACTGCGGATTCTCACCGCCGCCGGTGGTGACCGAGTCCGGATACACGTGGCAGCCACGAATCGCCTCGACTACGCCGATGCGGCCGCGCGCGTAACGCGGCAGGCGCGTGTGCGTCGACGGATTGACGTTGCGCGTGCGCACGCGGTCGCCGGGCGCGAACCGCGGCGTGGTGTCGGTGGGCCGTCCGAACGCGCCGCGCGTGAACGAACCCTCGAGGTCGTCCTTCGTCATCCGGGGGATCGGCTTGCCGGGACGGAGGGCGTGGCCGGCCGCGAGCTCGTCGGCGTCGATCAGCCCGTGCTCGAGCGCGTTGCGCTCCAGGCCCAGGGCCCAGCGATGGTAGTACGACACCGAAAGGTAGGTCCGTGCCGGCAAGCGCTCCTGGGCGGCGCGTGACATGTCGATGTTGAAGGTCCGGGTGTAGCGCATGGCGCGCTGCATGGCGAGGACGCGCCCCTCCCAGGCCTCGTGGAAGGACGGCTCGTCGAGCTCGGGCTCGACGGGGCCGAACCCGTGCATGCCGCCCATGTCGTGCACGCCGTTCACGACGCCGCCTCCTCCAGACGCTTGGGAAGCCCCGTGCCGATCATGGAGTCGCGGGTGACCAGCGAGGCCAGCCGCTCCTCGCTCCAGCCGTCGGTGCCGGCCGGTCGCATGGGCAGCACCACGAAGCGCGTCTCGGCCGTCGAGTCCCACACGCGGACCTCGGTGTCGGCGGGCAGCGTGACCCCGAAGTCGGCGAGGACTCCACGTGGGTCCATGACGGCCCGCGACCGGTAGGGCGCCGACTTGTACCAGACCGGGGGCAGACCGAGCACGTCCCACGGATAGCAGGAGCAGAGCGTGCAGACGACCATGTTGTGGCGCGCTGGCGTGTTCTCGACCGCGATCAGGTGCTCGCCCACGCGACTGGTGAGCCCCAGCGCGGCGATGGCCTGGCTCGCATCGGCGAGAAACGCGCTCCTGAAGCCGGGATCGAGCCAGGCCTTGGCGATCACGCGGGCCCCGATGTGGGGGCCGGTCTTGGTCTCGTAGTGCTCGACGATGAGGTCGAGCACGGCCGGATCGACGTAGCCCTTCTCGGTGAGGACCGTCTCCAGGGCGCGCACGCGGAGCTGGGCTTCCGACAGCTCGGATCCGTGGTGGTCGTCGTGGTCGTGTGGGCTCATGCGCCCTACTGTAGCGCGAGGCCGCTTTGCGCGCGCGCCAATCTCGGCTAAGCTGTCGCCTTCCCCTGACCGCCGGGGAGCCGAGACATCGACTGGAGGACAAGGTCATGCGTACCACCGCCGCCGTTCTTTATGACGTCAACAAGCCGTACTCGATCGAGACCGTGGAGCTGGATCCGCCCAAGAGCGGAGAGGTGTTGATCAAGGTCGGGGCGGCCGGCGTCTGCCGCAGCGATCTGCACTTCCAGAAGGGCGAGGCCACCATCGCCCTGCCCGCCGTGCTGGGCCATGAGGGCTCGGGCACGGTGCAAAGCGTTGGCGAGGGTGTGACCAAGGTGAAGCCCGGCGACCGGGTGATCCTGAGCTTCGTGCCCAACTGCGGCCACTGCCACTCCTGCGAGAGCGGCCGGCCGCACCTCTGCGACGAGCACGCGCGCACCACCGGCAAGCTGTACGACAACACCTCTCGCCTGCACACGCTCTCCGGCCAGGACTGCGCCCACATGGGCAAGGTGGCCTGCTTTGCCGAGGACGCGGTCGTCCCCGAGATGGGCTGTATCCCCGCGCCGGACGCCCTCGGCTTTCCCGAGATGGCGCTGATCGGCTGCAGCGTGACCACCGGCGTCGGCGCGGCCGTGTTCAACGCGCGCGTGCAGCCCGGCGACAGCGTGGCGGTCATCGGCTGCGGCGGTGTCGGCCTCAACGTGCTCCAGGGCGCGCGCCTGGCCGGCGCGACCACCATCGTGGCGGTGGACGTCAAGGACGCCGCGCTCGCCTTCGCCAAGAAGTTCGGCGCCACCCACACCGTCAACGCGCGCCGGGAAAACGCGGTGGCCCGCGTGCAAGCCCTCACCGACGGCGGCGCCCACTTCGCGTTCGAGGCCTACGGCAGCGGCGCAACCACGAAGATGGCCGTGGATCTGCTGCGCAAGCACGGCACCGCCGTCATCGTCGGGATCGCGCCCGTCGGCGACACCGCGTCCATCGAGCCCGTCGTGCTCACCCGCGGCGAGAAGACCATCACCGGCTGCTACTACGGCTCGGCCCATCCGCGCCAGGACATGCCGCGCATCGCCGACTGGGCCGGCCGCGGCCTCGTGGACGTCTCCGGCCTCGTGACCCGTCGCTACTCGCTGGCCGAGATCAACCGAGCCTACGAGGACATCGACACCGACGCCGTCGGCCGCGGCGTGATCGTGTTCTAACCGGCATGGGGGGCTTCGGGCGCCCCCCAAGCCCCCCATGGCGGCTCGGAGGCGCCCCGGCGAAGCCGGGGCGCCCCTCGGTCTCTCGCGAAAATGACCAAGCACACCGACGTGCTGCTCCTCGTCAACGCGATGATGGGGCAGTTCTTCACCGGCATCGCCACCCGGATCTTCATCGTGTCGATGCCCACCATCGCGGCCTCCTTGCACGCCGACATCCTCGCGGTGTCGTGGGCGCTCCTCGCCTACCAGCTCGCCGGCATCTGTCTCTCGGTGATCTTCGGGCGGCTCGGCGACATCCACGGCCGCCACTGGATCTACGGCGCGGGCTTCGTGGTCATGACGGTCAGCTCGTTCCTGTGCGGGATGGCGCCCACCGTCGGGTGGCTCATCGCCTTCCGCCTCGTGCAGGGCGTGGGTTCGGCCATGATCTCGTCGGCCACGCGAGTGCTCGCGATGGAAGCGATGCCGGAGCGTGCCGCCGGCCGCGCCAACGGGTACATGACCATGTCGTTCCACGGCGGCTTGCTGCTGGGGCCGCCCATCGGCGGACTGGTGATCGACCTCCTGGACTGGCGCTGGATCTTCTTCCTCCTCGTTCCGCTGGGCGTCGTGGGCATCGTCCTGACCGCGATGCGAATCCGCGGCGGCGTGGTGCGGCCATCGGGCGACGCGGTGGCGCCGGCCGGCCGCGCGCCGGCCGTGGACTACGTCGGCTCCGCCCTCCTCATCGTCCTCACCATCGTCCTCACCCTGCTCGTCGACCAGCGCAGCGCGGACGCGCTCGGCATGGGGCGCAAGGGCTTCATGGGCGCGGCCCTGGCCCTCACCCTGGCCGGCTTCGTCCTGCAGGAGCGGCGCGTGGCCAACCCGGTGGTCAACCTCGCGCTGTTCAAGATCCGCATGTTCCTGTTCAGCGCGTTGAGCCTGCTCGCCGTCGCCATCACCAGCAGCGTGCTCTCGTTCCTCCTGCCCTTCTACATCCAGGACGTGCTGCACCACTCCCCGTCGTTCATGGGACTGCTCTTCCTCTCCGCGCCCATCCTCACCATCGGCCTGGCGCCCGTGTCCGGTCGACTGACCGATCGCATCGGCCCGCGCATCCCCGCCTCCATCGGCCTCCTGGCGACCATGATCGGCTTCGTCGTCGGCATGGTCCTGCAGGTCGACTCCCACTGGATCCTGCCCACCCTGCTCTTGATCTGCACCGGCGTCGGGCAGGGGTTCTTCAACACGGCCAACCAGACGGCGATCATCGCGTCGGTGCCGCGGGAACACCGCGGGTTCGCCACCGGGCTCGTGCAGATGATGTTCGGTCTGGGATCGCTGCTCGGCATCTCGCTGGCCGGCGTGCTGCTCACCGCGCTCTTCCGCCGCTACTCGGGCATTCCCGACGCCACCCCGAGCGCGGCCCTGGCCGCTCCCTTCGTGGCCGCCATGCGCACGACCTACGCGCTCTGCCTGATCCTCATGGGGATGGCCTTCGTCGCCTCACTCCTGCGCGGCGGCCGCCGCATCGAGGCCGCGAGCGGGTAAGCCAGGTCGGCGCGCCAAACGCCGCGCCGTCAGATCGCGCTGGCCGCGAGGTTGATCGTGAGGGCGAGCAGCGCGGCGTTGAAGAAGAACGCGATGACGCCGTGGGCGGTCGCGGTGCGTCGGATCTGCTTGCTGACGATGCCCACGTCCGACACCTGCGACGTCATGCCGATGATGAACGAGAAGTAGACGAAGTCCCAGTAGTCGGGCTCCTTCTCGTCGCCGGGGAAGGCCAGGCCTCCACCAGCGGTCTCGTCGTAGAACTCGTGGGCGTAGTGCAGCGCGAAGATCGTGTGGATGAACGCCCAGGAGAGCAGGATGGTGACTACGGCCAGCAGCGCCGACGTCACGGGCCGCTCGTTGCGCTCCGACTCCGACAGCAGGGCGAAGATCGCGGCCAGGCTCGCCAGCGCGGCCACCACGGTGAGGACCAGCATGGCGGCTTGCCCCTCGTCCTCGCTGGCGGCGCGGCGGCGAATGTCGTCGATGGTGGAGGCGGCGATCATGTGAAAGGCCAGCACCAGGTAGAGCGCGACGCCGAGATCCCAGCCCACCAGCAGACGAGCGGGCAGGTGCCACGCCGCGACGAAGGCGAACGCGCTCATGGCAGTGACCGCGACGGCCATGGAGGCGAACAGGCGAGGCCGCGCGTGGACGATGCGCACCACCCGCGGCATCCGCCGGTGAGGCGAACGACGTCGCGCGCGCGGGGCCGGAGTCAAGCGGCTAGTCCAGCCACTCTTGTTCTTTGAGCTTGCGCGGCAGATAGGTCTTGGTCAGGTAGCGGAAGTCCTTGTTGGCCAGCGCGTCCAGCTCGTACTTGAGCCCGCTCGCGAGCATCCGCTTGATCTCGTCCTGCCAGGGCTTCTTCTGGAACCATCGGTACTTCATGAGCTCCTTGGCCCGGCTCACGTCCTTGTCGTTGAGCTTGATCCCCACGTTGCGCGGCAGCCCGTAGGCGTCAGCATCGGCGCTGGACAGCCCGATGAACTTGGCCTGGGGGATGGCCATGCGCTCGCTCTCGAAGGCGAGGTTGATCGAGCCCTGCTTGACCACGGAGTAGATGTAGTAGCCCCAGGGATCGTTGTCGACCAGCACGTACACGGGCAGCTTGTAGTCCTCGTGGAGCCGGCGGGCCAGCCGCCGCACCCCGCGAGGCGGCTGACCGTTGCCGGTCAGCAGCACGCAGTTGTAGCGGCGCCAGAACTTGTCCTCCGAGAGACGATTCCACTGCGTGCCCTTCTCGACCAGCAGCACGAAGTCCGCGGTGCAGCGGCGGATCTGGATGTACTCGGGCTCCACGATCGACGGCACCGAGTAGCCGCCCTTGCCCAGGCGGGCACAGTTCACCTGGTCGCCGTCGTCGACCAGCGTGAGCGGCCCGACCACGCTGCCCGCGTTCTCGGCGCGCACGTGCAGCTCCTCGCGCAGCGCGGCGAGGGCGACTTCCAGGTCCTCGATCAGCGGGTCGGACTCGTTCTGGCCGTCGAACGTGTTCTCGTGCGAGCCCTTCATGGTGTGCTTGGTGCGGTAGTAGATCTCGCGCAGGGACGTCGTCAGGTTGGCCCGCTGCAGCTCGGCCAGCGCGTCGGCCACCAGCACCGTCTGCATGAACTTCTTGGCCATGGCCACGTTGAAGAACGTGCGCGCCTGCCTGCGCTTGCCCAGCTCGATGATCCCGCGCTTGACGTTGAAGTCGATGTTGGCCAGGCTGCGCACGGGGATCGAGAGCGTGGGATCCTTGCTCTTCTCGGCGGCCGTGATCACGGTGTCGGCCACGCCGATCAGCTTCTTCTCGACCGCTCCCGTTTTGCTCACGCCGGCGTCTCCCCTTCCGGACCGTCCGCGGTGACGATGATCGAGTGCGGCAGGCCCTCGGGACCGGCGTCGCCGCCGAGGATCTCGTCGGTGCGGGCGCCGCCCGTGCGCTTCATGGCGATCTTGTGGAGCTGGTTCTTCAGCTTGTCCTTGGCCAGCTTGCCGCCCTTGAGGCGCGCGCACGCCTCCACGACCTCTTCGATGTACAGCTCGAAGATGTTCCGCCGCCGGAACTCGCTCTTGGCCCGCTCGCGCCGGCGCAGGAACACGCCGAGCCGCCGCCCGCACTCCTGGAGCGC
>DATHGT010000389.1:0-24401 GCA_035317605.1 Candidatus Acidiferrum sp. | reverse complement strand
CTGCTCGCCGTACGGAGCTACCAGGACACGCCGGTGCCCGACGCCGTGGTCCGCCGCATCGTCGAGGCCGGGCGCCTCACCGGCAGCGGCATGAACGGGCAGCCCTGGCACTTCATCGTCGTCCGCGACCGCGAGACCCTGCGCAAGCTCGGTGCCCTGGCCTCGAGCGGCGGTTACACCGCCCAGGCCTCGCTGGCCATCGTCGTGGCCACCGAGAAGTCTCGTTTTGCCGTCTCCGACGCGAGCCGGGCGATCCAGTCCATGCTGCTCACCGCGTGGGCCGGCGGCGTGGGGTCGAACTGGGTGGGCTTCGGCGGACTCGACACCGTCAAGCCGTTGCTGGAGATCCCGAACAACGTCGACGTGCTGGCGATCCTTCCGTTCGGCTATCCCGCGCGCCCCGTGGGCAAGGGCAAGAAGCAGCGCAAGTCGCTACGTCAGGTCGCGCATCTCGATCGCTTCGGCCACCCCTTCGAGTGAGACGGACGCGCTGGTGTGGTGGCCCGACGGCGCGCTAGGCGCCGCCGGTGACGACCAGCGTCTGGCCGCTGACGAAGTCGCTGTCCGGACTGCAGAACAGATAGATCGCGCCCGCCGCCTCTTCCGGGAACCCGCCGCGCCCGAGGGGGATCATCTGGTTCATGCCGGCGATGCGGGCCGCCTGCACGCCGACCTTCACCGTGCGTCCCGCGACCTCGATCGTGCCGCCCTCGCCCTCGGCCAGCGGTTTGGTCAGCCGGGTCTGGACGTAGCCGAACGCCACGCAGTTCACGGTGACCGCGTAGCGGCCCCACTCCTTGGCCAGGGTGCGGGTCATGCCGGTCACGGCGGCTTTGGCCGACGAGTAGTTGACCTGCCCCGCGTTGCCGCGCACACCGGAGGTCGACGAGATCTGCACGACCTTGCGCACGACGCGCTCGCCGCGCTTGGACTCCGCTTCGAACTGCTCGCGCAGGTAGGGCGCGAAGGCGCGCAGGATGCGAAACGGCGCGGTCACGTGGACATCGAGGATCGCGTACCACTGCTCGTCGGTCATCTTCTGGATGACGTTGTCCCACGTGTAGCCGGCGTTGTTGACGACGATGTGGAGCCCGCCCAGCTGCTTCACCGCCGTGTCCACGATGCGCTCGCCGAAGTCCTTGGCGGTGACGTCGCCGTTACAGGCGACCGCGCGTCCGCCGAGCTTCTCGACGAGCGCGATGGTTTCCTTCGCCGGCGCCTCGTCGAGATCGTTCACCACCACCGCGGCGCCGTCGCGGGCCAGCCGCAACGCCACCTGCTGACCGATCCCGCGCCCCGACCCCGTGACGATCGCTACTTTGCCGTCGAGCTGTCCCATGGTGTCTCCTCGTTACTGAGATTTTCTGAGATGGGGGGCCCCTACGGCTCCCCCCATACCCCCCCGACGCGCAGGGGCCATCGACGCGCTGCCCATCGGCGCGGGCCGCGCGGGGCGATGAATCTTCTAGCGCTGGAGCTTGGCCACTGCGCCTTCGACCACCGTGCCCTTGAAGAAGTCGGGGTTCATCGCGGTGTGCAGGCGCGCGGCGTTCTCGAAGGTGAACTGGCGGAAGTCGGTCTCGGTGATCATGCCGTGCTCGACCAGCTCCCAGGCCTCCTCGAGGACTTCCGACATGTCGGTGACGTCGAAGTGGCTCACGTCAGAGCTGAAGAGCGGGCGGAGCTTGTGGGGCTCGCGGAACGCCCACGCGGTCATCGGATCGTCGGCCTCGGCACCGAAGTAGAAGTGATCGGCGAACTGGCGCTTCAGAGCCTCGGCGGAGGTCACGCCGGCAGCCTCGAAGTCGTCGATCTGGCCGAGCGCGTACTCGCGGTCGGTCAGCTCGTCGTTGGTCTTGAACGGCGGCACGATGCTGGTGCACGAGAGCAGCTCGTCCATCTTCTCCTCGAAGACGGGACCGCCGTAGCGCGCGAAGAGATCCTTCAACAGCTGGCGGTCGAGGTTGGTCGGGCGCAGGTGACGCTCCATCGGACCGCGGCTGCGCTTTTCCCAGTGGGCGACCAGATCCGTGAAGAGGTTGCACGCCCAGCCGACACCCCCCTCCAGCATGCCGAAGCGGAGCATCGGGAAGCGCTTGACCACGCCGCCGATGATGAGCGCCCGCGCGAAGGCGTGGCTGGCCGCCGCGAAGTGGCCGAGGTGGTTGAACGTGAAGTTGTTGACCGACTCGCGTCCGTGCCAGCTCATGCTGCCGGAGTGCGCGGTGACCGCGACCTTCAGATCCACGCACGTCCTCCAGAACTTGTCGTAGTCGTACGGGCTCTCGTAGGCGAGCGAGTCGATGAACGTGCGGACCGTCGACGGGTCCTTCGCCTCGCGGGCCAGCGCGAGGACCGGACGCTTGACGTGGTTCGAGATCATGATGACCTTGAAGCCGAGCTCCTTGACCGCGAAGGTCGCTTCCTCGATCGCTTCCTCGGGCGTGTAGACCGGCACCACCGCCGCCGGCGCGATGCGATCCCGATACGGGGCGAACATCTCGGCGTTCATCAGGTTCACCGCGCGCGAGACGCCTCGGCGGATCTGCTCGTCGGCGTTGTTGATGTGAAAGAGGCCGAGCGAGGTGTAGAGCAGGCAGAAGTCCACCCCGAAGTCGTCGAGCCGCTCGTAGAAGAGCTTGGGCACCATGGCGGTGGCGCGGTCGAGGGCGTTGGCCGGCTCGCCCCACCACGTCGGGCGGTGCGTCCGCTTGTCCAAGCGCTCCTCGGGCGTCATCCCGTACCAGCCGCGCTCGACGTCCTTGGCCTTGAAGTGATCGACGAGGCTCGGCCCCCCGACCTGCTCGAGATAGTCGAGGAAGATCGGCAGGGGCTCCAGCCAGTGCCCGTCGCCGTCGATGACCGGATGGTCGAGCTGCCTGCGCACCGCCGCCGACTTCGAGTCCTTCACGTAGGCCATGGCCTGCCTCCTCTGGGATCGCGACCGGATCGTGCGCGAGGCGACGGCGATAGTCAAGACATCGGAGTATCCTGCTGTCCACACGTGTCCCGGAGGAGGCAGCCATGATCACGGCCACCGTTCGCTACAAGCTCCCGGCTCACATCGACTACGCGGCCTGCCGCGCGCACTTCCACAAGATCGCGCCGGGCTTTCGCGCCGCCAAGGGACTCGTCAGCAAGCACTTCATCTGGAGCGAGAGCGGCTGGGCCGGCGGCGTCTACCAGTGGGAGTCGCTCGAGGACGCCACGGCGTTCTACGCCGGCCCCTGGCGGGACGGCATCGTGGAGCGCTACGGCATGGAGCCCGAGATCGAGTTCTACGAGGTCTTCGCGATCACCGACAACGCCCGTGGCGCCGTGGAGCTCTTCGGAGAGCCCGCGCTCCGCTAGCGTCGCGATCGGTCGACGATGAAACCGCAACGCTACGGACCGTTCCCCTACGTTCCCATCAATCGCCGGCCGCGGATCACCTGGCCGGACGGCGCCGCCGTCGCGCTGTGGGTCATCCCGAACATCGAGACATTTCCGCTCGACGAGCCGGTGCCGGGAGGCACCGGCAAGGCGCCCGACGTCATCAACTGGGCGCCGCGCGACTACGGCAACCGGGTGGGCGTCTTTCGCCTGATGGACGTGCTGGCCCGTCACGGCGTGCGCGGCACCGTCGCGCTGAACAGCGAGGTGTGCGACGACTGCCCGCAGATCGTCGAGGACGCGGTGAAGCTCGGCTGGGAATTCATGGGCCACAACCAGAGCAACGCGCGCTACCTCCACCTGATGTCGCCGGAGGAAGAGCGCCGGACGGTGCTCGGCACCTTCGATCGCATCGAGCAGGCGACGGGATCGCGGCCGAAGGGCTGGCTGTCGTCCGGTCTCCAGGAGAGCTGGGACACGCTCGACTATCTCGTCGAGGCCGGCGCCCGCTACGTCGCCGACTGGGTCAACGACGACCAGCCGTACCTGATGGACGTCGGCGGCCGGCGTCTCTGCTCGATCCCCTACTCCACCGAGATCAACGATCTACCCCAGATCATCCGCGCCGGCCGGTCGTCGGACGAGTTCGAGCTGATGATCCGCCGCCAGTTCGACACGCTCTATCGCGAGGGTGCTGCGTCCGGCCGCGTGATGGCGATCTGCCTGCACCCGTTCGTGATCGGGGTCCCGCACCGCATCGGCGCCCTCGACTCGGCCCTCGCCTACATCCTGCGCCACGAGGGCGTCTGGCGCGCGACCGGCAGCGAGATCGTCGAGCACTACCTCGCGACGGTGGGGTCTTCGTCGCCTTGACGACGCGGGTCGTCGCGTCATAGTGTCTCGGCACACCGCGTGAAATCGTATTAGGAGAGACGCCATGCCCAGGATCGCGCTGGATCTGAACAAGGCCGAGGACCGACGACAGATCAAAGGCGAGTGGCGGGTCGCCGACGGGCTCGTGCCCGGCGAGCCCAACGAGGGGCTCACGTCCCAGCTGCGCGCGACCCCGGCCCGGCTCGCGGATCACGACGATTCGAAGTGGGAGACCTGCACCAACGTTCGCGCGAGCCGCTCGGTGGGCTTCACCTTTGCGTGGTACCGGATCACGGTGGAGATCCCGGAGCAGATCGGCGGCGTGGCGCTGGCCAACTCGCGCGTGTGGTTCGAGACCAACATCGACAACTACGGCGAGGTCTGGATCAACGGCCAGATCGACCGCAGCACCGGCGTCATCGTCGGCCTCAACGCCCAGCACCGCGTGGAGGTCAGCCCCAGCGCGGTCGCCGGCACGAAGTTCGTGATCGCGGTCCTGGTCGTCAACGGCCCCCTCGCCGAGCCCCGCGGCGGCATCTTCATGCGCTACGCCACCCTCGCCTTCGAATCGCCGGGATAGGCCAGCGACACGACGGCGCGGCTCGTGGCGGGCACGTTCACTGCCCGCCACGAGCTCTGCGCGCTACGGCTTGAGGATCACCCGCGTGGCCGCCGTGCCCGCGCCCTTGCCCTGCCATTCGGCGAACTCGAAGGCCTGGTTGATTTCCGAGAGCGGGAAGCTGTGGGAGACCATCTTGGTGAGCGGGTAGCGCTCCTTCGTGCGCACCAGGAAGTCGAGCGCCGAGGGCATGATCCACGGGTTGTAGTGCATGAGACCGCGCCACTGGGTCTGGTTGCTGATGACCTTGGTCGCGGGGAAGCTGATCGGCTGCGGGACGATGTTGCCGATGTCGAGGAACTTGCCGTTGAACCGCACCATGTCCAGGCCCTCGACCGTGGCCTCGGCGATGCCCACGACTTCGATGACGAGGTCGGCACCGCGCCCGTCGGTCAGCTCGCGTACGCGCGCGACGCGCGACTCCGGCGTCGGGAACTCGCTGATGTCGATCACGTCGGTGGCGCCGCACTGGCGGGCGAACGCCAGACGGTTCTTCTGGCCGTCGATCGAGATGACCTTGGACGCGCCCTTCTCGGCGGCGACGGCCGCCGCGTAGATCCCGAGGCCGCCCGCGCCCTGGATGGCCACCACGTCGCCGAACTTCATCTCCGCGTACTCGATCCCGTGCAGCACCTGGCAGAGCGCGCAGTTCACCGGCGGGATCGCGTCATCGGGCAGCACGTCCGGCACCTTGAACACGTAGTGGCCGGGCGGCAGGAAGTAGTACTCCGCGTAGCCACCGTCGCAATACGGATACTCCTTCAGCGAGAACTGCTGGCTCCGCCGGTAGCGATGGGGACAGGCGTGATGCTCGCCACGCACGCACCAGTAGCACCGATTGCACGGCGTGAAAAACGGAAACGCCACCCGATCGCCCTCGCGCAACGGCTGGCGCAGCGAATCGGTCGTGATCCCCTTGCCGAGCGTGTGCACGACGCCCGTGAACTCGTGGCCCGGCACCTGGCGCAGGTCCGGTCCGACGTAGTTGCGATCGTTGCGCCAGTAATGAAGGTCGGAGCCGCAGATCGCGGCCGCGGTGTTCTTGATGAGAATGCCGCCCGGCTCGACCTCCGGCGTCGGCAACGTCTCCAGCTCCAGCGGTCGTCCCGGCTGCACGAGAACGGCGGTCAATCCCCTGGGCACGGCGTCCCTCCTCAACGATCGAATGTGCCGAGAGTCTACCTCACCGCCCGGAAACCGAGCCGACGCCCGACGAGCAACGGCGCCTTGCGCTCATGCCCGCCGACAGCTAGTGTCGTCCCCCGAAGCCCCGCGCGTTGCCGCTGGAGGGCGGACGGGGGATGGGAGCGGCCCGGTTGACCCGTCCCTGCCGAGCGTGAAGACCGAACAACGGTGTCGAGTGGGAACGGCTCGCGGCTGAGCGAAGGTAAGCGCCTCGTGGTCAGAGGGCCGCCCCCATCCCCCGCCCGCCCTCCAGCGCCTCGCGCAAAGGAACCAAGCGCCTCGCGCAAAGTAACAAGGAGGAAGTCCATGAAAGTCAAAGCGGTGAACGGGTTCGCGAGAATTCTCAAGGCCGAGGGCACGCCGTGGGTGAGCTGCTATCCCACGAGCCCGGTCAACAACGCGCTCGGGGAAGAGGGCGTGCCGATCCTCATGATGGGCGAGGAGCGCTTCGCGGTCGCCGTGGCCGACGCGTTCTCGCGAGTGACGTGCGGCAAGCAGATCGGCGTGTGCACGGTCATGGCCGGGCTCAACGCCGCCGGCATCCAGATGGCGTTCGGCGCCGTGGCCCAGGCGTGGGAAGACTCCTCGCCGGTGCTGGTCATCGCCGAGGGCGTGGGCGCGGGCAACTCGCGACACACGCACTTCGACATGGCCGGCGCGTTCAAGCCGATCACCAAGTGGGTCGGCGAGATCGACCGCGCCGAGCTGGTGCCCGATTACCTGCGGCGCGCGTTCACGCACCTGCGCTCCGGACGTCCCGGCCCGGTGCTGCTGCTGATCCCGCGCGATCTCGGCGAGTACGACACCGACGAGCATCCGTACACGCCGGTGAAGGGCTGGCGCTCCGGTCCCGATCCCGACGACGTCACCGCGGCGATCAAGGTGCTGCTGGCCGCCAAGAGTCCGCTGCTGCACGTGGGCGAGGGCGTCTACTACGCCGACGCCACCGCCGAGCTGCTGAAGTTCGCGGAGCTGGCCCAGGTGCCGGTGATGACCACGCTCAAGGCCAAGGGCGCGTTCCCCGAGAACCATCCGCTGGCGGTCGGCGTGCGCGGCTCGATGACCGAGCACTTCCTCCGCAAGGCCGACGTGCTGTTCTCGATCGGGTCGAGCCTGTTCCCCAACCGGTTCAGTCATGCGATTCCTGACGCCGACGCGAAGACCATCGTGCAGTGCACGGTCGACGTCCTCGACATCAACCGGAGCTACGAGACCCGTCACGCGGTCGTCGGCGACGCCAAGCTCACGATCCAGGCGCTGACCGACGAGCTGTCCAAGCGCGGCGGCGGCGGGCGCAAGAACCAGGCGCTGCTCGACGAGATCCGTGACGCAAAGCAAGCGTTCCTGGCCAAGTTCAAGCCGTGGATGGAGTCGAACGAGACCCCGATCAATCCCTACCGCGTGATCGGCGATCTCATGAAAGTGCTCGATCCCAAGGCGTCGTTCGTCACCGCGGATTCGGGCAACACGCGCGATCAGACCAGCACGGTGTACGAGGCGCAGATCCCGCGCGGTCATCTCGGCTGGGGCAACGTCTCCACGCTCGGCTTCAGCCTGGCCGGCACCATCGGGGCCAAGCTCGCCTATCCGAACCGCCAGTGCGTGCACATCACCGGCGACGCCGGCGTCTGCTACATGATGGGCAACTTCGAGGCCTGCGCGCGCTACGGCATCGGCATCACCACGCTGCACATCAACAACGGCGGCTACTCCGGGTACGGCCCCGGATTCTGGGGCGGCGGCCACGACCCGTTCACCTGGAAGGTCTCGGATCACGGCTCGGCCTGCATGGCCACGATGGCGCGCGCGGTCGGCTTCCACGCGGAAGATGTGACGCAGCCGGCGGAGGTCATCCCCGCCCTCAAGCGCGCCCTCGACGAGAACGCCAAGAACCGCCCGGCCTACATCGAGTTCATCTCGTCTCACCATCCCGTCCACGGCGGCTGGGTCCGCGGCGGCGCAGCCCACTGACCAGGAAGTACCGGTAGTCGAGGGGTGCCCCGGCTTCGCCGGGGTACCCCGAGCGCGGGGGGTTTGGGGGACCCGTCTCGGGCCCCCCATGTAATCAGTTAAGATCCAATTCATGGCCCTTCGCGAATCGTCGGGGCGGCGTCCGCCGCGAGCGATCGTGACCATCAACTACCGTGCGCGCCTCGGGGTCTACGCTCTCGCCTTCGCGCTCGTGGTGGTGGCCGGAGCCAGCCAATCTCGCGGCTTCCTCTTCTGGGCGGCGCTCGCGGCTTTCTCCATCGCGTGGCCGCACGCCGCGCTCCTTGTCGGACGGCGCGCTCACAATCCCCGTGCCGCGGAGCGGCGCAGCGTCCTGGTCGACGCTGCGGCGGCGGGAGCCATCGCGGCTCTGCTCGAGTTTCGCGTCTGGCCCACCGTCGTGCTCCTGCTGCCGTCGCTCATGTCCAACATGCGCGCCGGCGGGTTTCCCCTCGCCTCGGTGGCGCTGCTCACCAGCGGTGCGGCGGCCGTCGCCACCGGCGCCCTCCTCGGCTTTCCCCTGCATCCCGACTCCGAGCCCGCCACCGTCGCCATCTCGATCCTGTTCCTGGTCGCCTACATCACCTACTTCGCGCTGGTCACGCGGTATCAGGGCGAAGCGCTGCAGCGCCGGGGCGAGGCACTGGCCGGCGCCCTCGAGCGGCAGACCGCGACCAGCGAGATCCTCCGGACGATCAGCGGCACTCAGACGGACGTGGAAGGGGTGTTCGACGCGATCATCCGCAGCAGCGTGCAGCTCTGCGGCGCCTCGATGGGCGGCGTGTTCCGGTTCGACGGGGAGTGGATCCACCTCGTGGCCCAGCACAACAACACGGCCGAGGGTGAAGCCGCGACGCGCGCCACCTTTCCCATCCAGCCCACGCGCGACTCGCTCACCGCGCGCGTCGTCGTCGATCGCGACGTCGTGCACGTCCCCGACGTCGACGCCGACCCGCACTACGGCATGCACGCGGTGTCCCACGCCGTCGGCCTGCGCGGCTTCCTGGGCGTGCCCCTCATGCGCGACGGCCAGCCCATCGGCGTCATCGCGATCGGCCGCGAGACGCCGGGGTCGTTCACCGACGCCCAGATCGAGTCGCTCAAGAGCTTCGCCGACCAGGCGGTGATCGCGCTCGACAACGCCCGGCTGTTCGGCGCGCTCCAGTCGCGCACGGAGGAATTGGCAGGCGCGCTGGAGGAGACGCGGGCCCTCGCCGAGGTCATGCAGGCCGCCGGCTCGTCGCTCGACCTGCAAGCCGTCCTCGACACGATCATCCGTCACGCCGTCCAGCACGTGCAGGCGGACGCCGGCGCGATCTTCGAGCACACGCCCCGCACGGGGGCCTTCGTCGCGGTGTCGAGCTACCGGATGGGCCAGGACTTCCTCGATCGCATCGCCGCCACCCCCGTCGATCCCACCGAGGGCGCGGTGGCCCGCGCGATCCAGCACGTGAAACCCTGGCAGATCCCCGACGTCGACCAGGCTCACCGGTACGTCTTCCGCGAGATCATGCTCGCCGAAGGCTACCGGTCGCTGATGGCCGTGCCCATTCCCTCGCCCGACATCATCCGCGGGATCGTCGTGTACCGGCGGGCGCCCGGGCGCTTCGACGAGCGCACGGCCCAGTTCCTCCTCGCGGTGGCCATCCAGTCGAAGATGGCGATCGACAACGCGACGTTCTTCCAGACCACCCAGAACCAGGGCGCCGAGCTGGAGCGGCTGTCCTCGAGCCTGCGGCAGCTCTATCGGTTGTCGACGGCGATGCAGGAGCCGCTCACCCTGCGCGAGCAGCTCCAGCGGGTGTTCGAGACGGTCAGCCGCATCGGCATCATCGACCGGATGTACGTGTGGGCGAGCGACGGCGAGCGTCTGGTGAACCTGGCCGGCGCCGGGTTCTCGGACGAGGACTGGCGCGATCTCGAAGGCGCGTCGATTCCGCTGGCCCACGCCGGCGCCATGACCAAGGCCCTGCGCGAGGGGACGCCGCTGCTCTTCACGCGCGACACGCCGATGCCGCCCGAGCTGCGGCTGCCCCCGCCGTGGTCGAGCCTCCACGGGCTCCGGACCCGCGAGTTCCTGGTCATCCCGATGATCGCGCGGGGCGAGACGGTGGGGATCTTCGCCGGCGACAACAAGACGAGCGGCCGGCCCCTGTCGCCCGCCACCCTCGACCTGCTGCAGACCTTCGCGTCGCACGCCGCCGTGGCCATCGTCAACGCCCGGCTGTTCGGGGAGCTGGCGGAGAAGAGCCAGCAGCTCGAGATCGCCAGCCGGCACAAGTCCGAGTTCCTGTCCAACATGTCGCACGAGCTGCGGACGCCCTTGAACGCGATCATCGGCTTCGCCGAGGTGCTGGGCGAGCGGATGTTCGGCGCGCTGAACGACAAGCAGGCGGAATACGTGGGCGACATCACGGAGTCGGGACGGCACCTCTTGTCCTTGATCAACGACATCCTGGATCTGTCCAAGGTCGAAGCCGGCCGGATGGAGCTGGAAGTCTCCGACGTCGACCTGCCCGGACTCATCGACAACGCGCTGGTCCTCGTTCGCGAGCGCGCGGCCGGCCGCGGCATCGTGGTCCACCGCGCCGTCGACGAGCGCGTCGGCGCGGTGCCGGCCGACGAGCGGAAGGTGAAACAGGTGCTGCTGAACCTGCTGTCGAACGCGGTCAAGTTCACGCCGGAAGGTGGGCGGATCGACGTGCGCGCGGCGCCGATCGACGGGGCGATCGAGGTGGCGGTGCGCGACACCGGCGTGGGGATCGCGCCCGAGGAGCAGGCGGAGGTGTTCGAGGAATTCCGTCAGGTCGGCAGCAGCGCCGCTCGCCAGGAAGGCACCGGGCTCGGCCTGGCCCTGTGCCGGAAATTCATCGAGCTCCACGGAGGCCAGATCCGGGTCGCGAGCACCCTCGGCCAGGGATCCACCTTCACGTTCACGCTGCCCCTCGAGCGCTGACGCGCAAGCCCACCGTTCGGCCGTCGGCGGGCGGCGATCTTTTTGCAGAGCAATCCGCTGCACATGTCGAATCGCCAATCGCGTCGAATCGGTGGTTTCCCGGTCACGTTGCAAGATTCTCCATTGGAGAAAAAGTTTTCACAGACGTGTCGGATTGGGGGAGGAAGCCGGCGCCTCACGTCGGTGTTGACGTGCGTCCTGCTCCTCGCGGCGTCGGCCTCCCTCGTTCACGCCCAGACCCGGGCCGGGTTCGACGCCAAGGGCCGCCTCCTCATGCACGGCGTGCCGCGCTTCGTGCTCGGCGTCTACGATTCGGGCGGCGGCTACTCGCCCGACCACGCGTTCTGGGAGCAACAGATCTTCTCGCCGTCGGGAACGCGCGGGCTCCAGGGGTTTCCGCTGAACCTCTACCTCAACTATTTCCTGGGCGCGATGCCGATCGATTCCACCAACGCCCTGCTCGACGTGCTCAACACCCACGGCCTGATGTACCTGCAGACCGGCAACTGCCACGCCGACGGGAGCTGGACGCGGTTCGGCCCCGGCTCGTTTTCGATCATGAGCCAGACCTACGTGCAGCAGTTCGCCCAGCACCCGGCGGCGGCCGGCTACTACATCATGGACGAGTGCGACGACGCGCTGATCACGGAGACCGAGCAGCATCACCAGCAGCTCAAGGCGTGGGACCCGCAGGGCATCACCTTCGCGGCGACCGTGGCCGCGGGCTACCGCAATCCGGCGCTGTGGATCAACGCGGCCGACGTGTTGGGGACGGACCCCTATCCCCTCTACGGACCGGAACCGTCGGTGGGCTACACGCACTTCATCGTGGGCGATTTCACCTCCAAGCTGCGGGCGGTGGCCAAGGCGGGCCGCCCGGTGTGGTCGGTGCTCCAGTTCTTCCAGTTCACGACCGACTCGCGGCTCCCGACGCCGGCGGAGATGCGAGCGCACGCGGTGATGGCGATCGTCGAAGGCGCGCAGGGCATCTTCTGGTGGGACATCGGGGTCAACGGCCTGCGCCAATCTGACGCCGCGACGGTCTCGGCGTACATGAGCCACCTCAAGACACTGACCACGGAGCTGGCGGGAGTGGAGGCGGCCCTCCTCGCCGACCCCGCGCCGGCCGCGCTGGTCGGCAACTCGACGCGGTTCGCGGATCCGGTGGCGGGCCGCATCGCCCAGCTCGATCACAACATCGAGGTGGAGTGGCTGTTCTCGCGCATCGAATGGTACCGGGAGGAGAAGGCGGCGCTCCAGGCGGGCAACACGTCGAAGTCGGGCGGCATGCTCAACGGCGCCGCCAACGTGCGCACGCTGACCAAGCTGGTCAACGGCATCGGCTACGTCTTCGCCTACAACTACACGAACCGGTCAACGCCGGTGACCTTCACCTGGCAACACGTCCTCGCGAGCGTCACCGAGACCCAGGACGGGCGAAGCCTGCCCGTGACGGGCACCACGTGGAGCGATACGCTCGGCCCCTACGACGCCCGCATCTACATAATCACGCCGAAGACCACGGGACCCCGTCCGTCGGCCGATTTCGACGGCGACGGACGACAGGACCGCGCCGTCTATCGGCCCTCCACCGGCGAGTGGTTCATCTTCGGCAGCACGTCAGGCTTTCAGACCCGTGTGTTCGGTTCGCCTGCGGCCAGCGGCCTGGGTGACGTGCCGGTGCCCGCCGACTTCGACGGCGACGGCAAGACGGATCTCGCGATCTACCGCCAAGCCACCGGCGAGTGGTTCATCTTCGGCAGCACGTCGGGCTTTCAGACCCGCGTGTTCGGGGCGCCCGCGGTCCTCGGCCTCGGCGATACGCCGGTGCCCGCCGACTTCGACGGCGACGGCAAGGCGGACCTGGCCATCTATCGCAAGGCCACCGGTGAATGGCTCATCTTCGGCAGCGCGTCGGGCTTTCAGACCCGCCTGTTCGGCTCGCCCGCGGCCAGCGGCTTGGGCGATACGCCCGTGCCCGCCGATTTCGACGGCGACGGGAAGGCGGACCTGGCCATCTTCCGCAAGGCCACCGCCGAATGGCTCGTCTTCGGCAGCGCGTCAGGCTTTCAGACCCGCGTGTTCGGGGCGCCGGCGGCCAGCGGCCTCGCCGACCTCCCCGTCCCCGTCGACATCGACGGCGACGGCAAGACGGACTTCGTGGTCTTTCGACAAGCCACCGCCGAGTGGTTCGTCTTCGGCAGCGTCAGCGGTTTTCAGACGTTCCCGTTCGGCGCTCCAGCGGCGAGCGGGTTCGGTGACACGCCCGTCCCCGGTGATTTCGACGGTGACGGCCGGGCCGACGTGGCGATCTTCCGAGACGCGACGGGCGAGTGGTTCGCGCTCCACTCCCTCGACGGCCAGGTCCACACCGCCACGTTCGGCGCCTCCGGCGACCGGCCGCTCCCCCAGCCCGCGCGCTGACGCGCGCGCTCAGCCGCCGGGCGCGCCCTGGGTGTTGACGTAGAGCGCGTAGAGCGACGTGCTCGCGGCCATAAACAATCGGTTCCGGTAGGTCCCGCCGAAGCAGAGGTTGGCGCAGCGCTCGGGCAAGTCGATGCGGCCGATGTGGGCGCCGTCCGCGTTGAAGATCCACACGCCGTCGAGTCCCTCCTGGCCCATGCCCCAGCCGCACCAGAGGTTGCCGTCGACGTCGACGCGGAAGCCGTCAGGCGTGCCGGGCCCCGCGTCGATGAACGTGCGCCGATTGGTCAGCGTCCGGCCGCCTCCCGTGACGTCGTAGGCGAGGATCTGCCGCGGATCGGCGCGCGAGGCGACGACGTAGAGGGTCGACTCGTCGGGCGAGAAGGCGAGCCCGTTCGGTCCGTTGACGTCGTCGGCGACCACGGTCAGCTCCCCGCTCGTACCGTCCACGCGATAGACGTGGCCCGGCAGCTCGGGCTCCGCCCGGTAGCCTTCGTAGTAGCCGAGGATGCCGAACGGCGGGTCGGTGAACCAGATCGACCCGTCGGACTTGACCACCACGTCGTTCGGCGAATTCAGGCGCCGGCCGTCGAAGGTGGCGGCGAGGGTGGTGATGATCCCGTCGTGCTCGGTGCGGCGGACGCGCCGGCCCCCGTGCTCGCAGCTCACCAGGCGTCCCTGCCGGTCGCGGGTGTTGCCGTTGGTGAAATCCGACGGCCGGCGAAAGACCGTCGTCGTCCCCGTCTCCTCGTCCCACCGCAGCACGCGATTGTTGGGAATGTCGCTCCAGAGCAGGCAGCGCAGGTCGCCGAACCACACCGGCCCCTCGCACCAGCGACAGCCCGTGAACAGACGCTCGATCTTGGCGAGGTTGAGCTTGTAGCGGGCGAAGCTCTGGTCGACGGCGTGGACGAGCGGGTCGGGATAGCGCGGGCTGGGCTGCCAATCGGTCATGGCTCCTCCTGTTCGCTGCGATTATAGAGGAGCGCCAGAGCTACGCCGGGGGGGGATCTCGGGCCTCAACGATCGAGCGACCGCTCGATCGCCGCGCAAGTTGGGGGGGTTGGGGGGCCATCTCGGGGCCCGCCCATGTGAGTTGACGCTGCGGGCGGCTCCGTCGCAATATCGCGTCACCCGAATTCTCGACGCAGGAGAAATGGCGATGGCGAGATGGCGTCACGGGCTGGTGCTGGGAATGGTGATCGGTGTCCTGAGCGTGGCGGCAGCCGCGCGCGCGCAGGGAATCACCGCCATGAAAAAGGGCGAGGGCGGCAGCGCCGTGCAGGGCTCGAGCGGGCCGAGCGGATCGCAGGGCGCGGCCTCGGACCTCGAGCGCTGCGACAAGCCCATGGGGGCCGTCGCGGTCGTCGACCCCAGGACCAGATCATCTACTCGCTGTCGCGCTACAAGCTCGGCTCGCCGATCGGACTCATCCGTCTCATGATCCAGCAGTCGAACTGCTTCCTGGTGGTCGAGCGCGGGCTCGGCATGCAGAACCTCATGCAGGAGCGCGCGCTGTCCAAGTCCGGTGAATTGCGCCAGGACTCCAACATGGGCGGTGGCCAGATGGTGACCGCCGACTACGTGCTCACGCCCGCCGTCGTGTTCTCGCAGGACGACGCGGGCGGCACGCTGGCCCGCGGCGAAGAGCTGATCTTCATGGGCAAGGAGAAGGACGGGTTCGTGAGCGTAGAGACCAGCAGGGGCGGCGGCTGGGTCAAGAAAGTCCTCATCGCCAAGTAGGAGAAACCAGCCCGGGAGGAAACCATGGCAAGACTGACTCCGATCACCAAGAAGGACCAGGTCGCGGCCAAGGATGGGGCGACCTTCGATTCCATCGTGCAGAGCCGGGGCGCCGTGCAGGGACCGTTCACGATGTTCCTGCACTGCCCCGAGCTGGCCGGCCGCCTCGCACACCTCGGCGCGTTCGTGCGCTTCGAGGGCTCGCTCGACATGCGCGTGCGCGTGCTGGCGGCCATGACGGTCGCCCGCGAGCTGGAGGCGGTCTACGTGTGGGGCGCCCAGACCGGCGGCGCGCGCAAGCTCAACGTGCCCGAGTCGACGATCACCGCGATCCGCGAGAACCACAGCCGCGGCATCCCGCCGGAGGACGCGCAGATCGTGGAGTTCACGCGCACGCTGATGCGGCGTCACCGCGTCGACGACGCCACCGCCAACGCGCTCCGCCAGCGCTTCGGCGACGACGGCTTCATCCAGCTCACCGGCGCCATCGGCTACTACGCGATGCTCTCGATGACCGTGAACGCCTGCGAGCTCGAGGCCGCGTCCGGCGCCGAAGTGCTGAAGGTTTGATGGGAGGCGCGCGATGAAGCAGGCGGTGCTCGAAAAGTACGGTCCGCCCGAAGACGGCGTGCGCTGCGCGGACGTTCCCGACGTCGGCGCGCCGGGAGCGGGCGAGGTGGTGTTCGAGGTCCTGGCGTTTCCGATCAATCCCGCCGACGTCTCGATGTGCCGGGGCAGCTATCGTCTCCGGCCGACCCTGCCCGCGACGCCGGGCGCCGAATGCCTCGGCCGCGTCACCGCGGTGGGAGCCGACGTGGTGCACGCGAAGGTCGGCGACCTCGTCGTCAACCTCCAGCGCGAGAACTGGGCGCAGAAGCGCCGCGTGAAGGCCGACGACGTCATCCCGGTGCCGGCCGGCGTCGACGTGCTTCAGGGCGCCATGCTGCGCATCAACCCAGCCACCGCGCTGCTGCTCCTCTCTGACATCGTCGATCTCAAGCCCGGTGATTGGGTCATCCAGAACGTCGCGAACTCGGCGGTCGGCCGGCTGGTGATTGCCCTCGCCAAGGGGCGCGGGATCAAGACCATGAACGTGGTGCGCCGGGAGTCGCTCTTCGCCGAGCTGACCGCGCTCGGCGCTGACGCCTGCGTGGTCGACGGTCCCGAGCTGGCGGAGATGGTCAAGGAGAAGACCGTGGGCGCGCCGATCCGACTCGGGCTCGATGCGGTGTCCGGGCGCGCGACCGCTCGTCTGTCGGGCTGCGTCGGCGAAGGTGGCGCGATCTGCAACTACGGCTCGATGAGCGGCGAAGATCCGGTCATGTCGCGCGCCTCCCTCGTCGGCAACGGCCAGAAGCTGGTCGGCTTCATCCTCGGCCGCGCGCTGGCCACCCGCACGCCCGCCCAGGTCCGCGCGATCTACTCCGACCTCGGCGCGCAAGTCGCGAAGGGAATGCTGTCCGCCCCGGTCGAGAAGGTCTACCCGATCGAGGAGATCAAGGCCGCCCTCACTCACGCCCAACGCGGCGAGCGCACCGGCAAGATCCTGGTCGCCCCGAACGGCCCGGTGTAATGGACGCCACCACCGAGCGGCTGGCGCGCTACGTCAGCTCGCTGCGGTACGACGGCTTGAGCGCGGTCGCGGTTCACGAGGGCAAGCGGCATCTGATCGACTCGCTCGGGTGCGCGATGGGTGGGTATCGGAGCGAGCCGGCGGACATCGCGCGGCGGGTGGCGCCGGCGTGGAGCGGAACGCCGGCGGCGCGGATCCTCGGCGACGGGCGGACCACGACGCCGGAGGCGGCGGCGTTCGCCAACTCGGTGATGATCCGGTTCCTGGACGCCAACGACACCTACATCACGACGGGGTCCGGACATCCCAGCGATATGCTGGGCGCGCTGCTCGCGGCCGCGGAATCGCGAGACGCGTCGGGGCGCGACCTGCTGCTCGCGACCATCGCAGGCTACGAGGTGTTCGGCGCGCTCGCCGATCACGTGCCGCTGCGCGATCGTGGCTGGGACCAGGGCGTGTTCGTGGCCCCGGCGTCGGCCGCGGGCGCGGGCCTGCTCTTCGGTCTCTCGCCCGAGCGGATGGCGAACGCGCTCGCCATCGCGGTCACCGCCAACGTGGCCACCCGGCAAACGCGGGCAGGCGATCTCGCGATGTGGAAGGGCTGCGCGACCGCGGTGGCCGCCAAGGCCGGCCTCTTCGCGGCTCAGCTCGCGCAGGAAGGCATGACCGGTCCCACCGCCGCCTTCGAGGGCCGCCACGGGCTGTGGGAACAGGTCACCGGCCGCTTCGAGCTGGGCGCCCTGGGCGGTGACGACAGGCCGTTCGCGATCGAGCGCACCAACTTCAAGTCCTTCGCGACTGAATACCACGCCCAGGCGCCGGTCTCCCTCGCCCTCGATCTCCGTCGCAAGGTCAGCGTGACGCAGATCGAGGCCATCGAGGTGCGCATCTACGCGATGGCCCACAGCGAGATCGGCAGCGAGCCGGCCAAGTGGGACCCGCAAACCCGCGAGACCGCCGACCACAGCCTGCCCTACATGCTGGCCGTCGCCCTCACCGACGGCCGCGTCGGCCCCGCCAGCTTCGAGCCCGCGCGCTACCTCGATCCCGCGCTGCGGCCGTTGATGCGCCGGATCCAGGTCGTGGAGCACCCCGAGTTCACGCGCCGCTTCCCGCAAGCGCTGGTATCGGAGGTCGAGATCCGCACGCGCGCCGGGGATCGCCTCGTGGAGCGCGCGGAGTACCCCAAGGGCCACGCGAAGCACCCGATGACCGACGCCGACGTCGTCACCAAGTTCCGTGATCTGACGGCCGACGTGCTGCGCCCGGCTCAGGTCGACGCCGCGCTCGACCAGCTCTGGCGATTGGAGCAGTGCGGGCGGATCGCCTCGTTGCTCGACCTCTTCACGGTCTGATCTCGCCTTCCCTGGCCCGGACGCGATGGCGGTTCGCTGTCAGTGACAGCCAAACTGTCCGCTGCCGCAACACTGTGTCCGTCGGCCAGACCACTCGACCAAACGATGTAAGAGCTCCAATTCCTGCACGTCCGCCCACATAGCCCACCCGATACTTTGGCCCCGCCTTTGCCCCGTGGCCCCCGGACGGAAAAAAGTTTCACACGCGTTGTAACAGCGTCGAAACCGACGCGTGGGCGCGACGGGCGCGAGCCGCCCGCGGGGAGACCTGGATGCGACATGTTCGATCGGCACTGATGACGGTTGTCCTGCTGCTCACCGCGTTCGCCGGGGCCGTCCACGGACAGACCCGCGGCGGATTCGACAGCACGGGTCGACTCCTCATGCACGGCACGCCCCGCTTCATGCTGGGCGTCTACGACTCCGGCGGCAGCTATTCGAGCGATCCCGCGCTCTGGGAGCAGCAGATCTTCTCGCCGACCGGCCCGCGCGGCCTTCAGGGCTTCGGGCTGAACACCTACCTCAACTACTGGCTGGGCGGGATGCCGATCGGCCCCACCAACGCGCTCCTCGACGTGCTGAACAACCACGGCATGATGTACCTGCAGACCGGGAACTGCTTCGAGGACGGCAGCTGGACCCGCTACGGCGCGAACTCGTTCTCGATCATGAGCCAGAGCTACGTCCAGCAGTTCGCCCAGCATCCCGCCGCGCTCGGCTACTACATCATGGACGAGTGCGCCGATTCGCTGATCTCCGAGACCGAGCAGCATCACCAGCAGCTCAAGACGTGGGACCCGCAGGGCATCACGTTCGCGGCCACCCTGGCCGCCGCCTACCGCGATCCGTCGCTGTGGAAGAACGCCGTCGACGTGCTCGGCGTCGACCCCTATCCGCTCTACGGCCCCGAGCCCGCGGTCGGGTACACGCACTTCGTCGTGGCCGACTACGTGTCCAAGCTCCGCGCGGTGGCCAAGCCCGATCGGCCGGTCTGGTCGGTCCACCAGTTCTTCAAGTTCACGTCGGACTCGCGGGTGCCCACGGCCGACGAGCTGCGGGCCCACGCGGTGATGGCGATCGTGGAGGGCGCGCAGGGCATCTTCTGGTGGGATATCGGCAGCAACGGGCTTCGCAGCGGGACCGACGCGGCCACGGTGTCCACGGCCATGAGCGGTCTCAAGACGCTCACCGTCGAGCTGGCTGGTCTCGAGCCCGCGCTGATCGCGGACGCCGCGCCGGGCGCGCTCGCCGGGAACTCCGCCCGGTTCGCCAATCCCGTGGCCGGCCGCATCGCGCAGCTCCAGCACAACATCGCGGTGGAGTGGCTCTACTCGCGCATCCAGTGGTACCAGGCCGAGCTGGCCGCGCTCCAGGCCGGCGACACCTCGAAGTCCGGCGGCATGCTCAACGGCGCCGCCAACGTGCGCACCCTGACCAAGCTCGTCAACGGGGTTGGTTACGTGTTCGCCTACAACTACACCAACAGTCCGCAGCCGGCGACGTTCACGTGGTTCACCCCGCCCACGGGCGTGACCGAATCGAAGAGCGGCCAGAGCCTCGCGCTCAACGGCGCCTCGTGGAGCGACACGTTCGGCCCATACCAGGCGCGCGTCTACATCGTGAACGGCGCGGGGACCACGCCGCCGCCGCCTCCCCCGCCGCCGACGCCGAGCGCGCTCACGCTGTCGTTCACCAATCCGTCGAGCGGCGCCACCGTGAGCGGCTCGACCACGGTGACGATGGCCGCCGCCGGTGGCAGCGGCTACACCTTCGCGGTCTCGGTCGACGGCGCGAACGTCTACACCGGGACGAACGCGAGCTTCAGCTGGAACACCGCAACGGTGGCCAACGGAGCGCGCACGCTCAACGCCACCGCGAGCGATTCGACCGGCGCCACTGCGACCGCGACGTTGCCCGTGAGCGTGTCGAATACGACGGCGCCGCCGCCCCCACCGCCGCCTCCGCCGCCGACGGCCTTCACGGTGTCGTTCAGCTATCCGGCCTCCGGGGCCACCGTGAGCGGTGCGCAGACCGTCGGGCTGTCGACGACGGCCACGTGGGGACAAACGAAGACGTTCGCCTTGGCGGTGGACGGCACGTCGCTGACGTCTCAGAGCTCGACCGGCACCACGCTCTGGTACACGTGGGACACGACGGCGACGCCGAACGGGTCACGCACGCTGACGGCGACGGTGACCATGAACGGCCAGACCGCGGCGGCGACCCTGCCGGTGACCGTGAACAACGGCGGCATCACGCCGCCGCCACCGCCGCCACCGACTCCGGCGCTGACCGCATCGTTCACCGCTCCCGCAGCGGGAGCCACGGTGAGCGGCACGACCACGATCGGGCTGGCCTCCTCGGGAGCGAGCGGTTCGTCGACCTTCAAGCTGGCCGTGGACGGCACCGTGGTCTCGACCCAGACGGTGGCGGGCTCGACGGCCTCCTACGCGTGGAACACCACGACCGCGACCAACGGGGCGCACACGCTAACGCTCACCGTCACCGACGGCGGCGGCCGGACGGCGACGGTCACGCTTTCCGTCACGGTCTCGAACGTGGCTCTCGCCCCGTTCACGGCGTCGATCACCTATCCGGGAACGGGCGCGACCGTCAACGGCAGCCAGTCCGTCGGCATGTCGACGACCGCGGCGTGGGGTCAGACCAAAACGTTCACGCTCTCGGTCGACGGCAAGGTCATCACCAGCCAGAAGCAGACCGGCGTCACCCTCTGGTACACCTGGAACACCAAGAGCGTGGCCGACGGCGCGCACACGTTGACGCTCTCGGTTACTATGAACGGCCAGACCGCCACCACCACGCTGCCGGTGACGGTCAAGAACAAGTAGCGCCCAGCCCCGCGTCGTCGCGACGAGCGCCCCGGGATTCCGGGGCGCGAGTCCCGCCCCTCCTGTGATATATCCCGGCTTGGGAGGAAGCCTCACATGGCGAACGACCGCTCGCTCCCGCTGGCCCGCTTCCACGTGCTCGACCTCACCCGCGCGCGGGCCGGCCCGACGTGCGTGCGCCAGCTCGTCGACTGGGGCGCGCAGGCGATCAAGATCGAGATGCCCGGCGGGCGCACCGGCGACGGCATGGGCGGCAACCGCCACGGCTTCGACTTCCAGAACCTGCACCGTAACAAGCGGAGCGTGACGCTGAACCTGCGCGATCCCGAGGCGGTGGCGATCTTCAAGAAGCTCGCGAAGGCCGCCGACGTGATCGTCGAGAACTACCGTCCGGACGTGAAGCGGCGGCTCGGCATCGACTATGAGCAGGTCCGCGCGATCAACCCGCGCATCGTGTACGGCAGCATCTCCGGCTTCGGCCAGAGCGGTCCGTATCGCGATCGGCCCGGCGTGGATCAGATCGCCCAGGGCATGGGCGGGCTGATGTCGATCACGGGGTTGCCCGGCCAGGGGCCGGTGCGGGTCGGCATTCCGATCGCGGATCTATGCTCGGGGATTTTCCTGGCGCAGGGCATTCTGGTCGCGCTGCTCGAGCGCGAGATCACCGGCCAGGGCAAGTGGGTGCACACCTCCCTGCTCGAAGCGATGATCTCGATGCTCGACTTCCAGGCCTCGCGCTGGCTGGTGGGTCACCAGGTCCCGCCGCAGGCCGGCAACAATCACCCGACCGGTATTCCCACCGGAGTGTTTCCGACCAGCGACGGTCACATCAACATCGCGGCCTCCGGCGACGACATCTACAAGCGGTTCTGCGACGCCATCGGCCGCCCGGACCTGCTGACCGATCCTCGGTTCGCGACGTCCAAGGCCCGGCAGACGAACCGCGACACGCTGAACGACATCCTGGGTGAAGAGACCAGCCGCCGGAACAGCGAGGAGTGGGTCAAGGTGCTGAACGACGCCGGCGTGCCGTGCGGCCCGATCTACACGATCGACCAGACGTTCGCCGATCCCCAGGTCCAGCACCTGGCCATGGCCCAGCCCGTCCACTCGTCCGTGCTGGGCGACATCGACATCGTGGGCCATCCGGTCTCGCACGGCGAGAAGCGCAACCCGATCCGCAGCCCCGCCCCCGAGCTCGGCGCGGACAACGAAGACGTTCTGACGTCGCTCGGCTATACGAAGGATCAGATCGGCGATCTCACCTCTCGCGGAGTGATCTGAAGACGTGGGGGGCCAGCAATGGCCCCCCTTTCTTTCTCTCTTTCGGAAGAACCTCGACTCTCCATCTGCGCGAGACGGCGGGCCAGAAATGGTCCCCCCTACTCTTCGGAAGAACCTGCGACCCTGCCGCGCGAGACGGCGGGTCCTGTCAGCGGGGTGGACCCGTGCGGCGGGCTCCGTCACCCGTTCGCCCGAATCGCAGTGCTTCGCACTGCGGACGGGACGAAGGGGTCCCACTACGCCCGCCGCACGGGTCCACCCCGCTGCCACCCGCCGGGAGCACGTACGACTTTCGATGTTCGCAGTTGGGCGTTCGGCGTTCGACGTTCCGCGTTCGGCGAACAGGCTGCGGCCGGGTTTGCCGGCCGCTTTCATCGCCCTGTCGTTGTCTATTCGCGTTACTTCGGAGGCTCGTAGGAGTAGTCGGTGCGGCAGAGCTGGAGCATCGCGCGCAAATCTTGGCGGAGCTCTTCGAGCGTGGGGCGGCCGACGAACCACCAGCCGTTGTAGATCTTGTGGATCGTCAGGTCGGGGAGCAGCGAGAACGTGTAGGGGACGGCGACGTGGCCGTGCTTGAAGCCCGGCTTCGTGATCTCGACGATGTCGAGCTCTTTGATGGCGGCGCGGTCATGGTCGCTGAGGAACGTGAACGTCGCGCCGAGCCCCGTGCGGAACGCCGACGTCACTTCGGGTGGGTCGGTGCTGGCGACCGCCAGATGGCAATAGTTGATGGCCAGCTCGTCCTTCAGTCCCGTCAAGTGCCTGACCTGGCACGAGCACTTCGGTCACCAATAGCCGCGATAGAAGCTCAGGATCAGCGGGAACCCGCCGGCCAGCTTCGACAGCGTGACGGACTCGCCATTATGGTTGGAGATCGTGAGATCGGGAAGACGCGCGCCGGGGATCAGATCTGGTCTCATGGCGCTCAGTGTAGCCCATCGAGGGAGGCGACATACAGGCGCGCCTCCGGCGAGACAGGCCCCTCCCGAGGCTCGCTCCAGACCGGGATTGCACGGGCAAAGCCCGCGCTCGGATCCGCGACACCGCCCAGGCCGTGGCAGAATGGGCGGCGTCGCGATCAGGAGGAGAGACTATGGCTATCGACGAAGTCGTCTTGCAGAAAGCGCGGAACCCTCGCGCGGCCCGGCGCGCGGCCGCGGAGCCGCCGGCCGGGATGTCGGCTGAGGAGTGGCGGACGCGGGTGGATCTGGCGGCGGCGTATCGGCTGGCTGTCGTCTACGGGTGGACGGATCTGAACAACACGCACTTCTCGGCGCGGATTCCGGGGACCGAGCACTTTCTGCTGAATCCGTTCGGGATGCTGTTCGACGAGATCACGGCCTCGTCGCTGATCAAGCTCGACAAGGACGGCAACATGCTCGGGCCATCCGAGTACCCCTCGAATCCTGCGGGGTTCGTGATCCACAGCGCGATCCACATGTCGTCGCCCGACCTGAACTGGGTCATCCATACGCACAGCCGTTTCGGGACCGCGGTGGCCACGCAGAAGCAGGGGCTGCTGCCGGTCACCCAGAAGGCGCTGACGCTGATGGGCTGGCTCGCCTATCACGACTTCGAGGGCGCGGCCTTCGACACCGGCGAGCGGCCGCGCATCGTGAGCGACCTGGCCGACAAGCGCATCCTGATCCTGCGCAATCATGGCTTGATGACGGTCGGCAAGACCGTGGGCGAGGCGTTCGTGTGGATGTATCGGATCGAGACCGCGTGCCGTATCCAGATCGATGCGCTGTCCGGCGGCAGCGAGCTTCAGCCGCTCTCCGAGACCACCCAGGCCAAGACCATCGAGCAGGGCGTGAAGATGTACGGTCCCGGCGGATTCATCGAGACCGGCAAGGAGTGGCCGGCGCTGCTGCGTCAGCTCGAGCGCGTGGACGGGGCCTCGTACCGGCGGTGACGATGCTCGCCGATCACATCGCGTACGTGGCGCTGGTCTCGAGCGATCCCGCCGTCGCGGTCAACGTCTTCGAGCGTCACTTCGGCCTGCCGCGCGCCGACCTGTCGAGCGCGGCAGGTCCCGTGCCGGTGTTCGCGCTCGGGCGCAGCGCGCTGGCGGTCTTCCCTCCCGGTCATCCGCTGGTCGAGGGCGAGGCCAGGCCGGGGGTGCATCACATCGCGCTCGGCGTCGACGATCCGGACGCGGCGGCGGCGCGACTCGACG
>DATHGT010000388.1:0-22826 GCA_035317605.1 Candidatus Acidiferrum sp. | reverse complement strand
CTGCTCGCCTTTGGTACCGCGGGGATACGAGCGATCGGTGGTGACGGATGAAGATCCACAGTGACCAGCGAACCCGACGTGAAACGGCTTCGTAATCAGTGGGTCGCCCTGCGGTATCCTCCTCCCGATGCCTGAACGCCTGGGGCCTATCAGCCTGTACCCACTGCCCGTCGAGGCCGTCATCGCCGCGCTGGTGCGGATTCCCCCGCCCCCGAAAGCGGCGAAGCCCGCCAAAGCGAAGCGGCGGGCCACGAAGACGACGAAGAAGCCGAAACGGTAGCGGCTACGTGGACGACGCGAGAGTGGTGGGTCTGATCGTGGCGATGATCTTGGAGCGCCCCACCTGCGTGCGTTGCATCTCGGCCAAGATCGAAGCCACGAAGCTGGACACCCTCAAGGCCATGAGGCGAATACTCCCCCCCGTGCGCGCAGAGATGCGCACGGGGGAACCCTGCCGGGTCTGTGGCTCGACGCTCGATCCGGTCCACCTGGCGTTCCGGCCCGAGGGATTCAGCTAGCGCCGACCCGAGCGCGTAGGCCGGCAGCCCTACCGTCTACTCTGCCCTGCCTGCCAGCTTGTTTTGTCAAAAGAGATAGTTCCCTTCTAGGAATATTGTCGCCATGTCTGCCGTTGTGTAATAGACGGAAGCGACCTCCCGCGGCCACGGCTTCGCGAGTACTCCCAACCGTGTAAGGGAAGAAGAGTTGGGCGATCGGAGGACCGTCGAGAATGGTGGATGCAACCGTTCCCGGACGGGTGGCACCGGGGTGGGCCGGCCGGGCGGGCGGAGTGGGACCCCTTCGTCCGGTCCGCAGTGCGCAGCACTGCGATTCCGGCGAACGGGTGACGGAGCCCGCACGGCCGGCCCACCTCGGTGCCAGGACCCGTCCGCCGCGCGCGTTCGAGTTACGTCGGAATTGAGAACGCGCGTTCGAACGATGACGATTAGAAGCGGAGCGGTTTGACCTGCTGAACGCGGGGAAGTGACTGGACTCGCGCCAGGACGTCGGGGGGGAGCTCGCCGTCGATCTCGACGAGGGTGATCGCGTTACCACCGGGCTCGGCGCGGCCGACGTGGAAGGTCGCGATGTTGATGTCGGCGGCGCCGAGGGTGGTCCCGAATTCGCCGATGAAGCCGGGCTTGTCGATGTTGGCCACGTAGATCATCGAGGGCGCGAAGCCGGCGTCCATGCGGATGCCGTTGATGTTGACCATGCGCGGGCGACCATCGGCGTAGACCGTGCCGGCCACGAGGCGGTCGTGCCGCTCGGTCCGCACGTCGAGCGTGATCAGGCTGTCGTAGTCGCCCTGGGCTTCCCGCGTCGTTTCCTCCAGCACGATGCCGCGCTCGCGGGCCACGCTCGGGGCCGACACCACGTTGACGGACTGCAGCACGGGGCGCAGCAGGCCGGCCAGCACCGCCGAGGTCAGCGCCTTCGTGTTCATCTGCGCCACCTGCCCTTCGTAGGTGATGCGCAGCGCCCTCACGCTGGTCTCGGTGAGCTGCCCCACGAACGAGCCGAGCTTCTCGGCGAGATCGACGAACGGCCGGAGCTTCGGGGCCTCCTCGGCGCTGATCGACGGAAAGTTCACGGCGTTGGCGATGGCCCCGCGCAGGAGATAGTCCGACATCTGCTCGGCGATCTGCAGCGCCACGTTCTCCTGGGCCTCGCGGGTGGCGGCGCCGAGGTGCGGCGTGCACACCACGTTGGGATGGCCGAACAGCGGGTTCTCGTGGGCGGGCTCGGTCGTGAACACGTCGAAGGCGGCACCGGCCACGTGGCCGGAGTCGAGGGCCTGGCGCAGCGCGTGCTCGTCAACCAGACCGCCGCGCGCGCAGTTGACGATGCGGACGCCGCGGCGCGTCTTGGCCAGGCTCACGGCGTCCAGGAGATGACGCGTCCGGTCGGTCAGCGGGGTGTGCAGCGAGATGAAGTCCGCGCGCGCGAGCAGCTCGTCCAGCTCCACCTTCTCGATCCCAAGGTCGACGGCCCGCTCGGGCGAGAGATAGGGATCGTACGCGATCACCTTCATGCGCAGTCCCTGAGCGCGGTCGGCCACGATCGAGCCGACGTTGCCGCAGCCGATGATGCCGAGCGTCTTCGACGTCAGCTCCACGCCGATGAATCGGTTCTTCTCCCACTGGCCGGCCTGGGTCGAGCGATCGGCCTGCGGGATCTGCCGGGCCAGGGCCAGCATCAGCGCGATCGTGTGCTCGGCCGCGGTGATCGAGTTGCCGAAGGGCGTGTTCATCACGATCACGCCGCGGGCGGTAGCGGCGGCCACGTCGATGTTGTCGACGCCAATCCCGGCCCGGCCGATCACCTTCAGCCGCTCGCCGGCGGCGATCACCTCGGGCGTGACGCGGGTGGCGGAGCGCACGGCGAGCCCGTCGTAGCGGCCGATGATCTCGAGCAACTGCTCGGGGCGGAGACCGGTCTGGACGTCGGTGTCGATCCCACGGTCACGGAAGACCTGCACGGCCGTGGTCGATAGGTTGTCGGCGATGAGGACGCGAGGGGGCATGGCGTCAGGTGTTCCTTCCCAGTTCGGCCAGGGCCTCGGCGAAGGCCCAGTCGAGCCACGGCAACAGCGCTTCGACGTCGGAGGACTCCACCGTGGCGCCGCACCAGATGCGAAGGTTCGGCGGCGCGTCGCGATGGCCGGCGACGTCGAAGGCCACGCCTTCGTTCTCGAGCTTGGCCGCGAGAGCCGCCACGAACGCGGCGCGGGCGTCGGCGGAGAGCGCCTTGATCGTCGGGTCGACGATCTCCAGGCACACGGACGTGTTCGAGCGCGTGGCGGGATCCCGGGCGAGGAACGCCGCCCACGGCGTGGGCGCCTCCCACGTCGCCACGATCGCGAGGTTCGCGTCGGCGCGGGCCATCAACCCTTCGAGGCCGCCCGCCGATTTCGCCCAGGCCAGCGCGTCGAGATAGTCCTCGACGCACAGCATCGACGGCGTGTTGATGGTCTCGCCCCGGAAGAGCGCCTCGTCGAGACCCTCACCTTTGGTCATGCGGAAGATCTTCGGCAGCGGCCACGCGGGCGTGTAGCTCGCGAGCCGGGCCGCGGCGCGCGGGCCCAGCACCAGCATGCCGTGGCCAGCCTCGCCGCCCAGCGCCTTCTGCCAGGAGAAGGTCACCACGTCGAGCTTGGCCCACGGCAGCGCCTGGACGAACGCCGCCGACGTGGCGTCGCAGATCGTGAGGCCCTCGCGATCGTCGGGGATCCACGCCCCATCGGGCACGCGCACACCGGAGGTCGTGCCGTTCCACGTGAAGACCACGTCGCGCGCGAAGTCGACGCGCTCGAGATCGGGCAGCTCGCCGTAGGGCGCCTTCATGACGCGCACGTCTTCGAGTCGAAGCTGCCGGGTGACGTCGGTCACCCAGCCCTCGCCGAAGCTCTCCCAGGCGAGCACGTCGACGCCGCGCGGGCCGAGCAGCGACCACAGCGCCATCTCGACCGCGCCGGTGTCGGACGCGGGCACCACGCCGACGCGAAACTCCGCGGGCACCCGGAGCACTTCGCGGGTCAGATCGATCGCGCGCGCGATCCTCGCCTTGCCCGCCTTCGACCGGTGCGACCTGCCGACGAGCGCGCCGTCGAGCGCCTGGAGCGTCCAGCCCGGGCGCTTGGCGCAGGGACCGGACGAGAAGTGCGGCACGCGCGGCCGCGTCGAGGGCTTGCTGGCCATCCAGCCAATTAGACCATCGACTCGGCGCGGATCGAAGCTCCCTCGGCCTCGGGCGCCCGAGCACCCTGGCCGGTTTTGCGGGCGATACCCATCACCGCGGCCCCGGTTCGCGCCGGGATCAGCACGTCCGCCGCGGCCAGCAGCATGTAGAGCGGGAAGAGCGCCAGGTACACGAGCGGATGCGGCCGGTTATCGCCGGTGACGAAGAACAGGTCGAACATGAAGGTCCCGGCTGGCCCGAAGGTGCGGCGCACGGATTCCACGCTGAGCCCGGCGCTCTCGAACATCTCGCGCAGCCGATCCTCGGAGTATCCGTCGCGGACGTGACCGTAGTCGCTGGGGTCGAAGCCGATCCGGCGCTCGCGCCACTTCACCAGCGACAGGTGCTTGGGCTGAGGCACGCTCGGCGAGGTGACCAGCAGCACGCCGCCGGGCTTGAGCGCGCGCGCGAGGTGCCGGACAACGCGATCGTCCTCCTCGATGTGCTCGAGGACGTCGGCGCACACGACCACGTCATAGAGATTCTCGTCGCCGGGCTCGCGGAGGTCGACCTCGCGGATCTCGAGATTGTCGAGGCCGAGCGCGCGCTTGATGCGCAGCGCGCGCTCGATGGTCCGCGCCTCGTTGTCGGCGATCACCACGCGCCAGGCGGGAAAGCGCCGCGCCACGTGCAGCGCGAAGGCCCCCTCGCCGCCGCCGGCGTCGTAGAGCGCGCGCGGGCGGCGATCCCAGCAGCCGAGCCGGCGCAGCGCCCGGACGATGAGCCAGCTCCGGAGCCTGCCGGGAATGTGCAGCTCGCCGAGCCACCGATAGCCGAGCCGGCGCTTCCAGTCCGCCTCGCCCCAGGCTTTCTCCGCCCCGTAGAGCATCTCGTTCTCCTCGCCGGTCAGGCCATCCGCCGGCAGTATGTGGAGGCGCGGACACAGAACCAGGTGAGACCGCCGACCGCCCAGTAGACCGTGAGCACGTCCAGCCGGTCGACGAGCGCGGCCACGACGGCCAGGCCGTAGAGGCCCGGCGACTCGAAGCTCAGATCGAACGCGGTGGCGACGATCCTCATGAGCGTCGGCTTGCGCGCGCCGCGGCGATCGAGGGGAACGACCGTGTGTCCGAGATCGCCGCCCGACAGCTCGTTGATGGTGCAGGCGGCGTAGAAGCGCAGCGTGTCGCCCACAACGATCACCACCGCGGCGACACCGCCCGCCACGGCCAGCGGCGTGTAGCCGGTCTGCCAGCTGGCCGCCGCGCCCACCGCCAGCGGCAGGCTCGCCTTGATCACCCCGTGGCCGAGCAGATCGAGGAAGCCACCGGTGAGCGAGCGGCGATCGGTCAGCCGCGCGACCTCACCATCGACGAAGTCGAGCAGGTACGAGAGTTGGAGTAGCAGGGCGCCGACCACGTGCGCGGCCCAGCCCTCCACCAGGAAGGCCGCCACGCCGATCAGGCCGACCAGGATCCACGCGATCGTGATCCCGTTCGGGGTCGCCCCGGCGCGGGCCAGCGGCAGCGAGAGGAAGATCGAGACCGCGCGGTACGGCCGGTCGGTGGCGCTCGGACTGTACTCGCGCGGCTGGGCGATCCGCCGAAGCTCGGCGATCGAGGCATGCGCCATATGAAGGAGATCAGCGCAAAATTCGTACCGCACCAATCAACCGCCGAGCATCGCCCGCGGACGGTCGATTTCGACACCCGGCGGTATCCCGCTACCGCTTGTGGGTAACCCCCTGCAGACGCAATGTCGAGGAGGTGGTTTGGGCGCGCGGGGATCGGGGGAAACGCCGTACGGCTCGATACACCCCGCGCGTTGGGGGGGTATGGGGGGAGCCGTAGGGGCCCCCCATGTAACCAATCCCCCCCATGTAACCAATCAAGGACTGATCGTCACGGTCTTGCTATCGGTCGCGATGACGTCGCCGGCGTCCAGGCTCCCGTCGGCCAGCGAGTTCGGGGCCGCGAGGCTCATGAAGACGACGTGAGCGCCGCTCGAGGACGAGGGCCAATCCAGCGCGAAGAAGTCAGGGAGATTGACCGGGGCCCCACCGGGAACGGCGTACCCGGCGGCGAAGCGAGGAAACGTCGCGGGCGACGCCGAGGCACAGCGGACGGTGAAACCCGACGAGCCGCCCGTGGCGAAGGCGACCGCGTCTCCGCGCGGGCAACCGAGGCCGGGGCCGGCCGCGGGCGGGAGCAGGATCCCGAGGTAGATGTCGGCCCGGACGGGAGCGCCCGGATTGTTGACGACCGCGCTGAGCGAAGACTTCCCGCCGGACTTCAACCCGGCGGAGCCGACCGTGAGGTTGACGGCCACCAGGCGATTGGCCACCTTCACCGGCAGCGTGGTCGTGGCCGTCTGGCCGTTCATGGTCACGCTCGCGGTGAGGGTTCGCGCACCGTCAGGCACCTTGGTGGTGTCCCACGTGGACCAGAGCGTGGTCCCGCTCACGCTCTCGCTCGTGATCACGGTGCCGTCGACCGAGAGGGTGATGGTCTTGGTCTGTCCCCACGTGGCCGTCGTCGCCAGGCCCACGCTCTGGCTTCCATTCACGATGGCGTCGGTGCCCGGATAGCTGAAGGACACCGTGAAGCCCGCGCCTGTCGTCGGTGGCGGCGTCGTGGGCGGCGGGGTCGTCGGTGGCGGCGTGGTCGTGTTCGACACGTTCACGGTCCGGCTCGCGCTGGCCGAGCGGTTCTGCGCGTCCGTCACCGTCGCCGTCAGCGCGCGCGAGCCGTTGGCGACGCTGCCCGTGTTCCAGCTGAAGCTCGGGTTGGCGCCGGAGTACACGGTCGCGCCGTCGACCTTGACCGAGAAGTTGTAGCCGCTGCCGCCGGTGGCGCTGAGGCTGACGGTGGCGGAGCCGCTCACCGTGGCCCCGCTGGTCGGGTTCGTGAACGACAGCGCGAGCGCTTCGACCGGCGTCGGCGGAGCCGGCGGAGTCGGCGGCGGAGTGGTCGGAGTCCCGCCGGCGCCGTTGAGGACGTAGACCCGCGCCTGATACGGGCCGAACGTGTCGCCCCAGGACGACCCGCTCACCTGGAACGTCTGCCCGGTCCTGGATTCCGTGACGCTCGAGGGCGCGCTCTGCCACGTGAACGTCACCGGCTGCGGGGCGTTGGTGTAGTTGTAGGCGAACACGTAGCCGACGCCGTTGACCACTTTCACGAGCGTCCGGACGTTGGCCGCGCCGTCCAGCAAGCCGCCCGACTTCGAGGTGTTGCCCGCCCGGAGCGCGGCCAGCTCCGCCTGATACCACTCCTTGCGCGAGTAGAGCCACTCGACCGCGATGTTGTGCGTGAGCTGTCCGATGCGGCCGGCGATGGGATCGGCGAACTTCGTCGAGTTCCCCACGAGCGCCGCCGGCGCGGGATCGGCCAGCAACGCGGGCTCGAGTGAGGCCAGCTCGTTGGTGAGGGCCTTGAGGTTGCTCATGGCCGTCGAGACCGTGGCCGCGTCGGTTCCGCTGCGCACGCCGTTGGTCCCGATGTCCCACCAGAAGATGCCCTGCGCGCCTTCCACGATCGACATCACCGCGTGGGCCCGCAGCTCGTCGGCGGTGGGCACCCGCGATTCCGAGGTGAACTTGAAGAACTGGAGCACCGACCACACCGGCCGGTTCGGCTTGGACACCGCGCGCAGCTTCGAGACGAAGTCGGCCACCACGAAGTGCGTGTAGCCCGCCGCCGGCTCCTTGCCGTAGAGCGGATAGGGATCGGTGCCCATGATGTCGGCGGCGTCGGTCCACAGCGCGGGGTCGCGGTACCCGGCGGCCAGGTTGGCGGCGAACGTCACGCCCTGGGGGTCCCAGGACTTGAGCTGCTGGTGGTGGCTCGTGGTCTCCCCGACCAGCGAGTCGACGCACTCGTCCATGATGTAGTAGCCGAGGGCGGCGGGGTGCTGGGAGAACTGCTGGACATAGCTTTGGCTCATGATCGAGAACGAATTGGCGCCGTACCGCGTCCACCCGCCGTCGTCGAAACAGTTACCGGTTTGGAGGTACATCATGCCGTGATTGGCCAACACGTCGAGCAGGGCGTTGGTCGGGCCGATCGGCATGTTGCCGAGCCAGTAGTTCAGGTACACGTTCAGCGAGAAGCCCTGGAGCCCGCGGTCGCCGGTCGGGGAAAAAATCTGCTGCTCCCACTTCGCGGGGTCCGTCGAGTAGGCGCCTCCCGAATCGTAGACGCCGAGCACGAAGCGCGGGGTTCCATGCATGGTCAGGTGACCCTTGGCGTCGAACCCCCCGCGCGTCTGCGCCTGCGCGGCCGAGGCGATGGCCAGGAGCACCAGGAAGCCCGTGGTTACCGAAGCCGTGATACGTCGCATCCCGTCCCCCGATGTCGCTGTTGTACAGCGACTGATTTACAAACTATGCAACCTATTTCCGGGGGGCTGACGGGTGGCAACAGACGGGCCAGAGCCGAAACGCTCGTGAAGTGATGGATAACTGGACGGTTGCGGAAATTACAGCCGTGGCTGAAATTACATCCGAGTGTTGAGCAAACGTTTTCCGTGACGCTCTGACGCCGCGTCGCCAACACCGGCAGCCTCGACTTGGCTCGTGACGCTCGTCGAGAAAGCGAACGCTGGTGAGCTAATGAAGGCTCGCCCAGGGGTGGCACTCGACTTGCCTCGACGTGAAGTCGTGGTGGAGATCGTCGCCGCTGAGCGGGTGGGCAAGGCGTGGGACCGTTTCGTGGAAGTCCACCCCGGCGCGACGATCGGTCACGTCAGCGCCTGGGGCCGCGTGATCCACGACGCGTACGGGCACGAGTCGATCGCGCTCGCCGCCGTCGACGAGGGCGAGGTCGTCGGTGTGCTGCCGCTCGTCTTCGTGAGGAGCCGGCTCTTCGGCGATCACCTCGTGTCGATGCCGTTCCTCGACTACGGCGGCATCCTCGTCGACCCCGAGACCTCCCGATCCGACGTGTCCGGCGCGCTGTTCGAGGCCGCTCTCGGCGCGGCGCGCGCGCGGGGCGCACGCTCACTGGGTCTTCGCCAGTTCGATCCGCTCGAGCTGGCCGAACCCGTCACCGACGACCGGGTGACCATGCTGCTGCCGCTCTCGACGGCCGACACGGTGTGGAAAAGCTTGCCCTCGGAGCGGCGAAACCGCGTGCGCAAGGGCGAGAAGAGCGGACTCTCGCCCGTGTGGGGCGGGGCGGAGCTGCTCGACGGCTTCTACGAGGTCTTCGCGGCGAACATGCGCGACCTGGGCTCGCCGGTGCATCGCCCCGCGTTCTTCCGATCGATGCTCGCGGAGCTCGGCGATGCCGCGCGGGTGCTCCAGGTCCGGGACGGAAACGGTCGTCCCGTCGGCGCCGCGGTGTGCCTGTTCTTCCGCGACACCATCGCGGTGCCCTGGGTCTCGTCGCGGCGGGAGGCGTTCGCCCTCTGTCCGAACTTCGTCCTCTACTGGGAAGTGATCCGCTTCGGGTGCGAGGGGGGCTACCGCACGCTCGACCTGGGTCGATCGTTCAAGCACGCGGGGACGTTCGAGTTCAAGCGCCAGTGGGGCGCCCATCCCCATCCCCTGCCCTGGATCTTCCGCGACCTCGTGCCCGGCGCGCCGCCGTCCCCCGACCGCGACAGCACCCGGTTCCGTCACCTGGCCGATCTGTGGACGCGCCTGCCCGTGCCCGTGGCCAACCTGGTGGGCCCCTGGCTGCGCCGGCAGCTCCCGAACTGACGTGTCGCTGACCGCCTCGATCTCGATCCTGAACTATCAGCGCCGCGACGCGCTCCGCCGCGCGCTGGAAGCCGCCCGTGACCAGCGCCACGCGGTCCTCGACGTGATCGCCGTCGACAACGCCTCGACCGACGGCAGCGCCGAGATGGTGCGCGACGAGTTCCCTGACGTCCGCCTGGTGCAGCTGCCGGACAACGTCGGCGCCGCCGCGCGCAACGCCGGGGTGGCCGCGGCCAAGGGCGACGTCGTGTTCACGCTCGACAACGACGTGCTGTTCACCACGCCCGACGACGTCAGCCGCGGGCTCGCCGCCTTCGAGCGTCACCCGCGGGCGGCCGTGGTCGACTTCACGATCCTCGACGCCAGCGGTCAGCTCTCCCGCCGCGACTGGTGCCATCCCCGCGATCCCGACCGCTGGGCCGACCATGAGTTCGCCACCGACTACGTCCTCGAGGGCGCGTCCGCGTGCCGGCGCCAGGCCTTCGTCGACTCCGGCGGATACTGGCCGCCGTTCTTCATCGGCCACGAGGGATGGGACCTCGCGCTTCGGCTCCTCGGAGCCGGCCACGAGCTCGTCTACACGCCCGACGTGCGCGTCCGTCACATGGTCGATCCCACGGTCCGCCCGTCGAGCCGGATCTACTACACGTTCACTCGTAACGCGGTGTGGGTCGCGCTGCGCAACCATCGCGGGGCCCGCGCGCTGCGGTCGATCGTGCAGGACCTCGCCCTGATGGGGTTCGCGGCCGCGCGGGCCGGAGAGCTCGGCGCCTACCGCCGCGCCCTGGTCGACGCCGTCCGCGGCGCGCGCGCCGCCCTCGCCACCCGCGCGCCGCTATCGCCCGACGCCTACGCCCGGCTCGACGCCGTCCGCGCGCTCAAGCCCGGCCTCCTCGCCCGCATCCGGCGTCACACGCGCGAGCGGCTGATCTGATCCGGCATACTAGCGTCGTGAAGAAGCTGAACCTCGCCCGATTCGCCGAGCGCCGGTGGGCGCTCGTGGGGCTCGGCCTCCTCGCGACGGTGGGCCTTCTCCTGGTCGCGCTTGTGATCTACACGGCCACCGAGCTGCGACGCTTCGAGCGGGCGGAGACGCGACGGGGCACCCTCGTCTACTCCGGCGGCCAGTGGGTCGGCCCCGGCGTCAACGTGCGCGTGGTCGATCTCGCGGGCAGCCTCGCGCGGCTGCGCTACGTCGAGTCGCGCGGCCGGCCGCGCGGGCCCGGTCAGTTCCAGCGCCGCGCCGACGGCTGGGAGATCGTGCTGCGGACGGGGCCGGAAGCCGCGCGGCGGGAGCCCCAGCGCGTGCGGCTGGAGACGCGCGACGACCGGATCGTCGAGGTGCAGGTCGACGGAAAGTCCGTGGCCAGCACCACGCTCGAGCCCGAAGTCCTGACCAGCATCGACGACCGCGCGGGCGAGGAATATCGGCCCGTGCGTCTGGGCGACGTGCCGATCACGCTCTTGAGCGCGATCCTGGCCGCCGAGGACCACCGCTTCTTCGACCACGGCGGCCTCGACCTGCGCGGGGTCGTCCGCGCGGCCTGGGCCAACCTCAGGGCGGGGCGCGTCACCCAGGGCGGCAGCACCATCACCCAGCAGCTCGTCAAGAACCGCCTGCTCAGCTCGCGGCGCTCGTACGCGCGCAAGGTGCGCGAGGCGTGGCTGGCCGCGCTGGTGGAGTGGCGCTATCCCAAGGAGCGCATCTTCGAGTCCTACCTGAACGAGATCTATCTCGGCCAGCACGGGCCGCTCGCCGTCCGCGGCGTCGGCGCGGCGGCGCGCGCGTACTTCCACAAGGAAGTCCACCAGCTCACGCTGGCCGAGTCCGCGCTGATCGCGGGGATGGTGCGGGCGCCCAACACGTACTCACCGTTCACCAACCGCGATCGCGCGCGCGAGCGCCGCGACGTGATCCTGGCCCGCATGCTGGAGCTGGGCAAGATCGTCGAGGCGGAATACGCGGCGGCGCGGCGCGAGCCCGTGCGCGTGCAGCGGGCCGGCGTGCCCGGCCAGTCGGCGCCGTACTTCTCGGATCGCGTCCGCCAGGAGATCGAGGAGGCGCTCGGCGGCAACGTCGGCGGGCGCGCGGCCCGGGTCTTCACCACCCTCGACCCGAGCCTCCAGCAGTTCGCGGAAGCGGCCGTGAGATCCGGACTCGAGCGTCTGGAAGCGCGGGCGCCCCGACTGCGACGGCAGGCCCCGGCCGAGCGGGTCCAGGTCGCGCTGGTCGCCCTCGATCCCACCACGGGCGGGATCCGCGCCCTCGTCGGGGGCCGCGACTATCTGGTGAGCCAGTTCAACCGCGCCGCGCTCGCGCGGCGGCAGCCGGGGTCGGCGTTCAAGCCGTTCGTGTACGCGGCCGCGCTGGCCGAGCGCGGCGGTCATCCCGCGTTCACCGCGGCCTCGCTGGTCGACGACACGCCGATCGAGCTGACCTCGGGCGGCAAGCCGTGGAATCCGAGGAACTATGGCGACCGCTACGAGGGACGCGTGAGCGTGCGCCGCGCGCTCGAGCAATCCCTGAACGCCGCGACGATCCGCATCGCGCTCGAGATCGGGCTCCCCGAGGTCGTCCAGACCGCGCAGAAGCTCGGGCTCGCCGGCGACCTCGCGCCGGTTCCCGCCGTCGCGCTGGGGGCGTTCGAGGTCACGCCGGTCGAGCTGGCCCGCGCGTACCTGCCGTTCGTCAACGGGGGCAGCCGGCTCGCCGCGGTCTCGACGATTCGCACGGTCGTCGATCCGGACGGGACCGAGGTGATGCCGCCCCGCGAGGCACCGGCGCCGGTCATCTCACCCGCCGAGGCGTATTTGATGACGTCACTGCTGAGCGGGGTGATCACGTCGGGCACCGCCGCCGCGGCGCGCTCGCACGGGGTGACCGGCGACGTGGCGGGAAAGACCGGAACCACCAACGACGAGCGCGACGCGTGGTTCGTCGGCTACTCGCCGGGGCTGCTCGCGCTGGTGTGGGTCGGCTTCGACGACAACACGCCGATCGGGCTCAGCGGCGCGCAGGCCGCGCTCCCGATCTGGGCCGACTTCATGCGACAGGTGGCGAACGCCTACGGCACCCCATCGTTCCCCGTGCCTCCGGGAATCACCGTCGCCCAGATCGATCCCACCACGGGCAAGCTCGCCACCGCCTATTGCCCCACGAAGGCTCCGGAAACGTTCCTGACCGGCACGGAACCCTCCCCGTGCACCGAGCACCACGCGGGCATCCCCGATCAGATGGCCGACTGGTGGCGCCGCTTCCGCGACTGGCTGCGACGCTGATTCGGAGGGGGAGCTAGGCCCTGGAGGCGGTGGGGAGCGGGTCGAAGCTGGATTCCGACGACGGCATGCGGGACTGGCGCTCGAGCCAGACTTCGCCGCGAAGGGACGCGCCCTCGGCGGCCACGAGGCTGCCGCTGCGCACGGTGCCGGTGAGGGTGCCGGAGGCGAGCATCTCGACGTGCGTGCTCGCGGAGACGTTGCCGCGCACCATGCCGCCGATCACGATCATCGCGGCCGAGATGTTGGCCTCGACCTCGGCCTCTTCGCCGACGCGCACGGTCCCCGTCACGTTGATCTCGCCCTCGAAGCTGCCGGCGATGAACAGATCGCCGTCGCCGCTGACTTCGCCCTTGAAGACGAGACCCGCGCTCAGCACGCCTTCCTGCTGAGGGGACGAGAGGCGGGTGGGCGACGACTCACGCTCACGACCATCGAAGTACCGGACGACCGCGCCGAAGAAGCTCATGGCGAGGATGCTAGCAAGTCAACGTGAAGGTCCCATAACTTTTTCTGCCAGCTCGGCGAACGAGGCGACCACGACGTCGGCCTCGGCGCGTTCCGACGCGCCCTCGGCGCCCGACGGCGCGTAGAGCACGGTCCGCATCCCCGCCCCGCGGCCGCCGCGGATATCGGACGGCACGCTGTCGCCGACCATCGCCGTCTCCGCCGCCGTCAGTCCGAGGTGCTCCAGCGCGACCCTGAACAGCGGCGGCTCGGGCTTGCCCACGACCACGATCGGGCGCCCCGCCGCCACCGCCACCGCCCGCACGATCGCCCCGCAGCCCGGCAGGAACTCACCGCTCTCGATGGGCAGGCGCGGGTCGACGTTGGGCGTGACGAGGGGCGCGCCGGCCGCGGCCGCACGGGCCGCCGCGGTGAGCCGCTCGTAGCTGAGATCGAAGTCGTTGCCGACCACGACCACGCCGGCCTCGCGGTATCGCTTGAAATCGACGATCTCGTGGCCCGCCCGCGCCACCGCCCGCGCCAGCTCGTCGGCGCCCATCACGAGCACGCGCGCGCGGCCGTAGGCCTCCGCGATCACGCGTCCGATGATGTCGAGTGGGGTGAGCACGTCCTGGTCGCCGGCGCTCACCCCGAGGCCGCGCAAGCGTGCCGCCAGCTCCGCTCCGGTGGCCCGCGAGTTGTTCGAGACGTACGCCAGCCGGCGGCCGGCCGCGGAGAGCGCGGCAAGGGTCTCGCGCGCGCCCGGACTGAGGACGTTGCCCGTCCACACGCAGCCGTCCAGATCGAACACGAACCCGCGGAGGCTGGCGAGCACGGTTAGGCCGAGAATCCGGCGATCGCGTCGGCGTAGACCTGCTCGGTCCGCTCGGCGACGCTGGCCCAGCTGAACTTTTCCTCGACGCGCCGGCGGCCGGCCTCGCCGAGCGCGCGCGCGAAATCGGGGTCGTCCAGCACGCGACGGATGGCGGCGGCCAGGTCGTCTGGGCTCGCCGGCGGCACGAGCAAACCGGTGCGGCCGTCCTCCACGACTTCGAGGATGCCGCCGACCGAGGAAGCGACCACGGGCGTCCGGCAGGCCATCGCCTCGAGGTTGATGATCCCGAACGGCTCGTACACGGACGGGCACACGAACACGGCGGCGTGACTGTAGAGCTGGATGACCTCGTCCACCGGGACCATCTCGGCGATCCACAGCACGTTGGGATGCGCGGCGACGGCGCGCCGCAAGCGCGCTTCGATCTCGGGGGTGTCGGGCGCCGAGGCGCACAGCACGACCTGCACGCCCGGCGGCAGCTTGGGCACCGCCGCCAGGAGGTGGAAGATCCCCTTCTGGTCGGTGATCCGTCCCACGAACAATACGTATGGCTCGCGCACGCCCCGGCGCGCGAGGGCGTCGCGCCGGTCGGTCCGGCGGAAGCGCTCGGGATCGATCCCGTTGTGGATCACCACGACCTTGGCGGGATCGACCTGAAAATGATCGAGGATGTCCTCCCGCATCCGCGCGGACACCGCGATCACCCGGTCGGCCGTCTCCACCGCGGTCTTCTCGATCCACGACGACAGCAGATAGCCGCTGCCGAGCTGATCGGCCTTCCACGGCCTCAGCGGCTCCAAACTATGAAGGGTCAAGATGAGGGGCACGCGATACAGGGTGCGGATCCACACCCCCGCCATGTCCGCGTACCAGGTGTGCGCGTGCACCACGTCGGCGTCGAGGGGGTCCCGCGCCATGGCCAGTCCGATCGACAGCGTCTCCAGCGCCGGCGCGAACGCCGGCCCGTCCGCTCCCGCCTTCAGCCGTTCCCACGGTGTGTACCCACGCACCGCGATCCCGTCGGTCGCCGGCGCGCGCTCCCCGAAGCACCGCACCGCCACCCCCATCCGCCGACTCAACGCCCGCGACAACTCCCCCACGACAACCCCCGCCCCCCCGTAGATGTGCGGCGGATACTCCCGAGTCAACATGGTGACCTTCATGCCGCCCAGAATACCGTATCCACCCCGTGACACTGGGCGCATACGGGGTACACCGCGTCGGTTCGGAGCAAGCTGGCAAGGACAGGCACCCCTGAGACGTCGGGCCCCGCCGCATCGAGAGAATCATCAGTCGGTGTAAAAGTAGTGTCGGAGATCCGCCTCGGAGACGAACCGTGACGCCTGCCGGAGGATCGCTCGGGACGTACCAGTATCGAGCTCGTCGTGACCGGGTACGGTGAGTGTTTGTACCGTTCCATCGCTGAGGACGCGACGTAGTTTGACGTGGCTTCCGCGCTGCGCGTGTTGCAGGAATCCGAAACGTTTCAGAATCTCGATGACCTCCACCCCCGAAAGGCGGCGGAGTCTAGGCATGCGCCGGGGTCAACTCCATTGTGACGATGATCGTGGGGTCGGAGATCAATCCGAGCGACTCCAGATCCTCGTCGGCGAGATGTAACTCGACCGCTTCACGGAGATTCGCGGTGACGTCGTCCAGGGTCCGCCCCTGAGTCACAACAGGAATTTCTAGACACTCGGCGACGTACCCGGATTGTTCACCAACCCTGATCACCGCCTTGATCGTTCTCTGAAGCATATGCCCTCCCTGTCACCCGAAGCCTCACGCGGATCTTACCAGCAAGCCCAGGTCTTTCATCGCGATGCAATCCCACCGAGCGTCATGACCCATCGATCCTCACGCCGCGATCCCGCTGGGGGCGGGCGTGGTGGGGGGCGGAGGCGCGCCGGCTGACCCGTTTCCCTCCGACGGAAGATTCGACGCCCCACCGTCAGGTTGGGAACTACTGGCGGGTGATCGGTACGCCGACGGTCGTGGTCAGAGGCGCGCCTCCGCCCCCCGCCGCGCCCGCCCCCACGCGCCGCGCGCGCGAGAATCAGCGCCCGGGAAACTCGGAAGGCGGCGGCTCGGGCGAGGCCGCCTCGGCTTCCTCGTCCCAGCGGTCGAGCTTGCGGGACACGGTACGCGGGTCGATGCCGAGGAGCTTGGCGGTGAGGGTCTTGTTGTTCTTGGTGGCGCGGAGGGTGGCCTCCAGCAGGCGCTGCTCGATCTCGGCCAGCGGCGTGCCGATGCGGACGGTGAGCACGCCCTCGGGCAGCGGCGTGGCCCCCGCGATCTCCTCGGGCAGGTCGCCGACGTCGATGAGGGCGCCGCGCGCGAGCACGACCCCCCGCTCGATCACGTTCTCCAGCTCGCGCACGTTGCCCGGCCACCCATAGCCCTCGAGCCGCCGCAGCGCGTCCGGCGTGAAGCCGCCGAGCGTGCGGTTGTTCTTGGCGCCGTAGAGCCGCAGGAAGTGCTCGGCCAGCACCTGGACGTCCTCACGCCGCTCGCGCAGCGGCGGCACGTTGATGGTGATGACCTTGAGCCGGTAGTAGAGATCCTCGCGGAAGCGCTTGTCGCGCACCATCTGGGCGAGGTCCTGGTTGGTGGCGGTGACGATGCGGACGTCGACCTTGATCGTCCGGGTCCCGCCCACGCGCTCGAGCTCGCCCTCCTGGAGCGCGCGAAGGATCTTGGGCTGGGTGACCAGCGATAGGTCCGCAACTTCGTCCAGGAACAGCGTGCCGCCGTCGGCCAGCTCGAAGCGGCCCTCCTTGCGCCCGGCCGCTCCCGTGAACGCACCCTTCTCGTACCCGAACAGCTCGGATTCGAGCAGCGGCTCCGGCAGCGCCGCGCAGTTCACCGCGACGAACGGCCGCTGGCGGCGCCCCGAGCGCTGGTGGATCAGCCGGGCCGCGCCTTCCTTGCCGGTGCCGCTCTCGCCCTGGATGAGCACGGTGGCCGAGCTGTCGGCCACCTGATCGATCAGCGCGATCATGCGCTGGAAGGCCGGACTATTGCCGACCACGGCGCCGCCCTGGAGCAGCGCGTCCAGGCGCTGCTGCAGCGCGCGGTTCTGCTGGATGAGGTCGCGCCGCTCGAGGGCCTGGCGCACCACGCGCAGGAGCTGGGCGCGCTGGAAGGGCTTGGTGAGGAAATCGTAGGCCCCGTCCTTCATGGCCTTGACCGCTTCCTCGATGGTCCCGAACGCGGTCAGGAGAATGACGTCGACGTCGGGGGCGATGGCCTTGGCCGCGTGCAGCACCTCCAGGCCCGAGAGCCCGGGCATCTTGAGGTCGGTGAGGATGAGATCCACCCCGCCGCCCTGGAGCCGCTCCAGCGCGGCCTGGCCGTCGGAGGCCACCACCACCCGGTAGCCCTCGCGCGTGAGCGTGCGCTCGAGGCTCTCGCGCAGCCCGGGGTCGTCGTCGGCCACCAGCAGCTTCGCCGGATCAGACATGCATCACTCGCTTGATCGGGAGTCGGATCGTGAACATGGCCCCACCGCCCTGACGGTTCTTCCAGCTCAGCTCGCCGCCGAGCGCCTCGGAGATCTGGCGCGCGATGGAGAGCCCAAGCCCGGTGCCCTGGGTCTTGGTGGTGAAGAACGGCTCGAACAGCTTGCGCGCGACCTGGGCGTCGATGCCGGGCCCGCTGTCGGCGACCGAGATGTCCACGCCGGTGCCCCGCACGCCCGCCGTGAGGACGATCTCCCCGCCCCGCGACAGCACCTCCATTCCGTTCTTGACGAGGTTGAGGATCGCCTGGCGGAGGAGGCCGCGATCGATCTCCAGCATCGGCGTCGAGCGATCGGTCTCCGTGCGCACGGTGAGGCCCTGGCGCGTGGCCAGCGGGCGCACGAACTCCGCCAGCTCCTCCACGAGGTCGGTCACCGACTCCTCCTCGAAGTTCGGGCGCGGGAAGCGCGCAAACTGTAGGTATTCCTCGGTGAGCCCGTCGAGGGTCTTGACCTGGTCCTGGATGGACGCGATGATGCCGGCCGCCTCGTCCATGTCCGGCTCGCCGGCGCGGGCCCGCGCGAGGTCGCGCAGCAGCTCGGCGTTCAGCTCGATGGCGCTGATGGGATTGCGGACCTCGTGGGCGACCTTGAGCGAGAGCCGCCCGACCGTGGCCATCCGCTCAGCCACCAACAGTTCCTGCTGGGCGGCTTGCAGGCGGCTCAACGTCCCCGTGAGCTCGACGTTGAGCCGCTCGACCTCCACGCGGGCCCGGCGCTCGCGATCGGCCACGTGGCCGAGGGCGTAGGCGGGCAGCCCGACCATGCCCATGAGGATCACCACCGCCGTCCACGCGGCCTGCGGCGGGGCCAGCCAGCCCGCCGTCCAGTAGAGGGCGCCTGCCACCGCGGTGAGGACGAGGCCCATCCACTTGCCGAAGTAGTAGGCGTTGACCACGACCAGCGGATAGAACAGGTTGACCCACGTGCTGTCGCCGCCGCCGGTGAGGATGAGCAGCGCGAAGACCAGGATCACGTCGATGCCGAGGGCGCCCACGAACGTCCAGCGCGTGTTGCGCGGGTTGACGGTGACGAGGGCGAGCACCCCGACCTTGTACATGGCGAACCAGAACACGATCCAGTCGTAGGACTGGATCTGATAGCGCGGCCGGAGCCGGACCAGTCCGAGGGTGGCCAGACCGCCGACCATCACCACGGCGAGCAGGACGGCGAAGAGCCGCTCGTCGCGCTCGAGCAGCCGGAACATCGCGCGCCACGGCTTACTTCCGGTCACGCGGGGAAATATAGCACGCGGACTTTCCCCCATCGCGTGGCCCTACTCGCCGCGCGCCTCGTCGGCCACGCGGCGAGCCCGACGGAAGGCGAGCACGGCCAGCCAGCCCGCGGCGACGGTGAGCGCGACGATGGCCAGCCAGCGCTCGATCCGATGGACGTCGGCGAGCACCCACTCGAGCTGGTCCGCGAAGAAGAACGCCAGCCCGAAGGACAGCGGCACGCCGAGGAGCGCGGCGGCGGCGTCGACGGCGATGAACTGGGCGAAGGGCAGCCGCGCGATGCCCGCGGTGAGAAACGCGGCGGCCCGGAAGCCGGCCACGTGGCGGGCCGCGAACACGATCTTCATCCCGTGGCGGCGATAGGCGGCCTTGAGCTCCTCCTCGCGCTTGGGCGTGAGGACGTGGCGCACCACGCGCCAGTCGAGGATGTGCTCGCCCCAGTGGTGCCCGACCCAGTAGAGCACCGAGTCCCCCGCGAGGATCGCCACCAGGCACAGGGGCAGCGCGATCCACCAGCGCACGATACCCTCGTGGGAGAGGACCCCGGCGGCCAGCACGGGAATTTCCTCGGGCAGGGGCACGCCGAGACCGGCGCCGAAGAGCACCAGGAAGAGCCCGACGTACGTGAACTGTTCGATGAACGCTTCGACCAGGGAGCCGTCCTCTCGGGTGCAGGTGTCTGGCGTCGCGACCCCAGTCTATACTGGCCTGGCGTGACCACGCCGACGCGGCGACTCATCCTCCACACCGAAGCGTCCCTCGGCCTCGGCGGACAGGAGATCCGGATCCTCAGCGAGGTCCGGTGGCTGCTCGACCACGGCTGGGACGCCCTCATCGCCTGCCGTCCCGAGAGCCGGCTCCTCGCCGAGGCCCGCGCCGCCGGCGCGCCCGCCGTGGCCGTGGCCATGCGGAGCGCGCTCGATCTGCCCGCGCTGCTGCGGCTGCGCGCGCTCATGGGCGCGCGCAGCGTCGATCTGGTCCACACCCATAGCTCTGTCGACAGCTGGCTCGCCACCCTGGCCGCCCGCTCCCTGGGCCGCCCGGTGGTGCGGGGCCGCCACGTGACCATCGCCATCCGGCGGCGGCGCGCGCTCGTGTACCGGCTGGCCCATCACGTGATCACCACCGGCGAGGCGGTGGCCGCGCGCGTGCGGGAGGCCGGGGTGCCCGCCGAGCGCATCAGCGCGATCTCGGCCGGCGTCGACACCGCGCGCTTTCACGGCGGCGTGTCGGGCAAGTCCGTGCGCGAGGAATTCGGACTCCTCGACGCGCCCCTGATCGGGCTGGTGGCCAACGTGCGCGGCTCCAAGGGCCACGCGGTGTTCCTCGAAGCCGCGGGCGAGGTGCTCGCCTCACGCCCGCGGGCGCGCTTCCTCATCGTGGGCGACGGGGTCGGCTTCGACGACGTCCGCCGCCGCGTGCGCGAGATGGGGCTCGAGGCCAGCGTGATCATGACCGGCTTTCGCCGCGACATCCCGGAGGTGATGGCCGCCCTCGACGTGCTGACGCTGCCGTCGACCCGATCGGAGGCGACCTCGCAGGTGATCCCGCAGGCCCTCGCCGTGGGCACGCCGGTGGTGGCGGCGGCGACCGGCGGCCTTCCCGAGATCGTGCACGACGGCGAGACCGGCCGGCTCGTCGCGCCCGGGGATGCCGGCGCGCTCGCTCGCGCCGTGCTCTCGCTGCTCGACGAGCCCGAGCGCGCGCGCGAGATGGCCCTGGCCGGCCAGGCCCTCATCCGCGCCCGCTACTCCGCCGACGCCTCCATGACGGCCACCACCGACGTCTATCGGAGTTTATTGAGGCCGGGACGCGCGTCTGACCGCCAAAGTTCTCGCTGAGTCTCCGGGGGTCACTCGCCGGACGACGTCGCCAGGACCTTGAACGTGACCGGGATGACGCCCTCGCCGATGGCGCCGAGCTGCCGGGCCGCCGCGTAGGAGAGATCGAGGATCCGGCCGCGGCGGAACGGTCCCCGATCGTTGATGCGCACCTCGACGGTGCGGCCGTTGTCCCGATTGGTCACCAGCACCCGGGTGCCCAGGGGCAGCGTGCGGTGGGCGGCGGTCAGCTTGTTCATGTCGTAGACCTCGCCGCTGGACGTGCGCCGGCCATGGTGCGGGCGACCGTACCATGAGGCCTGACCCGACGCCGTGTAACCGTTCGGTACCGGGATCCCGTCGCGCGAAACCCGGCCGGTGGCGCACCCCGTGGCCAAAAGCAGACACACCAGCCACAGGCTCGCCTTGCGCATGGAATCGATCGTACTGCAAGCCCCCTGCTGCCCGGCCAACATTGGTGGTCAGCCGATTGCAGTTACGATGAGGCGATGGAGCGGATCGGGTGATCGTCCACGTGCTGGCCGTCGACTTCGACGGCACCATCGCCTCCGACAGCCGACTCGCGGCGCCGACGGCGCGCGCGCTGCGGCGGGTCCGCGAATCGGGCCGCAAGCTCATCCTGGTGACCGGGCGGCTCTTGCCCGACCTGCGGCGCGTCTGCCCCGAGGCCGAGGCGATCTTCGACGCGATCGTCGCCGAGAATGGCGCGGTCGTCTACACGCCGAGCCGGCGCGAGACGCGCCTGCTCGGCGACGCGCCGGAGCCCGCGCTGATGGACGCGCTCACCCGCCGCGGCGTGCCCTTCGACGTCGGCGCCTCGATCCTGGCCACCGACGCCGTGTCAGCCGAGCGCGCGCTGACCGCCATCCGCGAGGCCGGCGTCGAGCGCACGCTCGTGTTCAACAAGGGCTCGCTCATGCTGCTCCCCGGCGGCACCACCAAGGGGACCGGGCTTCTGTCCACGCTGAACGCGATGGCGCTGTCGCCTCACAACGTGGTCGCGGTCGGCGACGCCGAGAACGATCACGCGTTCCTCGCCCTCGCCGAGTGCGCGGTCGCCGTCGCGGGCGCGATCCCCGCGCTCAAGGAGCGCGCCGATCACGTCACCCGCGAGGACAACGGCCAGGGCGTGATCGAGCTGATCGAGGAGCACGTGCTCGACGATCTGTCCGGTCTCCTGCCCAAGCTCACGCGCCATCACCTGCCCCTCGGTCACGCCGCCGACGGCACCCCGGTGACCGTGCCCGCCCACCGCGCCAGCGTGCTCATCGCGGGGCCGTCGCAGAGCGGCAAGTCCACGCTCACCGGCCTGCTCGTCGAGCGCATCGTGAGCGCGGGCCGCTCGCTCTGCGTGCTCGATCCCGAGGGCGATCACCAGGCTTTCGCCGATCTCGAAGGCTTCCTCGTCCTCGGCGGCAAGACCGAGCGCGCGCTGGCCACTCCCGACGAGGTGGGCCAGCTCCTGCAGCGGCCCGCCGGCCGTCTCGCGCTCAACCTGAGCGGGCTGTCGATGGCGGAGAAGGTGAGCTACGCCACGAAAGTGCTGGCCGTGGTGTCGTCCATGCGCGCGGCCTCGGGTCTGCCCCACTGGCTCATCATCGACGAGGCGCATCACATCGTGCCGGCGGAGGGCTCGGCCGCGGTCGATCTCGTGCGCGCCGGCGCCGAGTCGATGGCGTTGATCACGATGTCGGCCGACCTCCTCGCCGCCGATGTCCGCCGCGAGATCCGCACGATGCTCACCACCGATCCCGGCGCGGCCGCCGGCGGTCCCCCGCTCGCTCGCGGCGAGGCGATGCTCGTCCACCTCGACGGCAGCGGCGCACCGTCCGTGCGCTTCAGCGTCGCCCCCCGCGAGGTCGAGCATCGCCGCCACCTGCGCAAGTACACCGAAGGCGAGCTGCCCACCGAGCGCAGCTTCTACTTCCGCGGCCCCGACGCCAAGCTCAACCTGCGCGCGGCCAACCTCGTCCGCTTCGTGGAGCTGGCCGAAGGCATCGACGACGCCACCTGGACCCATCACCTCCAGGCCGGCGACTACTCGCGCTGGCTCCGCCAGATGATCAAGAACCCCGAGCTGGCCGACGAGGTCGGCGAGATCGAGCGCGACGCCCATCTCCCCCCGGCGATCTCCCGCCGCCGCCTCCTCGACGCGATCCGCGAGCGCTACACGGTGTAGTCGGCAGTAGCGCCTGCGCGGACGTGACGGGGCTCTGATAGGATGCCGGAACAATCTGCGGGGGAGGAAGACCATGTCGCGTCTTTTCGTCGTCGTGGCGGTGGCGGT
>DATHGT010000387.1:0-15094 GCA_035317605.1 Candidatus Acidiferrum sp. | reverse complement strand
GCCGCCGAGGCCGTCTACCAGGCGTTAGCGACGAAGCCGGAGTACCACGTGGTCCCGGACGCGGGCCACTTCGTCTTCATCGCGTGCAGCGGAGAGATGACCAAGCGCGCCCCCGCGATCTGCGGCGACGTCCCGGCCTTCGACCGCGCGGCTTTCCATCAGCGGTTCAACCGCGCGGTCGTCGACTTCTTCCTGGCCAGACTTCGTTAGGCCCGCGCGTAGCGCTTCAACACCAGGCGCAGGTGGTCGCGGAAGTGGGGCTGCAAGCGGCTGGTCCAGTCGCTCTGCCGCGCCTGTTTCCACTCGGCGGATTCGACGACGGCGGGCGTGGCCAGGTGATAGAGGGCCACGTACTTGCGGTTGCCGCCGGTCCCCCGGAAGCGTCGCGCACAGTGGACGCCGGGCACCGCGCTGAGGGCCGGGATGTGCTCCTTGTCGTACCACTCGTTGAACTCGGCCTCCCGCTCGGGCGCGATGTTCATCGCGTTCAGGAGGAGGCCGCCGGCGTTGTCCGGGGGAAGCTGATCGCCGGGCAAGGTCTGGTCGCCCTCGAACCGGATCAGACGCTCGACGCGGGCGGTGACGCGCTTGGACCACGGCGAGAGGTTCTCGCCGCCGATCGCGAGGTAACCCGGCGTCTTGAGCACTCCGACGTCGGCGAGGTCGTAGGTCGCCACTGAGACCGTGCGGTCGTCGGTGCCGATCCAGCGCTGGCAGACCAGGAAGCCGGGCACGCGCTGCCGCTCGGGCAGGTGCTCGGTGTCGTACCAGTCGTTGAACTCGTCCTCGGCCGCCCGTCCGATCTTCATCGCCGCGATCAACGTGCCTTTGGCCATGGTCGTCCTCCCGGCCATAGTCCAGCAGAGGTGGCCTCGCTTTGCAATCGGGGCAGGGGCCTTGACGTGCCCCGCAATCACGCGTACGTAGCGGGTAACGAAGCCGAGGAGGGACCCCCATGATCTACGAGGTTCGGACCTATTCGCTGCGTACCGGAGCCGTGGCCGAGTTCGAGGATCGCTTCGCCAAGCGCAAGCCGCTCAGGGAGAAGCACTCGAAGCTCGGGGGCCTGTGGCACACCGAGTTCGGCCCGCTCAACCAGGTCGTCCACATCTGGCCGTACAACGACCTCGCCCACCGCACCGCGGTCCGCGACGCGATGGCCAAGGACGCCGAGCTGTCCGCGCTGCCCGGCGGGCGCGACCTGATCGTCGCCCAGGAGGCCGACATCCTGATCCCCGCGCCCTTCATGCAGCCGCTCGAGAGCCGCAACCTGGGCACGGGCAACGTGTACGAGATGCGGATCTACACCTACGCGCCCGGCGAGATCTCCAAGGTGGTGGAGGCGTGGGGCAAGGCGGTGCCCGGCCGCGAGAAGCTCTCGCCGCTGGTCGTCTGCGGCAGCACCGAGCTCGGCGGACTGAACAAGTGGATCCACGTCTGGGCCTACAAGGACCTCAACGAGCGCACCCGCGTCCGCGAAGAGTCGCGCAAGGGCGGCCAATGGCCCCCGCAGCCCGGCGTCCGGCCCCTCAAGCAAGAGAACAAGGTCCTGATTCCGGCGTCCTTCTCACCGCTGGGCTAGTGAACCACGCGGAATTGGATGACCGTCCCGCGTCGCGGTCGGCTGGCCTGGGTCCTCGAAAAGAGGAGCTGCGCTCCTCTTTTCTGCGAAATCGGCGCTAGACCGCGACGCGGGACGGTCATCCAATTCCGCTGGGCGCGAGGGAGGTAAGCACATGAAAGTCTCGTTCTTCGAAACCGTGCGGTACCTCGCGCCCGAGCCGCTTCGACCGGAGTGGCCTGTGCCCTCCGGTGCCTACGACCGCGAGGCGGGGGCCGAGGCCTATCGGGCCATGATCGAGCGCTTGCAGCTCGTCGAAGAGCTGGGCTTCGATTGGGTGAGCGTCTCCGAGCATCACTACTCGCCGCGCATCCTGACCCCGAACCCCCTCCTCGCGGCCGCCTTCATCGCGGCCCACGTAAAGAAGCTCACGATCGCGGTGCTCGGTCCCATCGTCCCGCAGAGCAACCCGGTGCGGGTGGCCGAAGAGCTCGCGATGCTCGACACCTTCTGCCAGGGACGCCTCGTGGTCGGTCTGCTGCGGGGAACCACCAACGAGTATCTGACCTACGACCTCAACCCGACGGAGGCGCGCGGGCGCACCGACGAGGGCATGGAGCTGATCCTCAAGGCGTGGACGGAGCCCCAGCCGTTCGCCTGGCAGGGCCGGCACTTCCAGTTCCGCACGGTCTCGGTCTGGCCGCGTCCGCTCCAGCAGCCGTATCCGAAGACGTACGCGCTCGGCACCAGCAAAGAGTCCTGCGAGTTCGCGGCGAGCCATCGTCTCGGCTGCGGTCTCTCCTACGGCACGTGGGAGTCCACGGCCCGGGCCGGGCGCTACTACCGCGAGGCGTGCGCGCGCCACGGTTGGGAGCCGGGGCCGGACGATGTCGTCTATCGGGCCAACATGATCGTGGCCGACACCGACACCGAAGCCCAGGAGCTGTTCGACCAGCAGTCCAAGCAGGCGCCGTTCCCGCTGCGCGCGGGCGTGCGCGACGCGCTGAGCACGCTCGATCAGCGCAACGTGGCCGGGGTTCCGCGCGCGGCCATCGTGAACGCGGCGCTGCCGACCACCTTCATCGGCGGCCCGGACACGATCATCGACCAGATCCAGCGCTGCCGCGACGAGATCGGCGCCGGCGTGGTCGACCTCTCGCTGACGCCCCCGTCCTCGCGCGACATGGGCTGGCTCACGCGCTCGCTGGAGCTGTTCGGGACGAAAGTCCTGCCGCGCATCCGGGGCATCTGAGAGCGATGTTCACGGAAGGTCGCGTCGAGGTCGACGGGATTCGCGCGCGCTATCTGGAAGCGGGGCAGGGCAGCCCGCTCGTGCACTTCGGCGCGGACTTGTCGACGCCGTCGCCCGCTCACGAGCTGCTGGCCCGCCGGTTCCGTGTGATCGCCGTCGAGACCCTGCCGCCGGGCCGGCCCGGGTCCGAAGCGGCGGCGACGATCGGGCGGATCATCGAGTGCCTCGGCCTCACGGACGTCGACTTCATGGCCACCGCGGAGGCGAGCACGGCGGCGCTGTGGTTCGCGCTGGCCGAGCCGGAGCGCGTGCGCGCTCTCGTGCTGGAAGCGCCGACGGCGATCGGCGCTGCGCCTCGCGGTGAGCTCGAGCGGCGGATGCCCGAGGTGACGACGCCGACGCTGGTGCTGTTCGGTACCGCCGACCGTCAAGCGGCTCAGGACACCGGTCGCGTCTACACGAAGCTGATCCCGAACAGCCATCTCGTCTTCGTCTACGACGCCGCGCACGCGATCGGCCGCGATCGACCGGAGGCGTTCGCCGAGGTGGTCGCCGACTTCCTGGAGCGCCACGAGGCGTTCATCATCAGCCGCACGCCCACCGTCATTCACCCGTAGAGCGAGGGAGCCCATGGCGCAGATGAAAGCCGGTCTGGCCGTCGTCGAAGCCCTGCGTGCCGAAGGTGTCGACCACACCTTCGGGGTGGTGGGTACGACCACCAACAGCATCGTCACCGAGATGTACGGCCGGAGCGACATCCGCTTCGTCGACACCCGCCACGAAGAGGGCGCGGCGTTCATGGCCTACGGCTACGCGCGGGCGTCGGGCAAGCCCACCGCGTGCCTGACGACCTCCGGACCGGGGACCACGAACCTCATCACGGGCGTGGCGCTGGCCTACAAGGGCCGCGCGCCGGTCGTCGTCATCGCCGGCGACGTCGGCCGCGACTTCATCTATCGCGACGGAGCCCAGGCGTTCGACCTGGTCGGGATCTTCAAGCCCATCACCAAGCTCGCGCTGCAGGTGAACCGGAGCGAGCGCATCCTCGAGATGCTGCACTACGCCTTCCGCGCCGCGCTCGCCGACAAGTGCGGTCCCGTGTTCCTCGACATCCCGCGCGACCTCCTCGACAACCAGAGCGTGGCCGACGAGGTGTCGCCGCCGCGAGCCTACCGCGCGGTCGAGCACCGCAACGCCGGCGACGCCCAGGCCGTCCAGCGCGCGGCGGCGCTGCTGGGGCAAGCGCAGCGGCCCGCGCTGCTGGTCGGCGGCGGCGTCATCGACGCCGAGGCCAGCAAGGAAGCGGTCGCGCTGGCGGAAGCGCTCGACATGGCCATCGTGCCCTCGTACGGCCACCACGACGCGGTGCCGAACAGCCATCACCTCTACGTGGGGCCTCCCGGTGGACGAGGCTCCGGCGAAGCGGCCGAGGCGCTGCACCGCGCCGACGTGATCCTCGCCCTCGGCACCCGGCTCAATCAGGGGACGACCTTCTGGGACAACCGGGTGATCGATCCCGCGACCCAGATCGTGCAGGTCGACGTCGATTCCCAGGAGATCGGCCGCAACTACCCGGTGGCCGTGGGGATCGTGGGCGACGCGCGCGCGGTCGCCGAGTCCTTGCTCGCGGCGCTGCGCGAGGCCCATCCTCAGGGACGTCCCAACGCGGCCTGGCGGAGCGAGATCGCCGCGCTCGCCGCGCGCCGTCAAGCCCGGCTGGCCGCCGAGCTGAGTCTCAGCGGCGAGCCGATGATGCCCCAGCGCGTCTATCCCGAGTTGCGCAAGGCCTTGCCGCGCGACTGCATGGTGACGCTCGACGCGGGGGTGGCGCCCGGGCTCGCGTACGACCGGCTCAACTTCGAGATCCCGCGCACGTTCTTCAACTACGCGGGCCACGGCGGTCTCGGCATGGGACTCGCCGTCGGCCTCGGCACCAAGCTCGGCCGGCCCGATCGGCCGGCCATCAGCCTCCAGGGCGACGGCGGCTTCCTCTACGCGTCGCAGGAGCTGAACACCGCGGTTCGACACCACATCCCGCTGGTGGCCATCGTTCTGAACAATAGCTGCCACGGGGCCGAGAAGGCCCAGCAGCAGCGGCTGTTCGGCGCCAAGTACATCGGCGTCGACCTGATCAACCCGCGCTTCGACAAGCTCGCCGAGGTCTACGGCGCCCTCGGTATGTACGTCCAGCGCCCCGACGAGATCGCCGACGCGGTCAAGACCGCGCTCGCCGCCAATCGCCCGGCCGTGATCGAGATTCCCGTCGCCGAATACTTCCCGCCCGCCGCGCCCACACCCGGAGGCGCCGCCGGCGGCCGGCACTGAAGAGCGCCGAATCGAAAGAGCGCAGAATCCAGGAGCGCCCCGGCGAAGCCGGGGCGAAACGCGTCGGGGGGGTATGGGGGGAGCCGTAGGGGCCCCCATTAAGTAAATCCAGGAGAAAGGCCAATATGCGTTTCGGGTTCTTCGACCAGTTGCCGTGCGCGGGGACCAGCAGTGAGCGCCAGCGCTACATGGACCTGGTCGCGCAGATCGAGCTGGGGGACGTGATCGGCTTCGACACCGTGTGGCTCGGCGAGCTGCACTTCAGCCGGGCGTTCTCGATCCTGGCCGATCCGCTCATGGTGCTGGCGGCGGCGGCCCAGCGAACGACGCGCATCCGCCTGGGCACCGCGGTGACGCTGCTGCCGCTCCATAATCCAGTGAAGATCGCCGAGCAAGCCGCGATCACCGACATCCTCAGCAACGGCCGGCTGGAGTTCGGTGTGGGACGCGGGACCGCGCCGGCTCACTACGCGGGCTACGACATTGCCCAGGAAGAGAGCCGCGACCGCTTCGACGAGGCGCTCGACTTCATCGTGAAGGCGTGGACCGAGAAGCAGTTCTCGTTCGAGGGCAAGTTCTTCCACGCCCGCGAGCTGACCGTGGTGCCCAAGCCCGTGCAGTCGCCGCATCCGCCCGTGCGCATCGCGGCCAACAGCCCGGACACGTTTCCGATCGCCGCGCGGCGACGGCTCCCGATCTTCGCCACCCCGCTGATCAATCCCCCGGACAAGCTCAAGGAAGGGCTGGCCGTGTACCGTGACGCGCTGCCCGCCGACGCTCCGGGCGACGCCGCGCTCGCGTTTCCCGTGCACGTGGCGGCGAGCCGGGCGCAAGCGCGCCAGGACTCCGAGGCCGGGCTGCTGAACTTCCTGCGCGAGGCCGCGCTGCGCCTCAAGCCGCTCGGCTCCACCGACATCAAGAGCTTCGAGGCCTGGCGCCAGGTGCTGGCCCGCATGGAGCGGGTGAAGTACGAGGACTTCGACCGCGAGATGGCCGTCTTCGGCGATCCCGACTACTGCATCAGGCGCATCCATGATTTGAGGAAGGAATACGGGATGGACGAATTCATCTGCTACTTCAACCAGGGCGGGTTGATGGAGCACACGATGGTCCGCGAGTCGATGACGCTCTTCGCCCGCGACGTCATGCCGCACTGCCGATAGGAAGGGACCATGGCGCTGAAAGATCGGATCTCGCTCGGGATGTCGTTGCCCCACCGCTCGCCTGACCCATTGGACGTGGCGACGGTTCGCCAGGTCGCCCAGCGCGCCGAGGCCGTCGGCTTCCACGATCTGTGGGTGACCTCGAACGCGCTGGACCACGTCTACTCGTTCGACGCCATGGGCGTGCTGACCTTCGCCGCCGCGGCCACCACGCGGATTCGCGTCGGCGTGTCGGTGCTGGTCCTGCCCGTGGCGAGTCCCGTCACGGTCGCGCACCAGGTCGCCACCCTCGACCACCTGAGCAACGGCCGGGCGATCCTCGGCATCGGGATCGGCCGCGAGCATCACTACCATCAGTTCCAGGTCCCCACCGAGCGCCGGGTGCGACGGTTCCGGGAAGGCGTCGAGGTGATCAAGGCGCTGTGGACCGAGTCGAAGGTCGACTACCAGGGCGACATCTTCCGGCTCGAGGGCGAGACGATGACGCTCAAGCCCGTGCAGAAGCCGCGGCCGCCGATCTGGCTAGGTGGCGATCATCCCGACGCGATCCGTCGCACCGCGATCATCGGCGACGGATGGATGGGCTCGGGCGGCTCCAGCAAGGCCGTGTTCGGCCGCAGTGTGCCGATCCTCAAGGCTGCGCTCAAGGAGGCCGGCCGCGACCCGCAGGCCTTCCCGGTCTCCAAGCGCGTGTTCATGTCGGTGCACGAGCGCGCGGACGTGGCGCGGGCCGAGCTGGATCGCTGGTTCACGGTGGTGTATCGCAATCCGGCCGGGACCGACGCCTCGGGCGTCCACGGCACGCCCGAGCAGGTGCGGGAGCGGCTGGAGGAGCTGGTGGACATGGGCGCCAACCACCTGCTGCTCAATCCCGTCTGCCGCTACGCCGAGCAGGTCGAGGCGCTGGCGGTGGTGGTGGGGCTCACATGACCAACGACGACCTCTGCTTCCTGTCGATCGCCGAGCTGGGCAGTCTCATGCGGGCACGCACGGTCTCGCCCCTGGAAGTGACGGAAGTGCACCTCGCGCGCATCGCGCGGCTGAATCCCACGCTGAACGCGTTCGTCACCGTGATGGCCGATCAAGCGCGTGAGGCCGCGCGTCGGGCGGAGGCCGAGCTGGCGGCCGGGCGCTGGCGCGGCCCGCTGCACGGCGTCCCCATCGGCGTGAAGGACATCTTCGACACCGCTGATGTGCGGACGACCGTCGGGTCGTCGTTCTATCGCGACCACGTGCCTGCCGAGGACGCCGATTCGGTCCGCCGGCTGAAGGACGCGGGCGCCGTGCTCATCGGCAAGTGCAACACCCACGAGTTCGCGGCGGGCTCGACCACCAACAATCCGTGGTACGGGGCCACCCGCAATCCGTGGGCGCTCGATCGTGTGCCGGGCGGTTCCAGCGGCGGATCCGGCGCCGCGGTCGCCGCCTTCCTCTGTCCCGGCGCGACCGGCAGCGACACCGGCGGCTCCATCCGCGGGCCGGCCGCGTGCTGCGGCATCGTCGGCCTCAAGCCCACCTACGGCCGCGTGAGCATTCGCGGCATCTATCCCAACGCCGTCAGCCTCGATCACGCCGGTCCGCTCACCCGCACCGCGCTCGACGCGGGGCTCATGCTCCAGGCGATGGCCGGTTACGACCCTCACGATCCCACGTGCGCCGACGTGCCGGTCCCCGATTTCACCGCGGGGATCGACGCGGGGGTGAGCGGCTTGCGCTTCGCCCTCTGCCCGGATCTGCACTTCGTGGAGCTGGACGCGGCGGTGGCGCGGGCGATCGACGGAGCGGCGAAGGTCTTCGAGCGTCTCGGCGCCAAGCTCGAGACAATCAAGTTCTCGCTCGCCGGCGAAGTGCAGCCGACGCGCGAGGCGATTTCACGCGGCGAGTTCCTGGCCCTCCATCGCGAGCGGTTCGCCGCGCATCCGGAGGGCTACGGGACGGACCTGCACCCGCGCTTCGAGGAGGGCGCTCGTGTCACCCTCGACGCCTACGTGCGCGCGTGCCGCATGCGCGAGGCGATCCGCCGCGAGTTCGACGAGATCTTGAAGTCGGTCGACGCGCTGCTCCTGCCCGTGGCGCCGTCGGAGGCGCCGCTGATCGCCACCGGCGCGGCGCGCGTCAACGGCAAGGACGTGACGTTCGGCTCGGGGCTGGCGATGCGGCAGGTCTTCAACGTGGCCGGGCTGCCCTCGGTGGCGCTGCCGACCGGCGTTGGCGAGGCCGGGCTGCCGCTCTCGATGCAGATCGTCGGCCCCGCCTGGGGCGAGGCCCACGTGCTCAGAATCGCCCACGCCTACGAGACCGCGACGCCCGAGCTACGCCGCGAGCGCCCGACCGCCATCCGCTGACCACCAAGGAGACCATCATGGGTATCAACGTCCACCACGTGCATCTCAAGAGCCGCGACCCGAAGCAGACCATGCAGTTCTACGTCGACAACCTCGGCGCCACCGTGATCGCCGACAATGGACCGCGCGGCTACCGGCTGAACCTGCACGGTCTGACCGTCAACCTCACGCCCATCGTCGACACCCAGAAGCGCGAGCAGCACTACGGCATCGAGCACATCGCGGTCGACACCGACGACTACACGGGAACGCTGGCGAAGTTCCGGAGCAACGGCGTGCAGGTTCTCGAAGAGCTGCCCGCGAACAACGGCCGCCGCGTCGGCTTCCTCCAGGCCCCCGACGGCGTGCAGATCGAAGTCATCGAGAAGGTGTAGCCGGTCGGGCGCGCTGCCCATAGAGCAGGACCAGCACCGACAACACGAGCCCGGTCAGGCTCAGCGCGGCGCCCGCGACGAGCCGCCCGGGCACGTACCGGGCGACGACGTCGTGTCTCCCCGCCGGCGCGCGGACGACGATGCGCCCGACCGCGTCCTTCTCGAGCGTGCCGAGCGAGCTCGTCCATCCCGGTGCCCAGGTCTGGTTGAACACGATGTCGCCTTCGCTCTTCAACGTGACCTCGGCCCGCATGGTGTTCGCCGTCCGGCTCTCGACGTGGAGCGTGCCGGTGGTGCCTTCGAGCCGTACCTGCGGGACGTCGCCGTCCCATAACCCGCGCGCCGCGCGGTACGTCATGCCCGTGTGACAGCCGCGATTGCTCACGCCGAGCGCCGGGAAGCTGATGAGCCGGTCGTACTGTTCCCTGGGGAGCAGGTGGTAGTGGACGTCCGCCACGATCCGTGAGGGTGGCGGCGGGGCGTGCCAGCGGTCGCGCGCCGGGCGGTTCGTGATGAAGACATCCGCCGCGATCCCGAAGGCAAGGACCAACGGGAGCGCGCGGCGCCCCCAGTCGAGCGCGCGCGGCATCCGGTAGCGCGCGAGGAGCTCGGTGAGGCTCCGGAGCGCGAGCGCCGCAAGCAGCCCAAGGTAGAACGTGAACAGCACGGCGAAGCGCGACGGCACGCGCAAGGAGTCGAACGGCGGGACCAGGTGGAGGATCGCCCACGGATGCCACGGGCTTTCGTACCCGAGCATCAACCCGCCGAAGAGGATCGCCCCGAACACGAGCCGCCACCGCCCGCCCCACACCGCCACGACGCCTCCGAGCGCGGCGGCGATCAGGGGCACCCATCCCGTGTACGAGCCGTACTCCGGCCACACGTATTCGTGCCCGAACGGGTACTCGTACTCGTACTCGGGTCCGCGCCCGGTGAGCATGACGATGACTTCCCGAAAGGACACCGAGTCGCGGCTGCTCGTGAGGCGTGGATAGAGCTCGAGGGTCTCGAGAATCGGAAGAAGCCGGAACGAGCCCAGCAGGAGCGTCAGCACGCCAGCGATCGCTCCGGCGCGAACGATCCCGCGGGGCGGCTCGCGCCCGAGCAGCCGCGCCACCGCATCGAACCCGAGGAGGAGCGTGAAGTACGGAAACGGATAGACGCCCCCCTCGAGGAGCACCAGCGCCATGATGGCCGCCACCGCCACACACCAGCGCGGGTTCTCCGCCGCGCGTCTCCACGCGAGCAGCAACCAGGGCGCGAGGTAGAACGGCAGGAACGTGATGTGGCCGCTGGACCCGTGCCAGGCGAAGAACCCGCCGAAGCCCCACACGGCCGCGGCGACGATGGCTGGCGCGACACCGGCCCCGAGCTCGCGCCGCGCCAGAACGAACATTCCCGTGAGCCCGGCGGCCGTGTGCAGCACGAAGAAGATCTTCAGCCCGATCGTCGTTCCGAGCGGGAGGAGCAGCCAGAAGAGCGGACCGTACACCTGCGCCTCGGGATCGCCGAAGAGGGTCACGCCGCCGCAATGGAACGGGTCCCACAGCGGGAATTCCCCCCATCGCATGACGGCGACCCGCGCCGCTTCCCACTGGTGCTGAAATCGTTGCCAGTCGCCGGAGCCGGTCCGGTACAGTCTGACGAACGCGAAGCCCCAGTAGCCGGCGGCCCCCAGGAGCGCGAGCGCCCCCACCAGAGCCCACCGCCACGCCCGGCTCGTCACGGCGCGAGCGTATCACTCCCGTTTCAAGGGGCCGAGGGACCCCCCTTCGAGCTCAGAACGTGACGCGCATGCGGGCCGACGCCTTGTAGACGTTCCGCGACTGGCAGGTCGGGATGCCGTCGGTGTCGCACCCGAATCCGGCGGGCGTGCGCTGGAGGTTCAACGCGTCGCCGGTGATCAGCGCGGAGAGGGCCAGGTCGAACGACACGTTGGAGGCGAACCGGTAGGTCAGGCGCCCGACCCACTCGTTGCCGAGATACCGCTCCTTGCCGCCCTTGAAGGGGTTGCCCGCGGTGGTGATGCCGCTCGGGGTGAGGCCCGTCGCGGCGGCCGAGGTGCCCTTCGTGTCCACCGCGGTGTCGGTCCAGCTGACGTTGGTGATTCCCGTCAGGGTCAGGGCCGGGGTCAGCGAGTAGTCGGCCGCGATGCCGAAGAAGATGCGGCCGTACTTGTCGAAGCTGGCGGACTCGCGAAGCGTCATTCCACCCCGGTTGACCAGGAGCCCGGACTGGTAGTCGATGCCGCTCTTCCAGATCTCCGACCAGCCGTTCATGTAGCTGGTCCCGGGGTTGATCGGCCGATACGTCCGGATGGTGCCACCGCCGGCGTTCTGGATGTCCTGGTTGGCGTCCATGCCCGGGGTGTACATGATGCGGGCCTCGATGAGGAGCGGACCCGTTCGGAAGCCGCCGATCGTGTCGAAGATGTACGACCGGATGTCGACGTCGTTGATGACGCCGCTTCGGTTCGGAACTTCCTGCTCGCCCAGGAGATAGATGAACGTCGGCTGGAGGGAGAACGGTCCCATCGTCCACCGGACATCGGCGCCGAGGTAGTGCCGCCGGATGTTGCGACCGACCAGGCCGGGACCGGCGACCGTGCCGGCCACGACGGCAGGGCAGTTGGTATTGGGGTTGTAGCCGCCCCATCCCACCGTACCGAGGTTGGTGGTGCCGCAGTTGCCGCCGTCCCATTCGCCGTAGGCGTACGTCGGTTTGATGGTCAGGCCCTTGAAGACGTCGACCTCGAGGCTGGCCAGCAGCGCCCATGAATCCTTCTGGTTCGGCGCGATGAACCGGTCGAGCTGCTCGCTGATCTGCACGAAGGTCAGCGTGCTCCGAACGCTCGGCGTCCACCTCGTCTCGAGGTTCACGCCCGGGAAGTCACCGGTGGCCAGGATGCCGGGCTTGTAGTCGTGACCGCGGAACGGCTGGCCGCCGAAGCGCCCGATCGTCGTCACCGGGATGAAGGACAGGAGCGAGCCAGGACCGGTGACCGGAGTCTCGAGGTAGAGCCACTTGGTCTCGACCGCGCCCTGGACGTCGGTGTCGAGGTCGAAGGGCGCGGACTGGCCGGTGTGGGAGGGGCCGACCGTGGTGAGACTGCCGGGCTGGCTGGACGCATTGAAGTTGCTGGCGCCGTTCTGGAAGTCCAGCTCGACGGCCCACACGCCCTTGACCCGGCCGACCTCACCGGTGATCGTGAACACGCCGCGCTCGCGCGAGTACCAACCGTGCTTCTTGTTGCCCAGGTCGACGGTGGGTTGATTCGGGCTGATCGCCCCGTTCTGAGATTGCTGCCCCAAGCCCCAGTACGCGGTGGTCACGAAGTCGACCAGGCCGTTGATGGTCACCTTCGGAGCAGGGGTTTGGGCAAAGCTCGGTCCGGCGGCGGCGCCGAGGATGACGAGCGCTATCAGGATGACCCGGGCCGACGATCTCATTCTTCCTCCTCCGGCGTTCGGTGTGGGCAGTGCCGCGCCACGTTGAGGATCTTGCGTGGCCGGGACGTGGCGCGGCTGTTCGCGCGGAGGCTGCCCGCCCCCGCTCCACACCCGACACACGCGCTGGCGGCGGGGCAAGACACGTACCAGACGCGGGCAAGCGTCGATTCCACGTTCTTGCTGGTGATGACGCGACGGAAGAAAGCGAGACGAGTGCGGAAGGCGACGTTATGTCGTCGCCGACGACATGGTGTCGTCTACGACGAGGTCATGTCTCGGGCGAACGGAACATGCGCTGGAGCGTGCGGACGCTCACGCCCAGGATCCGCGCGGCGGCGTTCTTGTCTCCCTTGGCCTCCGCCAGGACCTGTTCGATGTACTGCTGCTCGACTTCTTGGAGCGTCGGCCGGCGGGGCGTCCCCGTACCCATCACGCTGACGAAATCGGTGCTGACGTCGGCCCGGGTGATCAACGGTCCCTTAGTGAGCGTGGCCGCGCGCTCGATGACGTTCTCGAGCTGGCGGACGTTGCCGGGCCAGGGCTGCTTGCCGAGCCACGCGAGCGCGTCCTCGGCGAACCCGTCGAAGCGCCGTCCCAGCGTCGCCGCGGTCCGCTCCAGGAAGTGGTGGGCGAGCAGCGGAATGTCCTCGACCCGTTCACGCAGGGTCGGAAGCCGGATGGGAATCACGGCCAACCGGTAATAGAGGTCCTCGCGGAAGACGCTCTCGCGCACGAGCGACGGCAGATCGCGGTTGGTCGCGCTGACCACGCGGACGTCGAGCCGGACCTCCTCGTTGCCGCCGACCGGCCTGATCGTCTTGTCCTGGAGCGCGCGCAGGAGCTTGGCCTGGAGCGCGAGCGACATGTCGGCGATCTCGTCGAGGAACAGCGTGCCGCCCGCGGCCTCCGCGAAGAGCCCGCGTCGCTTGCGCTGCGCCCCCGTGAACGCGCCCTTCTCGTGGCCGAACAGCTCGGACTCGAGCAGGGTGTCGGGGATGGCCGCGCAGTTGACGGCCACGAACGGGCCCGCCCGTCGCGCGCCGTTCCAGTGGATCGCGCGCGCGGCCAGCTCCTTGCCGGTGCCGCTCTCGCCCACCAGCAGCACCGCGGACTCGCTGGTGGCCACCGCGGCGATCAGCTCGAACACCGGCTGCATCGCCGGGGAGCGGCCGAGCAGGTTGGTGAACGCGTACCGGCGGCCGACCTCGTCGCGCAACCGCCGGTTCTCCTCGCGCAGACGCCGGTCCTCGACCGCGCGCCGGACCGCGATCGTGACCTCGCCCATCTTGAACGGCTTGGAGAGATAGTCGTACGCTCCCAGCCGCATGGCCGCGATCGCGGTCTCCACGCTGGTGAACGCGGTCATCAGGATCACGCGCGCCGCCGGCTGCAGCCGCTGCGCCTCGCGCAGGACGGTCAGCCCGTCCACGTCGCTCATGACGAGATCGGTGAGGATCACGTCGTATTCCTCGCGGGCGAGGGCGGCGATCGCGTCGGGGCCGGTACTGAGCGGGGTGACCTGGAACCCTTCGCCTTCGAGATGGCGCTGGACCATTCGCACCATCGCGCTCTCGTCGTCCACGACCAGGACGTGCGGGCTCATCGATCGCGCGCCCTGTCCTCGGCGAGCCAGATCACGAACGAGGCGCCCTCGCCGGGAGCGCTCTCGACCGTGATGTCGCCGCCGAAATCCTCGAGGATGTCGCGGCAGATGGGCAGCCCGAGCCCCGTGCCCTCGCCCGGCGGCTTGGTGCTGAAGAACGGCTCGAAGATTCGCTGCCGCAGGGAAGGCAGGACGCCCGGACCGGTGTCACGCACCTCGATCTCCACGCCCGGACATTCCGGATGGGCGACGTGCCGGGCGAGGAGCTGGACCTTGCCGTTCGGTCGCGCCGCTTCGAACGCGTTCATGACCACGTTGATGATCACCTGCTGGAGCTGGCTGCGATCGGCGCGCACCGGCGGCAAGTCGCCGGGAACGGAGACGTCGAGGGTCACGCCGTGACGCCTCGCCGTGTGCTCGAGCAAGAGCAGCAGTCGATCGACCACGTCCTTGAGGGCGATCGGCTGGATCTCCGGCTTCACCGGCCGCACGGTGTCGAGCAGCGAGCGGATCATCGAGGAGATCCGATCGATCTGCTCCAGGATGACGTCGACCTCCGCGCGCAGCCCGTCGCCCGCGGGCAGGTGTCCCGCGATGTATTCGACCTCGCCCGAGATGATGTTCAGCGGCGTCCCGATCTCGTGGGCGACTCCGGTGGCCAGACGCCCCGCCACCGCCAGCGTGGCCGAGTGCCGGAGCTGCTGCTCGAGGTCGAGCGCGTGCTCCGTCTCCACCATGAGCTGCCGGCGCGCGGCCTGAAGCTGGTCGACCATCGTGTTGAAGGCCTCGGCCAGGCGCCCGAGCTCGTCCCGCCGCTCGACGGGGAGAGGCTGGGCCGATTCGCCACGCCCGAGGCCGCGAATCCCCTGCATGAGACGAGAGAGCGGGCGCAGGACCACGCGCTGGAGAACGAGCCCGGTGAGCAGCGTCATCGAGACGGCGAGCAGGGTGAGCCGGACCACGAGGCCCCACGTCGCCGCGCGCACCCGCTCCTCGATCTTCGCCATGTGGTGGGTGACGTC
>DATHGT010000386.1:0-5295 GCA_035317605.1 Candidatus Acidiferrum sp. | reverse complement strand
GACGTCACCAGGTCGGCCGGCCACTGAAAGCGAAAGCTGCGAACGCGGAAGGCGGCGAAGATCACGGGCGGGAGCGACGGACGGGAGCGGTGGACACGACGGGCAGTACGGTACAACATCTCCGGACGAACGCGCGCCCGAGGGGCGCGACACGCGCCCGAGGAGGAACGGACATGAAGGCCTACTGGCTCACACCAGGTCCCCTCGCGACCACCGTGGACTTGCGGGAGACGGCGACTCCCAAACCCAAGCCCGGCGAGATTCTCGTGCGCGTGCGGGCCGCGTCGCTGAACCGCGGTGAGCTGCTGGGCGGCAAGGCCGGCGCGCCCGCCAAGCCCGGAGGCGGTGAATGCTCTGGCGAAGTGGTGAAGGTCGGCGACGGCGTCACCGGCGTGGCGGCGGGCGAGCGCATGATGGGGCGTTGCGGCGGCGGCTTCGCGGAGTTCGCCGTGATGGACGCGCGCGAGGCCATGCGCGTGCCCGGGCCGCTCTCGTGGGAAGAAGCGGCCGCCACACCACTGACCTTTCTCGTCGTCTACGACATGCTGGTCGCCCAGGGCGGGCTGGCCGCCGGCCACTGGCTGCTCGTCACCGCGGTGTCATCCGGCGTGGGCGTGGCCGCGCTCCAGACCGGCAAGACGCTGGGCGCGCGGGTGATCGGCACGTCCGGTTCCGCGGAGAAGCTGGGTCGGCTCGAGAAGCACGGGCTCGACGTGGGCATCCGGACTCGCACCGCCGACTTTCACGACGCGGTGATGAAGGCCACCGACGGCAAGGGCGTGAACCTGGTCGTCAACAACGTCGGCGGCTCGGTGTTCGCCGAGTGCCTCCGGTCGCTCGGCTACGAGGGACGGCTGGCCACGGTGGGCCACATGGACCGCCAGCTCAGCGCGACCATCGACCTCGAAGCCCTGCATCGCAACCGGCTGACCGTCTTCGGCGTGAGCAACCGCTTTCGCACCGCGGGCCAGCGCGCGGAGACCGTGCGCGGCTTCGTCCGCGACGTCGTCCCCCACTTCGAAGCCGGCAAGATTCACCCGATCGTGGACAAGGTGTTCGACTTCGGCGACCTCGGCGCCGCCATCAAGTTCATGGAGTCGGACGGCCAGGTGGGCAAGATCGTGGTCAGGATCTGAAAGGAGACACACAATGACCATCACCGCTCGCCGGCTCACCCAGGAAGCGGACGGCCTCCCCGGCTACGTGGCCCATCCGGACGGGCCCGGCACCCGGCCCGGCATCATGATGGTGCACCACGCCCACGGCGTCACCGCCGACTACAAGATCGACGCCTACCGGCTGGCCCAGCTCGGCTTCAACGTTCTGGCCCCGGACTTCTTCAACATGTTCGGGATCCCCGGGACCGATCACATCGGCGCCGGCGCCGATCTGCAGGCCAAGCACGGTGACACCGAGTTCCTGGTGAAGATGGACGAGGCGTGGCAGTACCTGATCGAGCGCCTGCATTCCGATGCGGATCACATGGCCGGCATCGGTCACTGCATGGGCGGGCGCCTGCTGATCCCGTTCGCCGCGGACCATCCGAAGCTCCGGGCGCTCGTTCTGTATTACCCATCGGTCCGCGACGAGCCGGAAACGTCGCATCGCCCGCGCCACGCGTTCAAGCTCGCCCCCACCCTCCGCTGCGCGTCGCTGGTCTTCTGCGCGGGCCTCGACTTCATCGCGACCCCGGCCATCCAGGCCCCGCTCTGGGAAGCCTTCCGCGCCAACGGCCAGCCGCTTGAATGGCACTCCTTCTCCGACGCCCATCACGGCTTCCGCCACCCCGACAACGAAGGCTTCCAGCCCCACTACGCCGACGCCGCGTGGTCGATCGTCGTGGACTTCCTGCAGCGCCGCGTCTGAGCCATGACGCGAGTTTTTTTCTTCGCCACGCTCGCGGCGCTCGCACTGGTCGGCTGCGCCACGCCACGCGGGATCGTCCCCGAGCATCCCAAGGAGCGCTACAGTCTGCCGAGCTGGCCGCGCCAGTCGCTGTCCCTCGAGGTCGTCGACGCACGCAATCAAAAGGAAGACTCCGATCGGCTGGTCCAGGTCACGACCGCGATCCTGTCGGAAGCGCTGGCCACGGGCGCGGCGCCGCCGGGACCGCTTCGGCGGCTACACGTCGAGATCGTGCTGCACGACGTCTCGCTCAACGGACCGATGTGGATCGCCACCACGAGGTTCCGCGCGACGCTCTTCGAAGGAGAACGTGAGGTGGGCACGTGGGACGCCCGCGGCGAGGAGCGTCGGATGAACTGGGTGCCCGCCAATGCGCGGGACGCCGCCCAGACCGCCTACGAGCGCGGCCTCGCCAGCCTCATGACGAAGCTGGAAAGCTCCCCGCCCTGATCAGAGCTACGCAGCCGTTCTCTTGCGCTTCAGAGCAGTGTCGGGAATGACGTCGACGGTCAGCTTGGCCCCGAGTGCCGTCGCCCAGCGACAGAGCGTGTGAAGTTCGATGTTCTTTGCACGGCCGGCTTCGAGCTTCGCGATGTGGGGTTGACTCACACCGAGCCGCGCGGCGAGCTGCGCCTGGGTCATGCCGCGCTGGGTGCGGAGCGCCGCGAGCTTCTGTTCGATCATCATCTCGCTGAGGTATTCCTCAACCTTCCGCTTGAGGGCAGCGTCGGTGTCGACCTGATGATCGATCCACTTCATGAAGTCGCTCTTTCGAGCCATCGCCATCACCCCTTCTTCCCGGTCTTCCTCTTCAATTGCTCGCGCGCGTCCTTCTGGTAGCCGCGCATCTGGGCCAGGACCTCTGCCGGAATTCGGTCCCGCTTCTTCACCATCCCGCCCAGGAGCCGGATGACTTGACCGGGCTCGAAGATGTAGAAGAGTCGGACTTGGTTCCGGCGCAGTTCGAACAACCCGTCCCCGAGGGCTTTCGACTGTGGCTCGCGAAGTTTGTTGCCGAGCGTATGGGCGAGCTTGACGAGCGCGATTGCTTCCGCCCTGGCGTCCGACGGCAGCGCGGCGATCAGGATCCGCACCGGCGCTTCTCCTGCTGGGGTGCGGTACTCCTCGATCCGCCACGACATAGCGCAGCGTAGTCTCAGGGCATATATGAGTCAAGAGTTATATCGCTACGACCCTGGTGCTCGGGGGAGCATCCCCGTCTCGCAGGTGATCGGTGATTAACCCAGGTGCGAAACGCGGGGGCCGACGTCGTCGATCAGGAGGCGGAGGCTTTCGTGGTCCCAGGCGGGATTGTCGGAATCGGTGGTGATCGAGAGCAACGAGCCGAAGCCGCCGCTCTCTTCGTGGAGCTGGTGGATCTTCTCCGCGCACTCGGCGGGATCGCCGATGATCCACAGGTTGTCCATCAGATAGTCGACGGTGACGCCTTCGTCGGGCAGCGCGGGATCGAGCTTGGTGGACGCCATCTGGACCGTGCCGACGCGGTTCGGGAGCTGATGGCGCTCGTAGTTGCGCCCGAGCACGATGCGGGCTCGCTCGCGCGCGACGGCGGGCGTCGGAGCGACCAGGATGTCGCGGGCCACGCGCCAGTCGCTGCGCTTGGCCCCTCGACCCGCTTTCTGCGCGCCGTCCTCCACCAGCTTCCAGTGATCGGCGAGATAGCGGCGCGACAGCAGCGAGCTGGACATCGGGATGAAGCCGCGCTCGCCCGCCATCTTCATCGAGCCTGACGTCGGGGTGCTGGCCGCCACCGCGATCGGCGGGTGCGGCCGCTGATACGGCTTCATGTAATAGCCGCGCTCGGTCACGGGATCGAACGACGGCGTCTCGATGTCGAAGAACTGGCCGTGATGGATGAACTGGCCTTCCGCCGCCCACAGCTCGAGGACGACTTCGAGGACCTCGGCCGAGCGGGCGCGCAGGGTCGCGGGATCGAGGCCGAGCAGGGCGAGATCGGTGGGGATGCCGCCCCCACCGATCCCCCACTGGAAGCGGCCGCGCGCCATGTGATCGAGCATGGCCACGCGGTGCGCGAGATACACGGGGTTGTGCAGCGCGAGCAGGGTCACGCCGGTCCCCAGCTTGATGTTCTTGGTCAGGGCCAGCGCCTTGGCGATCAAGAGATCCGGCGCGGGCGCGTTTTCCCAGCGTTCGGTCAGATGCTCACCGACCCAGGCTTCGCGAAACCCGAGCCGGTCGGCCAGAGCGATCTGATCGAGGTCCCGATCGTAGGCGTCGGCGAACGCCCGATCGGGCGGGTGCAGCGGCATCATGAACAGGCCGAAGTTCATGCGGGAGCGTGCTACCGCAGCTGCTTGTGAATGAACTCGTTGATGCGCTCGAGCGCGCGATCCGACGCCGGCGAGCCGGCCTTGCGCATGATGAAGCCCTGGCCCTCGCCCTGGAACAGCTCGAGGTCGACGTCACCGCCGGCCTTGCGATAGGCCGCCACGAACCGATCGAGGTGTGGCCGCGGATGCGCCTCGTCCTCGGTGCCCTGCAGATAGAGCGCGGGCGGCAGCTGCACCTTCTCGCCCTTCTCGAGGGCCGTCGCCGGCGCGCCCTCGTCCATGGCCGCTTCCGTCTTCCAGTACGCCTCGTGGCAGGGAATGACCTCGTCGGCGAGCTTCGGATAGGGCGGTCCGCCGGCCTTGAGCTGCTTGGCGTAGTTGTACCGGCCGAGCGGATCGATGACCGGCGAGGTGAGGATCACGCACTTGACGGTCGCGTCGAAGCCCTTCGGGCCCGGCAGCGCGCTGTAGCGTTCGTCGGTCGGCCGCATGGCGAGCAGCATCGCCTGGTGACCGCCGCTCGAGTTGCCCATCGAGCCCACCATGTCGGCGCGGCCGCCCCACTCCGCCGCCTTCGACTTCGCCCAGCGGATGCAGTAGTGGATGTCCTGGAACGACGCCGGATAGCCCGGCCCTTCCATCGGCTGCCGCCAGTCGGGCGTCACCACGATCACGCCGCTCTTGGCCATCGACTCGTGGATGAGCTTGTCGCCGTGACGATCGGAGCGGCACCAGGCGCCGCCGTGCAGCTCGACCATGATCGGGAACGGCCCCGTGCCCTTCGGCCGATAGACCGTGGCCAGGTACGGTTTGCCCTCGTGACGGAGATACTCGACGTCCTCGACCGTGTACTCGTGGCTCATGATGGCCTCCTCGCGGGATTGGGTGTGGGCGCAAACGTCCCTCACCTCGCCCCCGGAGTCAAGCGGCCCGGTGCTTTTCCCCTCCGGCCGAGAGTGACATCATGTCGGATCGTGACCGTGACGAGCTTCGGGATCGGGGCCCCGGTGAAGCGGCGGGAGGACGGGCGGCTCCTGCGCGGGGACGGGCGGTTCGCCGACGACTTCAACGCCGCGGG
>DATHGT010000385.1:0-13584 GCA_035317605.1 Candidatus Acidiferrum sp. | reverse complement strand
TCCGCCAGGAATTACTCGAGGCAAACCCGGTCACCGCCAAGCTGCGACGGCTCATCGACGTCCTGCAGCGTGAGGTTGCTGTGCGCGAGCTGGGCCGCAAGATCACCACCGAGACCGAGGAACGACTCTCGAAGACCCAGCGCGAGTACTACCTGCGCGAGCAGCTCCGCTCGATCCAGCGCGAGCTGGGCGAGGGCGAGAGCACCGACGGTGGCGCGGCCGACCTGCGGCGTCGCATCGAGGCGGCGGCGCTGCCCGAGGAGGCGCGACGCGAGGCCGAGCGCGAGCTGAGCCGACTCGCGAGCATCCCGCCCGCGTCGCCCGAGCACGGCATGATCGTCACGTACCTCGAGTGGATGGCGAGCCTGCCCTGGAACGCGCTCGGCGGTGGGACCATCGACATCCGCCGCGCCCGCGCGGTGCTCGACGAGGACCACTTCGACCTCGAGAAGATCAAGGACCGGATCCTCGAGTACCTCGCGGTCAAGAAGCTCCGCGAGGAGCGCGCCGCCGGCGCCGCCGTTTCGAGCGACGCGCCGACCCCCGCCGCGCCCCCGCGGGTGACCGGCGACCCGCCCGCCCGCGAGCCGATCCTCTGCTTCGTGGGACCGCCCGGCGTGGGCAAGACCAGCCTCGGCCAGAGCATCGCCCGCGCGCTCGGGCGGAAGTTCGTGCGGATGTCGCTCGGCGGCGTGCGCGACGAGGCGGAGATCCGCGGACACCGCCGCACCTACATCGGCGCCCTGCCCGGCCGCATCATCCAGGGGCTCCGGCGTGCCGAGACCCGCGATGCCGTCTTCATGCTCGACGAGATCGACAAGATCGGCGCCGACTGGCGCGGCGATCCGTCCTCGGCGCTGCTCGAGGTCCTCGATCCCGCCCAGAACCACGCGTTCGTCGACAACTACCTGTCGGTGCCGTTCGACCTCTCGCAGGTGCTGTTCATCGCCACCGCCAACACGCTCGACACGATCCCGGGGCCGCTGCGCGACCGGATGGAAGTGCTGATGCTCTCCGGCTACACCGACGCCGAGAAGATCGGGATCGCCCGTGAGTACCTGATCCCCAAGCAGCTCGCCGCCCACAGCCTGGCCGTCGAGGAGCTGACCCTCGAGCCCGAGGCCCTGCGCGAGATCGTGAGGGGTTACACGCGCGAGGCGGGCGTGCGCAACCTCGAGCGGGAGATCGCCACCATCGCGCGCAAGGTGGTCCGCCGGATCGCCGAAGGCCACCGAGAGCCCGTGACCGTCACCGCCCGGAACGTGGTCGAGTACCTCGGGCGGCCGCGCTTCTTCGACGAGGTGGCCGAGCGCACGGATCGTCCGGGCGTGGCCACCGGCCTGGCCTGGACGCCGGTCGGGGGCGACGTGCTGTTCGTGGAAGCCACGATGATGCCGAGCAGCGAGGAGCGGCTCGTGCTCACCGGCATGCTCGGCGACGTCATGCGGGAGAGCGCCCAGGCCGCCGTCTCCTACGTGTGGTCCAACGCCGACGCCCTCGAGATCGATCCGAAGATCTTCGAGGGGAAGACCATCCACGTGCACGTGCCGGCCGGCGCGATTCCGAAGGACGGGCCGTCGGCCGGGGTGACGATCATGACCGCGCTCGCCTCGCTGGCCAGCCGCCGCCCCGTGCGCAGCGACGTGGCCATGACCGGCGAGATCACCCTGCGCGGCAAGGTGCTGCCGGTCGGCGGGATCAAGGAGAAAGTCCTGGCCGCCCACCGCACGGGCCTCCGCACGGTGATCCTCCCCCGCCGCAACGAGCGCGACGTCGAGGACGTCCCCGAGGAGCTCCGCCGCGAGATGCGCTTCGTCTTCGTCGACGAGGCCGAAGAAGTCCTGCGCCACGCCCTCACCCCCGCGCCAGTTCCGTCCACGCCCCTCGCGCGCTGAGCTGTCGGCTTGCCTCCCTTACAACCAGTCCAGCTAGTCGGCGCCGGCCACGGCCCGCGTCTGCTTCTCCTCCGGCGCGTACTTGCGCGCCAGCAGCGTCAGGTAGGCGAACACGTCCTGCGGGCTCGTGCTGCGGTGCACGACGTGCTTGAGCATGCGCAGCTTCATCCCGGTACCGGCGTAGAACCGCGCGACGACTCGCTCACGAAAGCTCCACAAGAACTCCGGATCGGGTCGCTTGAGGCCGATCGTGTGCGCGGCGTCGGCATTGAAGGCGTCGTAGGAGGCCATGATGCCGATCTGCGCCGAGTCGGAGAGCCGGTGAGCCTCCTGCCAGAACGACGCCTCCGGCTCCTCGGCGTACCGTGTGGCCTCCATGTCTTGGCCGTAGCGCGCGAGGATGCGGTCGCGGAGCCCCTCGATCGTCTTCCGCTCGGGATGCTCCGGCGGCACGTGACTCACCAACACCTTGACCTTGTCCTCGATCGTCAGGCACTCCCACATGTCCGTGGCCGGTAGCGGGATCACCATGCTCAGGTTCATCATGTCGATCGCCCGGCGGTCCCGCAGCTCCAGGGCGAACTCGCCGGTTTGTTCCATCTCCTCGATCGTCTCCGCCGGGACCAGCTTGCCGTTGTGCAGCGGCAGCTCGGGGAACCCAGCCATCAGGAAGCCGTTGACGTAGAAGTAGACGCCCTCGCGCTCGGAGATTCGCTTGAGGTTGCGCAGACTCTCCAGGATGTCTTCATTGGTGAGCTGGGCGCCGCCCTTGCGCACCAGATCTCGCCGGACCCGCGCCGAGCCGGACTCGATGCCCACCGCGGTACCGCGCCAGCCCGCGCGGATCATCAGCGCGATCAGCTCGTCGACGCTGGCGAGGTTGCGCTCGCGCAGCAACCGCTCGAGCATCTTGCCCGAGCCGAGCGTCTCGTAGCGAATCCCGTTGTCGGTGGTCCAGTAGACGCGCAACCGGCGGCGTAGGATCTCCTCGCACAGGTCGATCACATATCCATAGTGCTGAGTGAACGCGTCGTCGATGAAGCTGAAGTGCCGACAGCCGTAGGCATCCAGATAGTGCTGCAAGTCGTCGACGACGACCCGCACGTCGCGGTAGCGCAGCTTCTTGCCCGACATCTGGTAGGCGGCGCAGAAGGTGCAATCGTAGGGGCAGCCGCGGACCAGTGCGACGGGCCAGTAAGCGGCCCCCGCCGTACCGTGGGCCCCGCGAAACAGCCGGTACTGCTTGAGTTCCTCCGGGCGAAAGTGGTACCGGAGCAGCCCGTCCCGGTCCAAGTCTTGGACGTCGATGAACCCAGCCGGCACCCCGTGCACCGCTCCCGACTCCGGGTCCCGCGTGTACACTCCGGGGATCGAGCCCGGCCGCGGCCGCTCCCCGCGCAGCAGGGTCTCCACGAGGAGCGGGAAGCTCTCTTCTGCCTCACCGCGACAGACATAGTCGACGAAGGTCACGCCCATCAGGCTGCGATAGGACTCGGTGGGGTGCGGGCCGCCGAGCACCACGGTCAATTCCGGACACGCCTGCTTGACGCCGCGCAGCCCCTCGAGCGAGTTGCGGATCGCTTGGCTGTACAAGGACACGCCGAGGATCTTGACCCCCAGCGCGCGCACGGCGGCAACGAGGTGCTGGAACGGATCGCGGGGGTGGGTCACGGGCAGGTTGTAGTTGACGATCTCGCAGGCCACTCCCCGGTGACGCAGGATCGTCTGAAGGATCTGGACCCCGGGATGGGGCAGGGCGCCGTTGACGTCGCTCATCGGCGGGATCGCGAACAGCACGGGCGTGGGCCCGTGGTCCCGCTGGAACTGCTCGAGGTTTCGCCCGTCGTACAGCCCATAGGCGACGTGACGGCCCACGAGATCCGTGGCAGCCGTGTAGGCCCGCACCCAGCCCTTGATCGCCACGCGGTCGAGAGACAGCGTCCCCAATTCCGCTCCGTTCCCCGGCGCGACCTGAACGCCGGTCCACAGATCATACGCTGATCGCTCGATTCGCCACGGCAGCCTCGTCCCTCCAGGCCGCGGCGCAGCTTCCGGCAGTCACGACGGATTACGCTTCCATACAACCATTGACATCGCGCAACCGTCACGGTGAGATCATCCCGACCGCACCGTTTTGCGTGGAGGGACCGCCCATCGTTTACTACTACTTCGTGCCGGACTCACAGATGACGGTGTACGACACGCGTCGGTTCGCGGTGAACGGGGCCCCTCCATGACCACCGCGTTCATCACGCCGGAGCTGTTTCGGTTCCTCGAGGAGCTGCGAGCGCACAACGAGCGTGGGTGGTTCGAGGCGAACAAGCCGCGGTATCTGAACCTCGTGCGGGATCCGGTGCTCGCCTTCGTCGAGGCGGTCGGACCGAAGCTGATCGCGATCAGTCCGCACATCGTCGCCGATCCGCGGCCGTCGGGTGGCTCGTTGCTGCGGATCTATCGCGATACGCGCTTCTCGCGCGACAAGACGCCGTACAAGACCAACGTCGGACTGCGGTTTCCGCACGGGGCCGGCAGGGACATCCACGGGCCCGGCTACTACCTGCATCTCGAACCGGGTGAGGTCTTCATGGGGGCGGGCATGTGGCATCCGGACCCCGATGCGCTCCACGCCGTGCGCGAAGCGATCGTGAAAGACCCCCGCGGCTGGAAGCGGACGCAGCGCTCGCCGCTGACGCATACCGACGAATCGCTGCGGCGGGCCCCGCGCGGATTCGATCCCGACCATCCGCTCGTCGAGGACCTCAAGCGCACGAGCTTCACGGTCGGCCGCCGGTTCACCGAGAAGCAGGCGTGCTCCCCGAATTTCGGGGACGTCTTCGTCAGCGCCTGCCGGCAGGAGGCGCCGCTGATGAAGTTCCTCGCGAAGGCCCTGGGCCTCCCGTTCTAGCGAACCGCCACGGGCCCCCCCATCTCAATCAATCGCGAAGCAAACGGCCGAAGCCGGCGATAGGTTCTGCGTGGGCGAGGCGGCGGAGCGTCATCCAGATGCTGGCCTGGTTCGACGTGACCACGGGCTTACCGATGCGCCGCTCGATCTCCTCGACGGCCTCGACGGAGCGCCAGGCCGTGCACGAGCAGAGCAGCGCGTCCGCGTCCGCGCGGCACGCGCGCGAGGCGAACTCGACGATGACACCGGGATCCTGATCGTTGATTCCCTGGTTGCCGGCGCGGGCCGCGTGGGGCTCGGCCTCGAGGTTGAGGACCTCGAAGCCCTGCGCCTCGAGATACGCGCGCAGCCGCTGGTTGTTCCAGTCCGGGTACGGAGTGGCCACCGAGATCCGTCGCGCCCCGAACGAGCGAAGGGCCGCGACGACGGAGGGACTGGTCGCCACGGCGGGGACGCTGGCGGTCCGCTCGATCAGGTCGATCATCTCGCGGTCCCAGCCCGGACCCTTGAAGAAGCTGCCGGTGGTGCAGCCGTAGGAAATCGCGTCGACGCTCGCCGTCGCGAGATAGCGTGCGCCCGTCTCGATCTCGGCGTTCATGCGCAGCATGCTCTCGTCGCCCTGGGCGTCGTTGGTCAGCCAGAGCCGCTGGCCGTGAACGGTGAACCCGCGGGGCAGGGCCAGCTGGAAGTCGGCCTCGCACGTCGTGTTGGTGGAGGGGACCAGCAGACCGATCCGTGTTCTCGATGCCATGCGGGCCCCCGTTCTAGAACCAGTTGGCTTTGTCGACGACGTTGCGGAGGGGCTGGCCGGCGGCGAAGCGGCGGCAGTTGTCGAGGAGGACCGCGAAGCGGCGCTCGTCGAGGTGGGGACCGAAGCCGGCGGTGTGCGGAGTGATCAGCACGCCGGGCATCGTCCACAGCGGGTGATCGGCGGGCAGCGGCTCCTGCTCGAACACGTCGAGGCCGGCCCCGGCGATCTCGCCGGCCCGCAGCGCGTCGACGAGATCGTCGAGGCGGGTCGTCCGGCCCCGGCCGATGTTGATGAAGAACCCGGTGCGCTTCATCAGCCGGAAGCGCGCGCGGTTCATGAAACCCTCGGTGGCCGGCGTGTGCGGCACCGTGAGGATCACGAAATCCGCGAGCGGCAGCAGCGCGTCGATCGCGTCGGGGCCGTCGAGCTTCACCACACCCGGCGGCGCTTCGCGCCGCCGCGCGTCGACGCCCATCACGTGCATGCCGAAGGCCGCGGCGAGCCGCGCGGCCTCCCCGCCGATACCGCCCACGCCGACGATCAGCGCCGTGGCCTCGGACAGCGCGATCACTCCCGTATCGTTCGGCTCGCGCCGCCACTCGCGGTGGAGCTGGCGCGGCAGGTAGTGGTGGAGCCCGCGCGCGAAGGCCAGCACGAAGGCCATGATGTGGGCGCCGATGTGGTCGTTGTAGATCTCACGGAAGTTCGTCACGACCACCGGGTGGGCGATCAGCTCGGGCGTGTAGTAGCCGGCCGGCGGCGCCGCCTGCGGGGCCTGGAGCCAGCGCAGCTTGCGCGCCTGGCGGAGCAGCGCGTCCGGGATCGTGCCGAACGCCGCGTCGGCGTCGCCGATGGCGCGGACGGCGTCGCCGTCGCTCTCGGCGACCACGATGGACATCTCGGGCAGCGCGTCGGCGAGCCGCGCGGCCCAGTCGCGCGTGGTCGGCCTCTGCGGCGGGAGCATCAGCAGCGTCAACGGCATGGCGGACATGATAGCCGGAAGTCGATCGGTGATGTGGCCGGATGGCGGGTACTATGGGAGAAGCCGGCCTCCGGCCGGACGGATGAAATGCCGGCCACGGCCGGATCGTCTCACCTGCGGGAGGTACCAACGACCATGCGCGCCATCCCCACGCTCGCCATCGTGGCGGCCTTGATGATCGTGTTCGGCGGCGCCAGCGTCACGCCGGCGCAGCCGCCGCCCCCGCCCGGCCCGCCACAGGTCTCGCCCCCGCCCGGGCAGCCGCAGACGCCGGTTGCTCCCGATGAATCGGCCGCCGAGGAGCGCACGCCGCCGCGGCTGAGCTACGTCGACGGCCAGGTGTCGTTCTGGCGTCCGGGCGCGCCGGAATGGGTGGCCGCGCAGATCAACATCGCCCTCGCTCCGGGCGACGAGCTCTCGACCGGCTCGCCGGGCAACTTCGAAATCCAGATCGGCGCGCGCGCGTTCGTCCGGGGCTGGGCCGGCACCGCCGTCGGCCTGGTGAACCAGGAGCCCGAATTCCTCCAGGTCAAGGTAACCGCGGGTCACGCCTCGCTCGACATCCGCACGCTCGATCCCGGACGCACGGTGGAAGTCGACACCCCGAACGCGGCGTTCACGATCGACCATCCCGGCTACTACCGCGTGCAGGTCGCGGGCGATCGCACGGCGTTCATCTCCCGGCGCGGCGGGCGGGCCATCGTGACGCCCGCGAACGGAGCGGCGGTCTCGGTCGCGGCCAGCGAAGAAGTGGTCGTCGAGGGCACCGACGCGCCGCGGGTCGCCTCCTACGCCGCCCCGCCGCTCGACGAGTGGGACCGCTGGAACTACGCGCGCACGGACTATGTCGCCGAGGCCGTGAGCGCGCGCTACGTGTCGCCCGGCGTCTACGGCGCGAGCGATCTCGATCGCTACGGACGCTGGCGCGTGGTCCCGGATTACGGCTCGGTCTGGGTGCCGACCGCGGTCGCCACCGGGTGGGCGCCCTACAGCACCGGCGCGTGGACGTGGGACCCGTATTTCGGCTGGACGTGGACCGACACCGCGCCCTGGGGCTGGGCGCCGTTCCATTACGGTCGCTGGGTGTTCGTCGACAGCTACTGGGCGTGGGCGCCTGGTCCCGTCGTGGTTCGGCCGGCCTATTCTCCCGCGCTGGTCGCGTTCTTCGGCGGGGGACCGAGCGCCTCGGTCCGTGTCGGGTGGTGCGCGCTCGGGTGGGGCGAGCCGGTGATCCGGTGGTGGGGCGCGCCGCGATTCGTGGGCGTGGCGTGGTGGGGCGGCTGGGGCGGACCGCGCGTGGTGAACAACGTGGTGATCGGCCGCACCGCAGTGGTCAACGTGGCGACCATCAACGTCTACCGCAACGTGGGCGTGCGCAACGCGATCGTGGCCGTCGACCAACAGCACTTCGGCCGCGGGTCGGTGGTGTCCGCGCGCATCGCTCAGGTCGACGCGCGTGGCCTGGAAATCGTGCGTGGCCGTCTCGACGTGAGGCCGACTCCCGTCAGCCTCGTGCCGACGACGGTACGCGGCATCCGTCCGTCCGACGACCGCCACGCGCGTCCGGTGGTGGCGACGCGCCCGCCCGAGGCGCGCGTCGACGTGACCGTCGGCGAGCCGGGCCGTCGCGCTTCCGGCGCGGCCGTCGTGCCGGCGCCGCGCCTGGTCCCGGCACCGCGCACGCCGAACGCCGCCGTTGAATCTCCCCGCGCGCCGATCGGTGAAGGCCGGTCGGAGCGCCCGCAGCCGCCTCCACCCCCGCGCTTGGGCGGCCAGTCTCGAACGCCGGAGGTCACGGCCCCGACCACGCGTCAATCGCCGGGCCCCGCCGTCCGTGAGCGACGAGCGCCGGAGACCCCGCGCCAGCAAACGCCGACGCCGCGCGCCGAGACCCCGCGCCAGCAAACGCCGACGCCGCGCGTCGAGACCCCGCGCCAGCAAACGCCGACGCCGCGCGTCGAGACCCCGCGCCAGCAAACGCCGACGCCGCGCGCCGAGACCCCGCGCCAGCAAACGCCGACGCCGCGCGCCGAGACCCCGCGTCCACCATCACCGGCACCCGGAGCGGAGGGCGTGCGTCCGCAGGTCGCCCCGAGGGTCGAAGCACCACGACCGCAGCCACAAGCCCGTCCGCTTCCCGGCGCCGCGGCCGACCGGATGTCACCCGGGCGCGGAGAGGGGAGAGCGCCGGAGGGCGGCGGCGAACGCCGGTGACAAGGATGCTATCCTCAGCGCCATGAGCGCCGAGCGCTCGGAGACGACCGACCCCGCCGCGGTCATCGAAGCGTACTTCGCCGCGGGCTACACGGATGGGCTTCCCGTCGTGCCGCCGACGGACAAGTCGATCGCTGACACCCTGGCCGCCGCCGGTCTGCGCGGCGACCAGGTGCTCGGCGAGATCCCCAGCCGCAACACCGTGATCACCGCCGAGAAGGCCGCGGTCAACGCGGTGATGGCGGGCTGCCGCCCCGAGTACTTTCCCGTCGTGGTCGCGGCCATCCGTGGACTCTGCCGTCCCGAGTTCGCGTATCACGGACCGGCCAGCAGCACCGGCGGCTCGGCGATGGTGCTGATCGTCAACGGTCCGGTCGCCGCCGCGCTCGGCATCAATTCGGGCAACAACGCCTTCGGTCAGGGCCACCGTCCCAACGCGACCATCGGCCGCGCCGTGCGTCTGACCATGATGAACGTCATGAACACGCGCCCGGGCGTGCTCGATCGGGCGGTGTTCGGCAACCCGGGTAAGTACAGCTTCTGCTTCGCCGAGAACGAGGCGGATCATCCGTGGGCGCCGCTGCACACCACGCGCGGCTTCGCGAGCGACCGGAGCACGGTGACGGTCTACGCCTCGAACAGCCTCTACCAGGTCTACAACCAGCTCGCCGCCACGCCGGAGCCGCTGCTGCTCTGCGTGGCCAGCGCGCTGGCCAACCTCGGCTCGCCGAACCTCAAAGGCTTCAACGAGAGCCTCGTGGTCCTGGCCGGCGAGCACACGGCGGTTCTCCGTGACAGCGGCTGGAGCCGGCGCGACGTGCAGCAGTTCCTCGTCGAGCACGCGCGGCTGAGGCTCGCGGACGCCAAGCGCGCCGCTCGGCTGCCGGGCGACGTCACGCCCGCCGACGAGACCACCTGGCGCCGTCTGTTCGAGGCGCCCGAGGACATCCTGATCGTGTGCGCGGGCGGGCGGGCCGGCAGCTGGTCGGCGTGCCTGCCCGGCTGGGGCAAGAAGTGGACGCGCAGCGTGACCATCCCGGTGGAAGGAGCGATCCCGTGAAGATTTTCGATCCGACGGCGTCCCCCAAGTCCCGTGAGCTCGAGCTGCCGCCGGCGCCGGCGCGACTCGAGGGCGCGCGCCTGATGCTGGTGGAGAACACCAAGTTCAATTCCGAGACCCTGCTGCGCAAGCTCGCCGAGCGCCTCGGTCGGAAGCACGGCACGACCGTGAGCGGCGTGCATCGCAAGCGCTCGCCCAGCCACGAGATCGAGGAGGGCGTGGTCCCGGCACTCCAGCGTCAGGGCGACCTCGTGATCTCCGGCATCGGCGACTGAGGGTCGTGCAGCTCGAGCAGTGTGCTCGACGCGATCTTGATGGAACGAGCGGGGACGCCGGCGATCGCCATCGTGACCGAGCCGTTTCGTCCCACCGGTGAGGCGATGACGCTGGCCTGGGGCATGGCCAGATATCCGTTCCTGGCCACCCCGCACCCGATCGCCAACCTCACCGACAAGGAGCTGGACGAGCGGGCCGACCGCCTGTTCGAGGCCGTGGAAACCCTGTTGGAGCAACGCCGACAACGTTGAACCGTTCCCGCCGCGGTCCCCGCCGCGGTGGGGGGTGTCGGGGAGGAGCGGCGCTCGCTCCCCCCGACTAACAAAGGAGGACCTCATGAAGGATGGACTGCGGTTCGTCGACTGCGACATGCACATCATGGAGCCGCCGGATCTCTTCGAGCGCTATCTCGATCCGGCGTTCAAGCACCGCGTCAACGTGTCGGTCGGCGCCGACGGCCGGCCCAGGCGCGGTCCGTCGGGCTCGATCTACATCGACGGCGTGCCGATCTCGGACTCGGACCTCCAGCAGCATCGAAAGCCCGTCAAGACCGGGCGTACGGACAGCAGCCAGCCGCTCTCGGGCTCGCGCCTGGCCGACACCGGACGTTTGGACTTCGCGATCCAGCGCAAGTACAACGGCGAAGCCCAGGTGATGGGCATGGTGATGGAGGGCGTCGACATCGCGGTGCTCTATCCCACCACCGGGCTCTCGCTGATCGCGCGCGACAACCTCGACCCGCGGCTCTCGCTGGCCCTGTGCCAGGCCTACAACAACTGGATTCACGAGTTCACCCGCTACAGTCCCGAGCGGCTGAAGTTCGTGGCCATGCTGCCCGTTCACGACGTGCATCTCGCGTGTCGGGAACTCGTGCGCTGCGTGCGCGAGCTGGGCGCGGTCGGCTCGTTCGTGCGGCCCAACCTCGTGAACGGCCACTACTGGCACTCGAACTACTGGGATCCGCTGTACTCGCTCCACGAGGAGCTGAACGTGACCTGGGGCTTCCACGAGGGCACGGGCGCCCAGTACTCGCACATGAACGTGCTCTACGGCGAGAACCGGTTCTACCGCCACGTGGCCAGCCACTGGATCGAGATGCAGCAGGCGCTGATCGCGATGATCATCGGCGGCGTGTTCGAGTTCCATCCGAAGCTTCGCGTGGGCTTCCTGGAGGCGCAGAATTCGTGGGCGCCGGGCGTGCTCTCGCGGATCGAGTGGGACTATCCGCAGTACCGCGACTCCCACGCGCCGTATCTGTCGATGACCCCGCGCGAGTACTTCCGCCGCAACTGCTGGGCCGCCGTCGAGGGCAGCGAGCCGGAGATCGAGGCCACCGCCGGGCTCATCGGCGCCGACCGGATGTGCATCTCGACCGACTACCCGCACTTCGATTCGAACTTCCCGCACGTGGCGGAAAATTTGCTGAAGAACGTTCCGCGCGAGATCGCCGGGCAAATCTTCCTGGGCGGCGCGGGCCTCTACGCCTTCACCGACGCGGACTTCGACAAGGCCGCCGCTGCGACCGCGGCGGATCCGGTGACCGCGGAGCTGGTCAAAGTCACTCGCTGAGGGAAAAAGTTTGCTGCAGTTGTGGCTGGACGGCATCCTGGGCGCCCTCGTCGAGGGCGTCGTCGGCGTCGATCCCGGCGGCCGGGTCAACTTCATGAACCCGGCCGCCGAAGCGCTCACCGGGTGGCGCCGTGAGGATGCCATCGGGCGTCCGATCGAAGCCCTGCTGTGGCTCGTGGACGAGGCCACCCGCCGACGCATCGACCATCCGGTCGCCGAACCGCCGGACCCCGCCGCCTCGCAGATCGCGACGGGTGGACTGTTGCTCATCGCCTCGAATGGCACCGAACGCTCCGTCGGCGTCAGGGCCACCACCGTGCGGGACGAGGGGGGCGGCCTGCTCGGTACGGCGGTGATCCTGCGCGACGTCACCGAGCTGCGCCAGGCCAGCCGGACGCAGAACCAGCTCGCCGCGATCGTCGATTCCTCGAACGACGCCATCGTCAGCAAGACCCTCGACAGCATCGTGCTCTCCTGGAACCGGGCGGCCGAGCGGGTGTTCGGCTACTCGGCGGCCGAGATGATCGGGCGGCCCATCACGATCCTCTTTCCGCCCGATCGCCTCGCCGAAGAGGCCGACTTCCTGGCCCGGATCGCCAAGGGCGAGAGCATCGAGCACTACGAGACCGTCCGCATCCGCAGGGACGGCACGCCCATCGACATCTCGGTCACGCTCTCGCCGGTCCGCGACGCCACCGGCCGCGTGGTGGCGGTGTCGAAGATCGCCCGTGACATCACCGAGCGCACGCGCGCGGAGCGCGAGCGCGCCGGGCTGCTCCTTCGCGAACAGCGGGCGCTCGAGGAATCGCGCTCGCTCAACCGGCTGAAGGACGAGTTCGTGGCCACGCTCTCCCACGAGCTGCGCACGCCGATCAACGCGATCGTCGGCTGGGCCAACCTGATGGCCAGCGGCAAGCTCTCGGCCGCGGACACCGCCCGCGCCATCGACGTGATCGTTCGCAACGCCGGCGTGCAGACCCAGCTCATCAGCGACCTGATGGATCTCTCGGCGGTCGTGGTCGGCAAGATGCGGCTCGACATCCAGCGCGCCGACCTCGCGGGGATCGTGGGGGCGGCGATCGAATCGATCCGCCCCTCCCTCGCCACCAAGGGCCTCACGCTCGACGCGGGCCTCGACGCCGGACCGATCGAGCTCCTCGCCGACCCCGCGCGGCTCCAGCAGGTCGTGTGGAATCTCCTGACCAACGCGCTCAAGTTCACGCCGTCGGGCGGGCGCATCGACGTGCGCGTGGAGCGCCACGACGCGTTCGCCCGCGTGGTCGTCACCGACACGGGCGTGGGGATCGCGCCGGACGTGCTGCCGCGCATCTTCGAGCGCTTCCAGCAGGCCGACGCGTCGACGACCCGCCGGCACGGAGGCCTGGGCCTCGGCCTGGCCATCGCGCGACACCTGGTCGAGCTGCACGGCGGCTCGATCTGGGCCGACAGCGAGGGCGTGGGGTGCGGCGCCCGCTTCACCGTCGAGCTGGGCCTGCTGCGCGGTCACGCCCACGACATTCCGGCCCTCGCCGGGAACGCGGGCGCCACCAGCGGCGAAGACGGCGAATTGATCGGCTTCCGGATCCTGGTCGTCGACGACGACGAGGCCAGCCGCCGACTGGTCGGCGAAGTGCTGTCGCTGGCCGGCGCCGCGGTCGTCGAGGTCAGCTCGGCCGCCGACGCGCTGCGTGCGGCCCGCCGCGACCGCTTCGACGTCCTGGTCAGCGACGTCGCCATGCCCGACACCGACGGCTACGCGCTGGTGCAGGCGTTGCGCCGGGAGGGGCGCCCGGTCCTCAGCGTGGCGTTGACCGCCTTCGCCACCGACGACGATCGCGAGCGGGCGCGACACGCCGGCTTCCACGCCCACGTCGCCAAGCCGGTTCTCCCGCGCGAGCTCGTGCGCGAGATCACCGGGCTCGTCCGCGGATC
>DATHGT010000384.1:0-9101 GCA_035317605.1 Candidatus Acidiferrum sp. | reverse complement strand
CGCCGCGGGGCAGGCGTGGGCCGCGTTCGTGCGATCGCCCCATGCTCATGCCGACGTCCTGGGGATCGATGACGCACACGCGCGCGCCGTCGCCGGCGTGCTCGACGTGTTCACCGGGCACGACCTCGTCGCGGGGGGCGTCGGCGCGATCCCCACGCTGATCGCCGAGCGCGGCGCCGGCATGCGCAGCCGTGACGGCTCACCGTTCGCGGATCCCGCGTGGTATCCCCTGGCGATCGACCGCGTCCGCCACGCCGGCGAACCGGTGGCCGTCGTCATCGCCGAGACACCCGCCGCGGCGGAGGACGGCACCGCGGCCGTCGCCGTGCGCTACGGCGTGCGCCCGGCGGTCGTCGACGGCATCGGCGCGCTCCGCGACGGCGCTCCGCAGCTGCACGACGGCGTCGCCGCGAACCGAGTCTATGACTGGGAATGCGGCGACGCCGAGGCGACGGCGCGCGCGATCGCTACCGCCGCTCACGTCACCCGGCTCACCGTCGTCGACAACCGGCTCGTGACCTGCTTCCTGGAGCCGCGGGCGGCCCTCGCCGCGTGGGACGCCGCCGCCGGACGCTACGTCCTGCACGCCTCGCTTCAGAGCGTTCACGCGCTGGCCGCGAACCTCGCGCGCATTCTCGGCGTGCCGACGGAGCGGGTGCGCTGCATCACCGGCGACGTCGGCGGCGGCTTCGGCTCGAAGATCCAGCCCTATCCCGAGTACGCCGCGCTGGCGTGGGCGGCGCGCCGCACCGGTCGCCCGCTCAAGTGGGTATCGAGCCGCTCCGAGGGCTTTCTGAGCGACGCGCAGTCGCGCGATCACGTGCTCACCGGCGAGCTGGCGCTGGACGCGGACGGGCGCATCGTCGCGCTCCGCGTGCACTCCGTGTCCAACGTGGGCGCCTACGTCGCACCCTGCATCCCGGTCTCCACGCTCAGCAACATGGAGCGGATGATCTCCGGCCTCTACGCGATCCCCGCGATCCACCTCAGAGTGGAAGGCGTGCTGACCAACACGGTGCCGATCAACGTGTACCGCGGCGTCGGCCGGATCGAGTGCGTCTACACGGTGGAGCGGCTGGTCGAGCGGGCCGCGCGCGAGACCGGGCGCGACCGGGCCGCGCTCCGTCGCGCCAACATGATGTCGGCGTTTCCGTATCGCAGCGCGACCGGCGCCGTGTACGACTCCGGCGACTACGTCGCGCGGCTCGACGAGGCCCTCGCCCTCGGCGACGTCGCGGGATTCGCCGCGCGGCGGGCCGAGTCCGAGCGGCGCGGAACGCTACGCGGCCTCGGCATCGGCCCTTACGTCGAGGGCACGGGCGGTGTGCCGCAGGAGTACGCCGAAGTCCGCGTGTGGCCCGACGGCAGCGTCGAGGTCCCGATCGGCGCGCAGTCGCAGGGCCAGGGTCACGAGACCGTGTTCGCTCAGGTCGTGGCCGAGCGGCTCGGCGTGCCGTTCGAGAGCGTGAGCATCGTGATGGGCGACACCGACCGGGTGGCCAAGGGCGTCGGCACGTTCGCCTCGCGCTCGATGGTGCGCGCGGGCAACGCGGCCGCCGAAGCCACGGACGCGGTCATCGCGAAGGGGCGGGCGATGGCCGCGCATCTGCTCGAGGCCGCGGCCGCCGACGTGGAATATCGCGACGGGGCATTCGGCGTCGTCGGCACGGACCGGACGGTCGGCCTCTTCGACGTCGCGCGCGCCGCGGTCGACGGCAAGCTGCCGGGGGCACTGGGTACGACGCTTGGCGCCGCCACCATGCACGAGAACCCCGCGTTCGCGTTCGCCAACGGCTGTCAGGTCTGCGAGGTCGAGGTCGATCCCGAGACCGGCGCGGTCGCGATCGTCGCGCTCAGCATGGTCGACGACTCCGGCCGCTCGGTGAACCCGATGATCGTGCACGGCCAGCAGCACGGCGCCCTCGCCCAGGGCATCGGCCAGGCGCTGATGGAGGCGTGCGTCTACGACGACGACGGCCAGCTGCTCTCCGGCTCGTTCATGGACTACGCGATCCCGCGCGCGGCGGACCTGCCCTCGATCACGGTCGAGAGCCGCGACGTGCCGAGTCCCACCAACGCGCTCGGGGTCAAGGGCGCCGGCGAAGGCGGCACCGTCGGCGCGCCCGGCGCCGTCATCCACGCGATCCTCGACGCGCTCGCCCCGCTCGGCGTCACCCACGTCGACATGCCGGCCACGCCCGAACGCGTGTGGCAGGCTATCCAGCGCGCTCGCTCACACTGACCGTTCGACGGGAGGAAACCATGGCCGGCATCGACGTCAAGTACACGACACGGAGCAGCGAGACCTTCGACGGTTACGTCACCGCACCGGCCGGCACCGCGAAGGTGCCCGGTATCTTGCTGATCACCGCCATCTTCGGGGTCGATCAGGAGATGCGCGAGCTGGCCGACGCGTGGGCCGCCGACGGCTTCATGGTGTCCGTCCCCGACATCTTCTGGCGCCAGACTCCGGGACCGACCGCCGACATGACCGTCGCCTTCGACCGCTACGGCAAGTTCGATCCCGTGCAGGGCATGAAGGACATCGCGGACCTCGTGAAGGACCTGAAAGCGCGGCCGCAGTGCAACGGCAAGCTGGCCATTCTGGGCTTCTGCTTCGGCGGGCGCTAGCTTTCACTACGGCGATTCGGATCCGGTGGTGCCGATGGACGAGGTCGCCGCGATCCAGAAGGCGTTCGCAGGCCGGGCCAACGCCGACATCCAGGTCTACCAGGGCGCCGGCCACAACTTCGCGATGCCGCGCAAGCAGGGCTACAATGCCGCCGCCGCCAAAGAATCGCGCGAGCGCGTGCTCCGCTGCTTCAAGTCGATGTGAGGCAGCGGGAAGGCTAGAGGCGGATGGTGTAGCCGCGGGTCGGAATGAGGCGGCCCCTGCGGGGATCGACGGCCAACCCCAAGCCTTCGAGCGTCTCCACGCCGAGAAGAGGCTCGGCCACACTGCCGATCAGGATCACCCCGGGAGCCTCGCGCTTGCCGATCCGAAAACGGACGATGTCCGAGGCGCATCGCACGCGCCGACCGTCCGCCAGCGTCACCGTGTACCGCCCGCCGCGTGGCTTGACGCCGATGGCGTCGGCCAGCGTCTTGGGAATCACCGAAAACGTCGCACCCGTGTCGACCAGCATGCGCACCCGTGCTGACTTTTCGGCAATGAGCTCGACGTTCTCATGGACATGTCCCATGGCGACCTCCGGCGATCTCGACCGTACGGGACGGCGAAATCCCCGTCAATGTCGATAAATCGATACAGTTAATGATTCTCGGAGAATTGGTTGACCGTCTGACGGCGGGGGTCGAGCGCCGATTTCGCAGAAAAGAGGCGCGCAGCTCCTCTTTTTGAGGACCTAGGCCAGCCGACCTCCGACGTCAGACGGTCAACCAATTCTCCGAGCTCCATTAGTCCAGGAAACGCGCTCCCGAGGAGCGCCTCGGCTTCGCCGGGGCGTGACGAGCGTTGGGGGTTTGGGGGCCATTTCGGGGCCCCCATGCTGGTTAGTCCAGGACGACGAGGCCGTGGAGGGAGCGGTTGAGGACTCTCGAGTCGGTGGTGGTGACGAGCACGGTGTCGCGGACGGAAACGCCACCCCAGCTGCCGTGGAAGTACGTGACGTCGATGAGGAGAACCTCGCCGCTCTCGAACGGGCTGGCCTCGCCGGCTTCGAGCGTCGGTCCTTCGTGAGGCTCGAGCCCGATCGCGTGGCCGACGCGGTCGCACTGGAAGTCGGGAAGACCGGCGCCGCGGATTCGCGTGATCACCTTCTCGTACACCGCGCCGGCGGTTGCGGCCGGCTTCACCGCGGCGATCCCCGCCTCGAGTCCGGCCAGGATGGCCTCCACCGCCGACGCCTGAGGCTCGGTCGGCTCGCCCATCACGGCCATCCGCGCCACGCTCGAGCAATAGCCCTTGAAGAGCGCGCCGACGTCGAACTTCACGAGATCGCCCATGGTCAGAGCGCGGCCGGTCGGCGGCGGTAGCCCGGTCCGGGCCCGCTCGCCGAAGGCGATACCGAGTGAGAGCGGCGTGGCGTCGCGCTTGACCACCTCGCGCTGGTAGACGGCGGCGGCCTCGCGCTCGGTGACGCCGGGCCCGAGCATCTGCAGCACCGCGTTGAGCGCTTCCTCGGCGATCCAGAGCGAGCGTCCCAGGCATTCGATCTCGTACGGGCTCTTCGCCCGGCGCGCGGTGGCGAGCGCGGCCGCCGCCGGGACGACGGTGAAGCCCCTGAGGGCCGCGGTGAGGCGCTTGCGCGCAGCTGGCGTGAGACGGCTCTCGTCGAGTCCGATCCGACCACCCGTCACCCCGAGCGCATTCAACAGTTGCGGCGCTTCCTTCGCGGTGCCCGCCAGCGCCTCACGACCAGGCGCCCACGCCGCGAAGCGCCCCGCCGCGCCGGTCTCGGCGTCCCGGCTTTCGAAGTCCGTCACGTAGAATACGTTCGCGGCGGACGTGGCGATGACGGCGGCGAGGCCCTCGCGCTCGAGGGCCTCGGTGAGCCGTTCGATCTGGTGCGGGTACACGCGGGCTACGCCGCGGGCAGCCGGTACACGCGGGCCGCGGTGTCGTGGAAGAGCTTGGCCTTCTCCGCCGGCGAGTAACCCGACGTCAGCCGCTTGAACGAGTTCCACAGCACCGTGTAGCTGCACGTCACCATGTCCACCGGGAAGTTCGACTCGAACATGCAGCGGTCCGCGCCGAACTTCTCGATCGTGAACTCGTAGTAGCGGCGAGTCGCGTCGGCCAGCTCCTGGCTGGACGGCGGGCGCGGGCGCTCGTGCCAGCCGAAGCCGTTGACCTCCATGTTGATGCCGCCAAGCTTGGCCACCACGTTCGGACACGTCGCCAGCTCCGTGATCGACCGGCGCCACTGGGCGTAGACCTCCTCGGCCTTGCCCGCGTAGGCGCCGACGCCGAGCGGTCCGCCGAAGTGGTCGAGGATGATCGTGGTGTCGGGAAACGCGCGGGCCAGCGAGGTGACGTCGGGAATCTGCGGGTGATAGCACCACGCCTCGAAGGTCAGCTTGCGCGACGCGAGGTGCTTGAACCCGGCGCGGAAGTCGTCGCGCAGCAACACACCCTGCCCCGGCTTCGTGCGGTGCTGGCCGACGCGCTCGTCCGCGTCCCACGCCGCGCCGCGCCGGATGCCGCGGAAGCGACCGCCTCCCGCCGCGATCTGCGCGTCGAGCACGCCGGCCGCCGCGTCACCGAGCTTGAGGTCGACGGTGCCGATGATCCCGGCCGCGATGCGAGTCTTGCCGTAGAGGCCGGAGGCGCTCATGGCCGCGATCCCGTTCACGAACTCGGTCTCGCCGACCGGACGCAGCGCCTCCGGCCCCTCGCGCTTGAACATGGCGCCGCACTCGATGAACACGGTGGAGACCACGTGGTGGCCGGCGCCGACGTCCTCGAGGATCTCGTCGAGCAGATAGCGCGGGGTCACGCGGCCGCTCACCTGATCCCACAGGTGATGGTGGGGATCGCAGATCGGCAGTGCGGGTTCGAGCGGCTGCTCCACGGTCTTGGCGAGCCAGTCGTGGTTCGTCGATCGCATGGCCATCGGGCATTCTCTCCTGGCGTCGCGTGGACGCGCGCTCATGATGCGACATGGGTTGGCTAACCGCAAACGCCCGTATAATCGCGCAGACGTCGAGCGAAGCGCGGAGGAGGCTGACGATGGCGATCGGGGCACAGGAGCGGGTTCGGCCGGCGACGGGGACGCACGTGGTGCGCGTGCAGCACGAGGGCATCGTGACCGCGGACGCCGAGCGGTCGAAGGACTTCTACTGTCGCGTGTTCGGCTGGCAGGTCCTGCCGCGGCCGCCGCTGGGAGCCGGAGGCTACTGGATCGGCTCGCCCGGCCTGTTCCCGCAGATCCACATCATCCAGTCCGACCTGGTGCCGCCGGGGCCCGGCGCTCCGATCAGCCCGCGCGCCCGGCACACCGCGTTCGAGGTCGCCGACTACGACGCCATGAAGGCCACGCTCGAGCGCGAGGGCATCACGTACATCGAGAACACCCAGCCCGGCGGCCGCATCCAGATGCTCTGCAACGACCCCGACGGCAACACCCTGGAGTTCCAGCCGACTAGCTGAACATGGGGGCCCCGACATGGCCCCCAAACCCCCAAACGTTCGGAGCGCCCCGGCAAAGCCGTGGCGCTCCTCTATCAACGGGCGAGCGGGTCGGGCCTGAGCTGGAAGTGGATGACCAGCGGGCTCGACAGGGTCTTGCCGGGCGCGCCGGGGCTGGGGGCGTCGACGCCCTCGATGTGCATGGGCGTGCGGTTGCCGCTGGTCACCCATAGGCCCCGGCCCTTCCAGCCCTTGGCGGGATCGTCGATGCGGCCGTCCACACCCTTGGCGAAGAAGCCCATTGGATAGGGCACGCGCAGCTGCACGACCTTGCCGTAGGTGAGCGCGTAGAGCGAATCCGAGTGATTGCCGGTGCCGATCGGCGTATCGGCGCCGAGGCCGAACGTGTCGTGCTGATCGACCCACGTGTAGTACGGGCCCTCGGCGGTGCCCTCACGGCCGGCGAACGACGGACCGGGCAGCGGATAGAAGGTCCAGCCCTCGGGGCACAGGTTGCCTTCCGCCGCGCCGGGTCCGTTGAGCGGGCCCTTGCACTTGCCGCGATCGAAGCTCGCGAGGTGGCCGCTGGCCAGCGTGACCCACGCCACGCCCTTGCGATCGATGTCGAACCCGCGCATGCCGAAGCCGGGCGGCGGGACCTTGTAGACCTCGGCCAGCGCGGTCTCCGTCGGATTCGATCCGAGCTGGACGCGAATGACCCAGCCGGGATGACCGATGTTGGATCCCCAGACGGCCCCGTCGGACGGGCTCGGCGCGATCCCGTAGAGTCCGAGGCCGAGCCGCGTGTCCTTCGTCGGATCCGCGGGCTTGTCGGGCTCGGTCCAGGCGTCGCGCTTGCCGTTGCCGTTGGTGTCGACGATCAGCGGCGTCCAGCCCTGCGATTTGCCGGCGTCGCGCGTCTCCCAGAACATCTTGGTGTTGACCCAGCCGAGCAGGGCCAGCTCGTTCTGGAGATTGTTGCCGAGCCACAGCGTGTGGTTGGCGTCCTCGCCGAAGTTCAGGTGGTGCGTGCCGAAGCACGTGTCGATGAACGCGAACTGCTTGGTCTTCGGGTCGTACACCGTGACCTGCCGTGAGTTCTGCACGAACCCGTCGGGCGTGCGGGTGAGCGGAAAGACCTTGGCCGAGGGATGGCCGGAGGCCGCCGCGCAGTAGGCGGGCGGATTCTTGGGCGAGCGGCTCTGCGCCGTGTAGTAGACGCGTCCCTCGTGGTCCATCATCGGGTTGTGCGCGTTGACCCGCGAGTCCCACACCTGCTCGGTCCCGAAGTACGGCGACGGCGCGCCGACCTTGTTGCTCAGCGCCGAGCTGGGCGCGTCCTGATCGCGGATCGGCACCTTCAGCAGGGTCTTGGTGATCTTCGCGGGATCGAAGACCGGCTGGTCGTTACTGCTCAGCTCGGTCGCGCCGTAGATCAATCCGTACGGGTTGACGGTCGGCTTGCGGCGGTCGGTCACCGTGAGGTCGTGGATGTAGTACTTCGGAGACAGCCAGTCGTAGACGGTGACCACGACATTGCGCTCGACCCCGTGCGGCCGCGCCGGCATCGAGGCCGGGATCTCGCCCGCCTTGATGCGATCGGTCCACTCCGCGAGCCGCCTGATGTGCCCGCCGTCGGAGGTGTTCATGCGCGCGATGAACTGCGCCATGCTGGTGGCGCCGGGCCCGGACAGCAGGCGGCGCTGCCAGGCGTCGACCGACTTCTCGAACGTCCCCAGCGCGGCGGGAATCTCACGCGTGGCCTTGTCGCCGAGCTGGTGACAGTTGCCGCACCCGTTGAGCTGCACCGCGTTGAGCCACTGCTCCTGCGTCTGGTAGGCCACGGGCATCCCGTTGCCCTGCGGCCCCGTGCCCGGGAACAGGCTCCTGTCGGGAATCTTCAACATCGAGAGCCAGTAGATCGCGGGATAGTATTCCGCCGCCGCCTTCGCATCAGGCGCGAGCACCGCGGTGAGGTTCACGATCTGTCCTCGCGCGCTCTTGACCTTGGGCGAGTCGACGAGCCCGTACCCGCGCACCCACACGCTGTAGCCGGCCTGCGGCAGATCGGGGATCACGTAGCGCCCGCGATCGTCGGTGACGACCATCTTGGCGAACCGCGTCCCCAGCTCGCCGGTCTCCGCGATCACCCACACCCCGCCCTCCGGCCCGTGCTTGCTGGTGACCACGCCCCCGATGTCGTCGGCGTCGATCTGCACCGCGGCGGGCGATTGCTGGGCCTCGGGCGGGCTCGTGGGCCACGCGGCGAACAAAGTCGCGAACCCGATGACCACAGCGCCTGTGTACAGGAAGCCTCGCTTCAGCATGCCTTCCTCCCCCGTCTCCCTCAGGAATCAACCAACCCGATACGTCCAGCCTGCGTGAACGACGTGCGCTCGAGACTACAGCGCAGATTGTCGCGACAGTGTAGAGACAATCTCGCCGCCGTACTCCGGTTCTAATTGAGGTTAACGGCGCGCGTCCCGCTTGTGCTACCAAAGCTTGCTTCGGTCACGTAACTCGCGCCCACACAAGGATTCCCGACCCCTACCGCAGTCCTTCACGACCACCTCTGCTTGTGCTATCGCGCGGCTCCCGCTTGGCTTGTTCCAGGAGCTTCGTCCAGCGAGGGGCCAGACGGCGCCCGCACTCCGGATCGTCTCATCGCCCCTCGTACATATCCGGCTGCTCAGTTGACGGCGTTGGGGTCTCACGAGCGAGGAGTCACGCAGTCGGGCAAGAGGCCGCGAACGGCCGTGTTCGCAGGTCACAACCCGCGACGCCCCTCAAGAGTCAGGGCCCCGCCGGCGGGCGCATGGCCAGGAGACGGGCGGCTTTGCCGCGTTTCAGGAAGATCGGATCGAACACGGCCAGGTGGATCTTGAAGCCGACGGCCAGGACCGCGGCGAGCACGCAGCGCAGCCCCCAGTCGCGGAAGGTGTGGCCGTAGCGGACGATGCGCACGATGTGAGGAGCGATGGCGGTGGCCACGAGCACGGCGAGAAATGTG
>DATHGT010000383.1:0-10226 GCA_035317605.1 Candidatus Acidiferrum sp. | reverse complement strand
GAGATCATCAGCATGATCGGGGTGAAGCCGGAAGGTGCGGACGGCGCGGCCGTGCACGTGATCGGGGGCGCCGTCGACACGCGGTGGTTGCGCACCTTCGCCCAGGCTCACGAGAAGGCCGGCTTCGACCGCGTGCTCGTGGGGTACACCTCGACGTCGGCCGAGGGGTTCGCGGTGACGGGGTACGCCGCCGCGCACACCGAGCGGCTGAGCTATCTCATCGCGCACCGGCCCGGCTTCGTGGCGCCCACGCTGACCGCACGCGCCGCGGCCACGCTGGACCACGTGACGAACGGCCGCGTCGCTCTGCACATCATCACGGGCGGCAGCGATGCCGAGCAGACGCGTGACGGCGACTGGCTCGACCACGACACGCGCTATCGCCGCACGGATGAATATCTGGACGTGCTGCGTCGCATGTGGACGGCGCCCGAGCCGTTCGATCACGAGTGCGAGTTCTACCGGTTCGCCAAGGCGTTCTCGGAGGTCAAGCCGCTCCAGCCGGGCTGCATCCCGCTCTACTTCGGCGGTGCCTCGGGCGCGGCCGCCACGGTGGCGGCCAAGCACTGCGACGTGTACGCGCTCTGGGGCGAGCCGCTGGCCGCCGTCAAGCAGCGCATCGCCGACATCCACGACAAGGCCGCGGCCTTCGGACGTCGCCCGCGCATCAGCGTGTCGCTGCGTCCGATCATCGCGCCCACCGAGACTCAGGCGTGGGAGCGCGCGCGACGCATCCTCGCCAAGGTGATGGAGGCGCGGCCCGGTGTGGTCGGCGAGGGCGCGGGCATGCGCCCGCAGGCCGTGGGCGCCAAGCGGCTCGTGGACTTCGCGCGCGAGGCCGAGGTGCACGACAAGCGCCTGTGGACGCCGATCGCCGCGGCCATGGGCGGCGCCGGCAACACGACCGCCCTGGTCGGGACCCCGGAGCAGGTGGCCGAGTCGCTGCTCGACTACTACGACATCGGCTGCACGACCATGCTCATCCGCGGCTTCGATCCGCTGAACGACGCGCTCGATTACGGTCGCGAGCTGATCCCGCGCGTGCGAGCCGAGGTGGCCCGCCGCGATCGCGAAACCATGGTGCGGGCGTGACGACGTTTCTCGCCGTCGTCGGCAGCGTGACGCCACCCGGCCGCCTGAACGCGGCGATCGCGTCAGCGGTGGAGATGGCGGCGGCGCGGCCGGGCGTGTCGGCCTCGCTGCTGAACCTGGCCGATCACCGCGTCTCGTTCGCCGACGGCCGACCGCCGGAGAAGTTCGACGACGACACCGGCGCTGTCGTGGCGCGAGTGGCCGGGGCCGACTGCGTGCTGCTGGCCAGCCCCGTCTATCGCGGCACCTTCACGGGCGCGCTCAAGAACCTGCTCGATCTCACACCCATAGAGGCATTGCGCGCCAAGCCCGTGGGCATCGTGGCCATGGGCGCCACGCCGCATCACTACCTCGGCGTGGACTGGCAGCTCCGCGCGGTGCTCGCGTGGTTCGGCGCGCGCGTGGTGCCGACCAGCGTGTATCTGGAGTCCGCGCACTTCCGCGACGGCGCGCTCACCGACGAGCCGTCGCGCGCGGCGCTGGCCGATCTCGTCCACGCGCTGCTCGACATGCCGATCACCGCCGGCGGCGCGTTCGGCCCGCCGCCGCTCGCGGCCGGGCGCGGCTAGCTGGCCGTCTCAGGGATGCGGTCCCGGACGGGGCCGCGGTCAGCAGCGCAACCTCCTGGGACGCGAGCAAGCGCGGAACTTGAATTCCGGCCGCCGATGGCGGCAGGATAGCGCCGTGGGCGACGACGGGAGGCGGCGGTGAGCGAGATCTTCATCAGCCACGTCGAGGAGGATGAAGGCATCGCCCTCGACATCGCGCGGGAGCTCGAGGCCGCGGGGTACCGGACCTGGTACTACGAGCGCGACGCCGACCCGGGCCCGTCCTATCTCGTGCAGGTCCACCACGCGATCGAGCGGTGCAGCGCAATCGTCATCGTCATCACTCCCGCTGCGGTGCGCAGCCACCAGATGACGGTCGAGGTCGTGCGGGGTCACGAGAGCGGCAAAGCGTTCCTTCCGGTCCGCTCCGGCATCTCGCACGCCGAGTTCCAGCAAAACCAGCAGGAATGGAGGATGGCGCTCGGCGCGGCCTCCTCGCTGACCATCCCGCCCGAGGGGGCCGTGGCCGTCGTGCCGCGCTTGATTCGCGGACTGCAGGGGCTCGGGATCGAGCCGACGCCCGGAGACGGCAAGGCACTCAGTGCGCGGGCGTTCGTCAGCGAGCGCCTGGCCCGGAGCGCCGCACGGCGCACGCCGTTCGACGTCGTGCGCAGCTGGACGAAGTCCAAGCCTCGCGTGGCCGCGGCGGCCGCCGGCGGCGTCATCCTGCTATTCCTGGCCATCGTCATCATGAATCAACGGCCGTCGCCGGCGCCGCCTGTGCCGCCCGTCCCGGAGTCGGCGCCCCAGAACGTCGAGAAGTCGCCAAGAACGGCTCGGGTCGAGGCTCCCTATCGCAACGTCGACGTCATCGGCCGGAGGCCGGCCGTCGTTCAGGTTTTCGACCCGACCTGAACCCACTGCGTTGAGCTCAAGCGCGTGGTCGACGCGCTCCGGCCCGAATTCAACGATCAGATGGCGTTCGTCCTGGTGGACCTCCAGACCCCGGCGGGCCACGCCTGGGCCGCGAGCCACGGCGCCTCGCAAACAACGCTCCTCTTCTTCGGCGCATCCGGCCGCCAGATCGGGGTGCTACAGGGCGAGCAGAGTGTCGATCGGCTGCGGTCGATCTTCAGCGAGTTCGCGGTCACCGGTCCGAACAGGTAGACGGGTGACCGGACGCGGCTAGATCGGCCGCCTCAGGGATGCGGTCCCCACGGGGCCGCGGTCAGCAGCTTGACCTCCTGGGACGCGAGCAGCGGACGGAACTTCACGGCGAAGCCCTCGACGAAATCCTTGTTGGCGAACACCGAAGCCCAGTGCGCCCGACGGTCGGCGTCGTCGTCGAACTTCCAGAGATGGACGAGCTGGTTGATCATGCCCGTGTCGGCCTGGAAGTAGCCGATCAGCTTCTTGTCCTGCCCGCCCTTCTGGAGCGCCGGGTACCCGAACTCGGTGTACAGCTTGACGGCCTCGGCCATCTTGCCGACGTGAAGCGTATAGGTCCGCATCTCATAAACGGTCATGGCGATCCTCCTCGGACAGTGGTGAGAGGCTAGGATAGTGCACCGGTGGAAGTCACGAAAGGCGTCGTGTCTCGGCGCGATCGCCGCCACCTTCTTGATCGTGCAGGTCTGCATCATCGGGCTCGTCGCCAACGGGCCCTTCGTCGACGAAGGACTGTACGTCGTGGCCGGCATGCGGGTGCTCGAGGGCCAGGGGCCGGCGGACGGCTATCTCACGTGGTTCAACGGGAGTCCGTACCTGTGGCCCATCGTCGCGGCGCTCGGGCATCGCGTGGCCGGGTTGGCCGGCGCTCGGCTCATGGCCGCCCTCCTCTCGACCATCACGCTGCTGGCCTTTGCCAAGACCGCGCAGCAGCTCTTCGGCCGATCGGCGGCCCTGTGGGGCGCGGTCGCCTTCGGCGTCAACGGATTGTTCCTGGCGCTCGCGCACTTCGCCGTCTACGACGTTGCCGCGTTGACCGGGCTGGCCATCTCCATGTGGTGCGTCAGCCGTGCGTCGACGTCAAGCCGGTGGGTGGTCGGTGCGGCCATCGCGGCCGCGGTGGCGGTCATCGCCAAGTACGGCTATCTGCCGATGCTCGTTCCGCTCGCTGGCCTCCTGGTAGCGGTGCGGGGGATCGAGCGCTCCGGGCGTGCGGTCTTGCTGTTTTTCTCGATTGCCGGCCTCGTCCTCGCGATCTATTTCTGGCTGTCGTTCGGCGCGCTCTTTCCCACGTCGTCGGCGGCTTACCTCGGACAGACGTTCGGAAGGAGTCGCGGCCACATCGCCGTGCTCCAGATCGTCTTCGGGGCCGTGCCGGTGACGTTGGCGAGCGCGGGCGCGATCGTGGCGTGGCGACGGCGTCAACGCCTCCTCGCGGTGACGTGCCTGCTGGCCACGGCAGTGTTCCCGGCCTTTCATCTGTGGACGGCGAACTTCGTCAGTGGACAGAAGCACGTGGTGGCCGGATTCCTGTTCGCCTATTTACTGGCCGGCGTGGCGCTCGATCGGCTGTGGACGTCGCGGTCGCGGCCGGCGGCGGTGGTGCTGCTGGCCGTGGTGACGCTCTGGGGCGGCGCGCAGTGCTACTGGCAGGATCACTCCTGGGCCGACGTGCGCGCACTCGCGCGCCATCTCGTCCTGAACATGAAGCGGGGGGAGCACGTCATCGCCGAATCTTCGTGGAGCTACACCCTGTACCTCTATCCCGAGCGGCGGATCGGGTCGCCGGCGGACGTGATCGACGCCAACCACACGCCGGGCCTCGAGCGCCGCGACGTCTGCCGGAGCCCGTGGCTGGTCGGCGATCCGGAAAGCGCGGATCTCATTCGACGGGCGGTCGCGCAGTGCCCCTACCAGCGAGTGCTCTCGTCGACGACCCGGCACTACTACTTCGACACCACGCGGCTGCGCCTGGGAACCTACCCGGCGGTCGTCAGCGTCTACCGCCTTCCGGAACGGTGAGACCGATGGCACGTGCTTCGCGCTAAAATCTCTATCATGCGGACGCTCGTGGTCCTTCCGACGTATGACGAAGCCGACAACATCGCCGAGGTGTTACACCGACTGCGAACGAGTGTGCCCGACGTGGATATTCTTGTCGTCGATGACGGGAGCCCCGACGGCACGGCCGACATCGCGCAGGCGGTGGGGACCGAGCTCGGTGGGGTCGACGTCCTGCGCCGGTCCGGCAAGCTCGGCCTGGGCTCCGCCTACCGAGACGGGTTCACCGAAGGGTTGCGTCGGGGCTACCAGGTTCTGGTTGAGATGGACGGCGATCTGTCGCATGACCCCGGGGCCCTGCCGGATCTGCTCGGCGCCATCGACGGGGGCGCTGATCTGGCGGTCGGCTCGCGTTACGTCGCCGGTGGGTCGATCACGCACTGGTCGGCCCGTCGCCATGCGCTTTCGCGCTGGGGCAACCGCTACGCGCGCTGGGCGCTGGCCTTGCCCCTGGCCGACGCGACCTCGGGGTTTCGCGCCTACCGCGCGGATATCGTCACTCGGATCGATCTCCCCTCCATCCGGGCTGACGGCTACGGCTTTCAGATCGAGATGGCGTACCGAGTGGCCCGAGCCGGTGGCGACATCGTGGAGCTGCCCATCGGTTTCGTCGATCGACGACGGGGCACGTCGAAGATGTCCTTCCGCATCGTCGTCGAGGCGCTGTTCCTCGTGACCTGGTGGGGAGTGAGCGGCCTGCGGAGCAGGCGGCGAGTGCCGTGGGCGCCGGCGCGAGCACGATCGACGACGGCCGTGCCCACCGTGCCGTGAACCCGCCGTGGCGAGGGGCTCAGGGCTTCGGGATTCGCAGCGTCTTGCTGATCATCAGCGAGCCGGAGAGCGCGAACAACAGCACCAGCGGGTGCAGGGTGAGGAGACCGAGGTCCACGACGCCGAACGGCAGCTCGGCGCCGAGCCGACCGCGCCACGCCAGGGCGACCATGACGAGGACCAGGATGACGCTCGTGGGGATCGGCGTGCCCTCGAAGTAGCGCACCTTGCCGGTCGCGGCCGACAACGCTTCCGCGGTGACGTTGTAGCGGGCGAGCCGGCTGATGCCGCAGGCGACGAAGTAGAGGAGGACGATCGCGTCCGCGGGCGTCTTCATCCCGACCGCGTACGCCAGGCACGCGGGGGCGACGCCGAAGCTGATGACGTCCGCCAGCGAGTCGAGCTCGCGCCCGAGTGCCGACGCCTGGTGACGCCGGCGGGCGACCCGCCCGTCCAGCACGTCGAAGACCAGCGCCGCCATCACGAGCAGGCCGGCCGTGTAGACCTTGTCGGCGCTCGCCTCGCGCACGTGATTCATGGCCACGAAGATGGCCGCCGTGCCGCAGATGCCGTTGGCGAGGGTGAAGAAGTCCGCGACCTGGAAGTCACGGATCATCGAGAAGTGGCGCGTGCGCGCGCGGGCGGCCGTCACGAGGCCATTCTAGCGGCGGCCGCCGCGGGGGCTACAGATCTTTGAAGCGGTCGTTCAGCTGGCGAATGCGCTCGCGCTCCTTGGCATCGGCATCGAGGCGCTCGGAGCGCTCGCGACGCACCCGCTCCAGGCTGGTCCGGTGTCGGGCATTGGTCGAGGCGATCCACTTGTCGATGGCGGTGATCCACGGCTGCACGTGGTCCTCGTCGCTCTCGAAGGCCAGGGACGCATCGTCGAATTCCAGGCGGCGGAGGGTCACCGCGTTCGAGGAGTCCCCGGAGGCCTTGAAGAGTTCCCGCCACTCCCGAGACGGCGTCGCGTTGATCTGCACCTGCCAGCGCTTGCCGTTGCTGGTCTGCGGACCGCTCGTGCGTTTGATCTCATTCACGTCGGTGGTCGTCTTCGCCACCGGCCCCGGCTCGTCGCTCATGGTTCACTCCCCCCGTCCCCACCGTAATCTCCGCGCCCCCCGCGTGCCTATTGGACTTAGGACCAACGCGGCGCCGCTACCCGTCGAATTCCTTGACCGAACCGAGGGGCTGTTCCTGCGCTATGCTGGAAAGCCGACCGGCTTGGAGGTCCGAGATAAGCTTCCTCTCCCCGCTCACGTCGCCATGGTATCTCGCCGGGGCCCTGCTCCTGATCGCCGCCGCGGCATGGCTGATCGTGAGGCTGCTCCTCCGGCGTGCGGCGCACAGCTTCGGAGACGCCCTCGAGCGCCGGCGCATGGAGGTGTCCCTCGCCGGGCGGCTGGCGTTCGAGCGGATGCTGTCGTCCCTCTCGACGACGTTCAGCGCCGTGTCCGCCGTCGATTTCGATCGGGAGATCCAGCAGGGGCTTCGCCGGATCTGCGACGTCATGGACGTCGACCGGGGTGCGCTGATCGAGTTCGCGCGGGACACCCGCCTCGCGCGCGTCTGGACGACCGACGACGAGATGCGGGCGGAGGATTTCCCGTGGACGGCGGCCCGGGTCCAGTGCGGCGAGACCCTGGCCTGGTCGCGGATCGACGAGCTTCCCGACGAAGCCACCGTGGATCGACGGACCGCGCTCGCGCGTGGCCTCACCTCGCAGGTCGCCCTGCCGCTGCTGGTGGGTGACACCGTCGTCGGCGGCCTCGTGTTCGCCTCCGTGCGAGCGGAGCGCGCGTGGCAGCGGGACGGCGTGCTGCAGGGCCTCCAGATCGTCGGCGAGGTGTTCGCGAATGCGCTGGCCCGCACGCGGGGCGACCAGGAGATGCAGCGGCTCCGGCAAGAGCTGGCCCACATCGGCCGGGTCTCGGCCATGGGCGAGCTCACCGCATCGCTGGCCCACGAGCTGAACCAGCCGCTGACCGCGATCCTGAACAACGCGGAGGTGGCGCTGCACCTCCTGGGGACCGACGCCGTGGACTTCGTCGGGATCCGCGAGATCCTCGAGGACATCGTCGCCGACGACCAGCGCGCGGCCCACGTGATCCAGCGACTGCGCCGGCTGCTCAAGAAGGGCGATCTCGAACACGTGCCGCTCGACCTCAACGAGGTCGTCACCGAGGTGGCGCGGCTGGTGACCAGCGACGCGGCCATCCGCACGGTGTCGATGCGGCTGACGACCGCTCCCGACCTGCCGAGCGTGCGCGGCGATCGGGTCCAGCTGCAACAGGTGCTGCTCAATCTCGTCCTCAACGGCCTCGACGCCATGCCCGCAATCGCGGCCGGCGATCGGACCCTCAGGATCCGGACGTTCAGGGACAGCGAGACGTTCGTGGGCGTCGCCGTGCAGGACGCGGGCGCGGGGATCGCCGCCGAGGACGCGGACCACATCTTCGAGCCCCTGTACACCACCAAGCGCGACGGGCTCGGCATGGGGCTCGCCATCGCCCGCACCATCGTCGGCGCCCACCACGGGCAACTCACGGCGTGGAACAACGCGGACGGCGGCGCGACGTTCCAGTTCCTCTTGCCCGTGGACACGGCGGCCTCCCGTTGACGGCGCCGGTCGTCTTCGTGGTCGACGACGATCCCTCCGTGCGGAAGAGCCTGACCCGCGTGCTGACGTCGGCGGGTTACGGGGTGGAGACGTTCGGGTCGGCCGGCGACTTCATGGCGCGCACGCCGTTCGCGGGTCCCTGCTGCGTCGTGCTCGACGTGAGCATGCCCGGGCTCACCGGCCTCCATCTGCAGGAGGCGCTGGTGGGCGCGGGCCGTCCCATGCCGATCGTCTTCATCACGGGACACGGCGACATCCCGATGAGCGTGCAGGCCATGAAGGCCGGGGCCGTCGACTTTCTCACCAAGCCGTTCGCGGTCACGGCGCTGGTGGCGGCCGTCCAGCGGGCGGTGGCCAAGGGCGTGAAGGATCGTGGCGAGGAGGACCGGACCGCGGAAGCCCGAGCGCGCGTCGCGCGGCTGACCCCGCGCGAGACCGAGGTGTTCGCCCTCGTGGTGACGGGAATGCTGAACAAGCAGATCGCCGGCCAGCTCGGCGTCGGTGAGAAGACGGTCAAGGTGCATCGCGCGCGCGTCATGGAGAAGATGCAGGCCGGATCCGTGGCCGAGCTCGTCCGTCTGGCCGATCGCGCCGGCGTGATGGTGCCGGCGCCCCCCGCTCTTCCCGCCGGCTGACACCGGGCCCGCGGGCCCGCGGCCGTCCTCTGCCCTGCACTAAAGTCCAATAGCATTCTGTCGGGCGTCCGCCTACGGTGAGAGCCGGGGAACCCGCATGAAGGACGTGCCGATCATTGCGATTGTCGACGACGACGCCTCCGTGCGGCGCTCGCTCCTGCGCGTCGTTCGGTCGGCCGGTTTCGTGGGCGAGGCCTTCGCGTCCGCGCGCGAATTCCTCGAGTGGCTGCCGCGCGGCCAGGCCGCCTGCCTGGTCCTCGACGTCCACATGGACGATCTGAGCGGGTTCGACCTGCACGATCGGCTGACGGTTCCGATCGTGTTCGTCAGCGGCCATGACGACGCGATGACGCTGGAGCGCATCGAGAAGTCGCGCGCGGTGGGTCACCTGCGCAAGCCGTTCGATCGCGCGACCGTGCTGGAGGCCATCCATCGCGCGGTCGGGGGCGCCGACGCCCTCCCCGCCGAGCTCCCAGACGAGGGAGGAGAAGCGTGACGCCATGGCGAAGCTGATCCAGATCTGCGCCTCTCAGAACGACCTGTTCGGCCTCGACGGCGAGGGGATGGTCTATCAGTACAACTTCAACTTGCACACGTGGATGGAGCTCGGGCGCGAGTGGAGCGACGAGGGAGGTGGACCTCGCGCCCAGGTCCGCTCGACGCCGAAGGCGCGAAGCGCCGCGGCGGGCCGCAACGCTGAGCCCTCCGTCACGAGGAGACGTGAATGAAGCGACACGATGAATCGGGAAGAGGGCGCGCCGGGCCGCGCATCGGCCTGTCTCGTCCCATGTGGCGGGCGCTCACGGTGCTTCTCGTGGCCGGCTTGGCCGGCTTGGCCGGCTTGGTCGGCGTCGCCGACGCCGAAGTGCCGACGGCCGGAGACATCGCCGCATGCAACCGGGAAGCGCGCGACCAGCGCGCGGGCGGTGCGGCGTCTCCGACCTCGAAGGACGAGACCGGCGCCGCCGCCGCGCGCAAGGCGTCCGACGGACAGCCCACGCACTCGCCGGATGCTCAGGTCCACGGGCTGGACGCCGACGGCGCGCCCGACGCCACGTATAGAGCCTCGTACCGTGTCTGCATGCGGAGGCGCGGCTTCTAGGTCGGGCGGCCATTGGACCAAGATCCAATACCATTGGGCGCCGTCTCGGTCGAGACTTAGGTATCAGGCAGAATCTTCTTCAGGAGGTCTTCTCGATGAAGGCTGAGACCGGGGCGAAGATCAAGTACGGATCATGGGGCGTGGTGTGCGGAGCCGTGGTCGCCATGATCGTCGGCTTTGGGTGGGGTGGTTGGACGACCGCCGGCACGACCAACGAGATGAGCGGCAAGGCCGTGGTGGCGAGTCAGGCGGCGGTCTGCGTGGCCCAGTTCACGAAGCAGCCGAACCATGCCCAGAAGCTCAAGGAATTCGAGGAAGCGAGCACCTGGACGCGGCCCGACTTCATCGAGAAGGGCGGATGGGACAAGATGCCGGGGCAGGACACGGCCAGCTCGGGCGTGGCCCGTGCGTGCGCCGACGGGGTCGCGCTTCTCACGAAGAAATGAGCG
>DATHGT010000382.1:0-6244 GCA_035317605.1 Candidatus Acidiferrum sp. | reverse complement strand
CTACTTCACGCTGCCGGCGGTGAGGCCGCCGACCAGGTGGCGCTCGATCAGGGCGAAGAGCACGACCACCGGCACGATCGCGATGAGCGACGCGGTGAACAGGTGGTTCCAGTGCTGCACGTACGCGGTGACGTAGGAGGTGATCCCGACCGTGAGCGGCTTGCGCGACGGGTCGGTCATGAGGGTGAGGGCGACGACGTACTCGTTCCAGGCCGCGATGAAGCTGAAGATCACCACCGTCACCATGGCCGGCAGCGACAGGGGCAGCACGACCCGGACGAGCGCGCGCAGCCGGCCGCAGCCGTCGACGGCGGCGGCTTCCTCGATCTCGCGGGGGATCGACGCGAAGAACGCGCGCAGGATCCAGATGGCGAAGGCGAGGTTGAACGCCGCGTTGGTGAGGATGAGCGCGGCGTAGGTGTTGACGAGGTCCAGCGCGAAGAACTGACGGTACAGCCCGACCACCAGCGCGGTGGGCGAGAACATCTGGGTGACCAGCACGAGCAGGAGGAAGGCCGAGCGGCCGGGGAATCGGTAGCGAGCGGTGTAGTACGCCGCGGGCGTGGCGGCGACCACCACGATCACGGTGGACGCCAGCGCCACCACGAGCGACACGCGCAGCCAGGTCAGGAACTCCGGATCGGCCAGGACGGCGGCGAAGTTGGCGGGCTGCCAGCGCACGGGGAGGAGCCGCGGCGGCGTGACGCGCAGCTCGCTCTCGGGCTTCAGCGCGGTGAAGACCATCACGAGATAGGGCGAGAGGATGACGAGGGCGAGGACGAGGCCCGCGCCGCTCAGCGCCGCCCGCTTCACGCCTCGGCCTCCCGCCAGGAAACGGTCGACAGATAGACCAGCACGGCCAGCAGGATGACCAGCACGTTGATGACCCCGAGGGCGGCGGCCAGTCCCACGTCGCGCAGCGCGCTCTTGAAGGCGATCTTGTACATGTAGGTGATCATCGTGTCGTGGCCGAAGCCGGGGTTGCGGTCGTTGAGCGTCCACACGATGGGGAACGAGTTGAAGACGTAGATCACGTTCAGCACGGTGGCCACCAGCAGCGCCGGACGCAGCAGGGGCAGGGTGATCGACCGGTACCGGCGCCAGCCCGACGCGCCGTCCACCCGCGCCGCCTCGTAGACCTCGCCCGGAATGGCCTGGAGCCCGGCCAGCAGCACGTACGTGGTGAACGGGAGCGACACGAAGATCCCGACCGCGACCATCGCGCCCATCACGGTGGCGTCGTCGCCGAGCCAGTCGACGGGCGCCGCCACGAGGCCCAGCGAGACCAGCACGTGGTTCAGGATCCCGAAGTAGTAGTCGTAGATCCACACGAAGAGCTTCGCGGTCATGATGAGGGAGGCCGCCCACGGCACGATGAGCGCCCAGCGCACCAGCCGACGGCCGGGGAAGCGCTCGTTGAGGAGCTGGGCGAGGGCGAGCGAGATGACGATCGTCACGCCGACCACCGCGGTCACCCACACCGCGGTGGTGGCCACCACGGTGGGAAGCGCCGCCTGCTCCAGGAGACGTCGATAGTTCCCCATCCCCGCCCAGCCCTGATGAAAGCCGGTGATGGAGTAGCGACTGAGCGAGGCGGACACCAGCGCGCCGACCGGATACGCGACGACCGCGGCGATGAGCGCGAGGCTGGGACCGAGCCACAGGAGCGCTTGCCACCGGCTCGATCCGCGGCGGCGCACGGGGACGGTCAGCGGCTCAGCGGCTGCCCGCCGCGGCCACGGCGTTCTTCTGCAGCTGGTCGAGCACCTGCTTGGGATTGCCGCCGGGCTGCACGGCGAGCCCGATCGTTTGCTGGACGTCGAGCTTGACCCGATCCCACGCGGGATCGGTCGTCGGGGCGAGCCTGGCGTTGGGCAGCGCGTCCAGATACGGCTTGAGCTTCGGGTTCGACGCCATCTGCTGGAGCCCGGACTTGGTCACCGGCAGGAAGCCCTCGGCCGAGATCCAGCGCGTGATCTGCTCCGGCTGATAGTAGAGGTCCAGGAATCCCTTCACGGCCCCCTGGTTGTCCTTCTTCTTGAAGGCCATGAGGTAGTCCTCGACGCCGAGGGTGACGGCCTGGCCCACGTTGGTCGGCATCTCGGCCACGCCGTAGTTCACCTTGCCCTCGGCGTCGAGCTGGGCGGCCAGCGGACTGAAGCCGATGACCATGCCGACCTTGCCGTCCTTGAAGAGCTGGAAGGCGCCGTCGGTGCGGTTGGTCTTGCCGGGGTTCACCTGCGTGACCTTGTGGCGATTGGCCAGGTCGGCGAGAAACCGGAGCGTCTGCACGTTCCGCTCGCCGTTGATGGCCCAGGCGTCGCCCGATTTCCAGTCACCCCCATTGTTCCACATCCAGATCGCCCACTCGGCCTGGGCTTCCTCCGGTCCGAGGGGGAGGGCGTAGCCGATGGTGCCGGCTCCGAGGGCCTGGATCTTCCGGGCCGCCGTCGTGAAATCGTTCCACGTCTTCGGTGGTCCGGGAATTCCGGCCCTGGCGAACAGGTCCTTGTTGTAGAAGAACGCCCGCGCGCTGGAGAGGATGGGGAAGCCGTAGAGCTTGCCCTGGTACCGCCCACCGCGCGCGAACGCCTCCAGGAAATCCTCCGCGGTTTTCGGCGAGAGCACCTCGTCGGCGGCGTAGAGGAGGTGGTCCTTGGCGTAGCTCGAGAACGAGTTCAGGTTCAGCACGTCGGGCGGGCGGTTGTTCTGCACCATGGCGCTGACCTGCTGGTCGATGGAGTTCCAGTCGACGACTCTCAGATCCACCTTCACCCCGCTCTGCTTGGTGTAGTGCTCCGATAGAGCCTGCCAGAACGGCTTCGTGTGGTCCTTGCTGTACTCGGCGATCACGACCGTGATCGACCGCTCACCGCCGGCACTGGTCTTGGGGGCTTCCGGCCGGCGATCGCACGCGTTCACGGCAAGTGTCGCGATTGCCACGACGGCCAGCCGCACCAACGCCCGCCATGTCACCACACCGATATCCTCCTCGATTGTCCGGCGCCCGCGCGCCCGTGCCGACGCGCTCATCTTAGCCGCGACGGTCGACTGGGGAAAATGTTTCCGAAGACGCGTCTGATTTCGCCCCGAAGAATGCCGACCGGTCCTCGGCGGCACGACGCTTGCCCCTTCAGTGTCGCGACCCATGAAGAAGGCGATGGAGATTGCCCCTGGGCAATCGCTTCAGCGTTTTTCGAGAAAAGGAGCTGCCATGAACGAGGAACAAATCCAGGAGCTGCTTTACCAGGCCTTGCAAACCGAGATGGGCGGGCTCGACGTCTACCGCACCGCCCTTCGCTGCGCGGTCAACGAAGACCTGCAGGAAGAGTGGCAGGAATATCTCGAGCAGACCGAGAACCACGTGCAGGTGGTGCGCGGCGTCTTCGACACGCTCGGGCTCGATCCGGACATGGAGACGCCCGGCCGCAACATCGTCAAGCACATCGGTGAATCGCTCGTGAAGGCCATGGAAATGGCCCTGGAAGCGGGCGATCCGGCGGCGGCCGAGCTGGTCGCCACCGAGTGCGTGGTGCACGCGGAAACCAAGGACCACCTCAACTGGGAGCTGATCGGCATGCTCGCCAAGAAGGCCTCGGGCGAGATGGCCGCGGCCCTGAAGGACGCCCACGAGGAAGTCGAAGACGAAGAAGACGAGCACCTGTATCACACCACTGGCTGGAGCCGGGAGCTGTGGATCCAGTCGCTCGGCATGCCGGCGGTGCTGCCGCCGCCGGAAGAAGCGAAAGAAGTCAAGACCGCCATCGGCGCCGCGCGCGCCAAGCAGGCGCGCGGCCGCATGAAGAAGGCCAGCTGAACGATCCTGGCTGAACGTCGCGCCGCTCGGCGTCCTCCTCGACGACGTGGGGACGCCGAGCGGCGTGACAGCTGCTCGTTACGTCGTCGCTACTTGCCCTGCTTGTCGAGCCAGGTCAGGCATTCGGCCTCGTTGGTGAAGCCCTGAGCCGAGAACTTCGACCAGCCCCCACCCGCGCAGTCGCTCTTCATCGCGGGCACCGAGCCGATCGTGGAGGGACTCGCCGCCGGAGCGCTCGTTCCCGGTGTGCGCGGCATCGGGGCGGGCGACGAGCCCGGGGTGGTCGGCTTGGCCGCGTCACCCGGCATGCTGGGGGCGACGCTGGGTGCGGGGTACGGGTTGGGTGAACCGGGCGCGGTGCTCTGCGCGAGCACGGGAGCGGCAGTGACCAGGAGAGCGAGCAGGACAGTCAACGCGATTTGCCAAGACCTCATCTGGAACCCCCTGTGTGAGATTTTCAAGCGCCGAGATCCGCAATCGAGATGCCATCGGGACCGAGACATGCCTTGCGCGCGTCGTGCGAACGCTCTACGGGCCTTGCGCGGAAAACATCCCGCACGGTCGCTTGACGCCGTATCACCGCGACTCTAGAGTCGGGTGCGCAACACCGAGCCGGTCAAGACAGAGCGATCGGCGCGAGTGTGGGAGGAGGCGTCAAGGCCATGAGCGATACCACGCACTGGGTCGGAACCTGGACGGCCGCGCCGGCGCCCGCCGAAGGCGCAGCGTTCGCCAACCACACGCTGCGGATGACTCCGCGGGTGAGTCTCGGCGGGAGCCGCCTGCGCGTGCGCATCTCGAACGCCTATGGCGTTCGCCCGCTGGCCATCGGCACCGCCTTCGTCGGACTGCGCAGCGCCGGACCGGCGGTGGTGCCGGGCTCCCACCGGCAGCTCACCTTCGGCGGCGAGACCAGCGCGACGATCGCCGCCGGGGCCCTCGTGGTCAGCGATCCGGTCGAGCTGGAGTTCGCGCCGCTGTCGGACCTCGCCGTCAGCATGCACCTCCCACAAGATTTGCCCCTGAGCTTCGGGCTCACCGGACGCTACGCGCGGCAGACCAACTACGTGTCGCCGCCGGGAGATTTCGCCGCCGAGGAGACCATGCCGGTCGGGCGCCTCACCGACGACTGGTATTTCCTCTGCGGCGTCGACGTGGTCGCGCCGCGAGAGACGGGCGCGGTCGTCGCCGTCGGCGACTCGCTCACCGACGCCAACATCTCGACTCACGACGGCCATCACAGCTGGCCCTCACAGCTGGCGCGCCGGTTGATCGCGCGGCGAGGCGGGCGGACGATGGCCGTGATGAACCAGGGGCTCGGCGGCAATCGCATCCTGCACGACATCCGGGGCGACAGCGGCCTGCGCCGCTTCGACCGGGACGTGCTGGCCCAGCCCGGCGTCACCCACACCGTCATCATGCTGGGCACCAACGATCTGCGGAATCGCCCGGGCAAGGCCGAGGAGGAAGTCACCGCCCCGCAGATGATCGCCGGGCTCAAGCAGTTCGCCGTGCGCGGCCAGGCCCGCGGCGTCAAGGTCATCGTGGCGACGCTGACTCCGTTCGAGAACGAGACGTTCCTGCCCGGCGCCTGGAATCCCCGGCGCGAGGCCGTCCGTCAAGCCGTCAACGAATGGGTGCGCAAGACCGACGCGTTCGACGCCATCGTCGATTTCGATCAGGCCGTGCGCGATCCCGATCATCCGACCCAGATGCTGCCGATCTACGACTGCGGCGATCACCTGCACCAGAGCGACCTCGGCTACCGCACGATGGGAGACGCGATCGACCTGTCGCTGTTCTAGAGCGCTCGCCGGGGCTTCGCCGCGGCCCCGGCCGCACCGGCCGTGGGGGCGCTTGACGGGCGTCGTGATCCCCATCTAACGTCTGCGGGCAGGGAGGGTTGCCGACCATGATCAACGATGCGCTCCGTACGATCTTGCCGGTGGCCGGCTGGGACGACGCGCGGGCCCGCGGCGTCGACATCACCGGCGGCGCCGATCCGATCCTGCCGACGCCGTTTCGCATCGGCGAGACCAGCGCGGCCGCGCTCGCCGCGGTCGGCCTCGCCGTGTCCGATCTGTGGGAGCTGCGCACGGGACGCCGTCAGGAGATCGCCCTCGACACCCGTCAGGCGACCGCCTCGCTCCGCAGCGGACACTACATGCAGATGGACGGGGCGCCGGTGTCGACCGAGCGCAACAGCGTGATGGGCGTGTACCCGGCCAAGAACGGGCGCTGGAGCTATCTGCACTGCAATTTCCCGAACCATCGCGCCGCCGCGCTGAGCGTGCTCGGCGTCCCCGAAGACCGCGAGGCCGTGCGCCAGGCCGTGGCCAAGTGGGACGCGCTCGAGCTGGAGGAAGCGATCATCGCCGCCAAGGGCGCGGGCGGCATGGTGCGCACGATGGACGAGTGGGCCAAGCA
>DATHGT010000381.1:0-6912 GCA_035317605.1 Candidatus Acidiferrum sp. | reverse complement strand
GCCAGCATCTCGTCGGTCATGTCGAGGCCGTACGCCTTGCCGGTCGGTCCCACGCGCCTAGCGGACAGCAGCACGTCGATGCCGCCTCCCGATCCGAGGTCGAGGACGGTCTCGCCCGCCTTGAGCTCCGCCAGGGCCGTCGGGTTCCCGCAGCCGAGCGAGGCCGCCCGGGCTTCGGCGGGCAGCGCGGACGTGTCACTGTCCGCGTAGATACCCGAGGTGATCGGATCGCACTCGCCTCGAGACGAGGCCGTGCCGCAGCAGGACGTGCCATCGACCGCGGTCACCCGGAGCGCGGCCCGCGCGTACTTTTCCTTCACGATGCCCTTGATGTCGTCGCTCATCGGTGTGTCCTCACGACGAGCAGCAGGACCCGCCGCTCTTGGCCAGCGGCAGTCACATGGGGCGAGGCGCGGTGACCTCGCTCTCGAGGTCGTAGTTGAGGTGATAGACCTCCCACTCGACGCCGTCGGGATCCTGGACCCAGAACTTGTCCTGGTTCGCGTGGCAGCAGTCGACGCCCATCTCCTCCCGCACCGGCAGGCCAGCCGCCTTGACGCGGGCCAGTTCGGCGATCACGGTGGGCACCGCGTCCACCTGCACGCCGACGTGATCGATCGTGCCCGCACCGGCCGCCCCGCCATCGGAGAGGGCCAGGTTGACGGGGGCCCACTCGGGAAGGAACTTCACGTACCCGGACTTCACCTTGACCGGCCCGGCGCCGAGGAACTTCTCGTAGAACTCCCGGCTCTTGGCCAGATCCGACACGTGGAGATGGAGATGCACTCTCGCGCTCATGGAATTCTCCTCTAGCAGCACGCAGTGAGCAGGCGCACCAGCGCCGTCACCGCATCCCGCTTCACGGAATAGTAGATGTACCGCTCTTCCTTGCGGCTCTCGACCAGGCCGGCCCGCCGGAGCAGGTCCAGGTGGTGCGACAGGGTCGGGCCCGGAATCTCGACCTCGGTCTGGATCTCGCCCACCGACATCTCCCGGCCCGCGCGCACCAGGAAGAAGAAGACCTGGAGGCGGGTCAGGTGCGCCAGGGCCTTGAATGCCTCGACGTGCTCGTCACTCGCCTCGAGCTGGGCCAGGGAAAGTCGCGCGATGGTCTTCATATTTCGAAATATATAGAACCATAGAACCGAAGTCAAGCCCCTGGCGGAGATCGGATACCGGCGCCCCGGCCGGGGCGCCTAGTTCACGCGGCGCGCGCGCCCGGCCCAGTATGGCTCGCGGAGCTTGAACTTCTGGAGCTTGCCGGTGGCGGTGCGGACCAGGGCGTCCCGGATCTCGACCGAGGTCGGACACTTGTAGTGGGTCATGCGGCTCCGGCAGTGCTCCATCAGGTCCCGCTCGGTGCAACTGGCGCCCGGGCGCAGGACCACGAGGGCCTTGATCGTCTCGCCCCACTTCTCGTCGGGCACGCCGATCACCGCGACCTCGGCCACGGCCGGGTGCTGGAAGAGACAATCTTCGACCTCGATCGACGATACGTTCTCGCCGCCGGTGATGATCACGTCCTTCTTCCGGTCGGTGATGGCCACGTACGCGCCCTCGGCGTAACCGCCGTCGCCGGTATGGAACCAGCCGTCGACCAGCGCCCGGCCCGTCTCCTCGGGCTGGTTCCAGTAGCCCTCGAACACGTGGTTGGAGCGCGCCAGCACCTCGCCCTCGCCGTCGACCCGCATGCGCACGCCGACCGCGGGCACTCCCGCGCGAGACAGGCGACGGGCGCGCTCGGGGGCCTCGAGTCCGTCCCACTCGGCCGGGGCGCGGTTGATGGTGAGCAGCGGTGCGGTCTCGGTGAGCCCGTAGATCTGGATGAACTCCCAGCCCAGCTCGGTCTCGATGCGCTCGATGGTCCGCGACGGTGGCGGCGCGCCCGCGATGACCACGCGCACCCGCCCACGCCCCGGCACGGCCTCGCCCCGCGCCCGCCGGGCCGCGGCGGCGTCGAGGACGGCGGCGATCACCGCGGGAGCGCAGTTGAACAGCGTGACGCCCTCGGCCTCGACGCGCTTGAGGATCTCCTCGCCGTCGATCTTGCGGATGATGACCTGGCGGACTCCCATCGCGGTGACCGCGTAGGGCATGCCCCAGCCGTTGCAGTGAAAGGTCGGCAGCGTGTGCAGGTACACGTCGCGGTCGGTCATGCCGAGGTGCCAGCCGAAGGTGACCGCGTTGAGCCAGAAGTTGCGGTGGGTGAGCTGCACGCCCTTGGGCCGCGCGGTGGTCCCCGAGGTGTAGTTGATGGAGACCGTCGCGTTCTCGTCGGTGACGGCGAAGCGCGGGGTGGCGCCCGTTCTCAGGAAGAGCTGCCCGTCGGTCGCGCCGCCGAGCACGAACCGGTGCTTCACCGGGAGGCCGCGCAGCGGCTCGTCCAGCTCGGGATCGACGAGCAGCACCGTCGCGCCGGAGTGCTCGATGATGTAGCGGATCTCCTCGGCGTTGAGCCGGAAGTTGACGGGCACCAGGACGCGCCCGAACACGCTGACCCCGAACAGGCTGACCAGGAACCGCGCGGCGTTGGGCGAGACGATGGCCACCCGCTCGCTCTCGCCGACCCCGAGGTCGTCGAGGGCGGCGGCCTGGCTGCGCGCCATCTCGGCGAACGTGGCGTAGGTGAAGCGGCCGAGGCCGCCGCCGGGCGGGCTCGGCTCGTCGACGACGGCCTCGCGGTCGCCGTAGACGAGCTCGGCGCGTTCGAGAAAGTCCCCGAGCGTGAGCGGAACGATCATGGCCGTCGGCCTCCGTCAGCGTGTGATCCGGGCGCGGGCGCCCGGCGAACGACGCGAGCGAGGGTAGACCAGGGCCGGCCGGCGGTGCAACCGCTGGCCAGCGACGGCTCCGAGGGAAAAATTCTCGCCGCTGTTGACATCTTTTTCCATGAACCGTTCGCGGCGCCGCGCGCATCGATCTCCATGATTCTGTGGTTCTTTACAGCGCGCGCTAGTGTGGCCTCCTTCTTGCCGTGGTGGCAGTCGGAAATTCGCCGAGCGCGAAGGAGGTTCTACCCATGCGACGGAATCACGTTCGGTTGGTGCTGCTCTCGGGGGCGCTGTTGGTGGTGGCGGGCTGCGCCAGCGGAGAAGAGTGGAAGACCTGGCGCGAGCATCCAACCCACTTCGCCTCGGGCGATCACCTGTTCTTCTCCGCCCGCAACGGCGAGGGCGCGCCCCCGCGCGTGAAGCGCGCGGACATCACGCTGGCCCGCGACGAGGGGTGGTGGGGCAAGCCGATCGCCGTCAGCCAGGAACAGATCCTCGAGCGCTAGAAGCGCGAGGACCACGCAGGGCATTGCCGCTTCCGCGGGGGCGCGCTACCCTCCACCGGGCAGTTGACACTGACGCTGGCGAGGAGAAGTCATGAATCCACTCGGCACGGGGGGGATCGCCAAGACGCTGATGGTCGATCTCGCGATCCGCTACGGCTTCGAGGTCCTCGGCGCGCTCGTCATCCTGGTCGCGGGCTTCATGATCGCGCGCTGGCTCGGTCAGCTCGCCGAGCGGCGCATGGAGCGGGCGGGCATCGACGTGCCGATCCGCACGCTCGCGGTGCGGGCGCTCAAGCTCGTCATCCTGCTGTTCGCGCTGGTCGTCGCCCTCGACAAGTTCGGGTTCCAGATCGCGCCGCTCGTCGCCGGCATCGGCGTGGCCGGCATCGGCATCGGCCTCGCGCTGCAAGGGTTGCTCACCAACTTGGTGGCCGGACTGACCATCATCCTCACCAAGCCCTTCCGCATCGGCGAGTACATCGAGGTCACCGGGGTCAACGGCAACGTGGCCTCCATCGAGCTGTTCTCGACCACGCTGGTGCACGCGGATTTCTCGCGGGTCATCATCCCCAACCGCAAGATCGCCGGCGAGATCCTGCACAACCACGGCTCGATGCGCCAGGTGTCGCTCACCGTGGGCATCCCGCATTCGGCCGATCTGCCCACGGCCCTCGGTACCGTCCGCGCGGTGCTGGCCGCCAACCCCGGCGTCCTGACCGATCCCGCGCCGCTGGTCGGTATCGGCGAGGTGACCGACGTCGCGATCAAGATCCGGCTGCAGCCCTGGGTGCGCGCCGCCGACGCCGGAGTCGTCGAGCCGCGCCTCTACGAGGAGCTGATCGAGGCCTTCCGCAAGCGCGGGATCGCCACCCCGCTGCCGAGGCACGAGGTGCGGATGATCGACGGCGCCGTCGCTCGATGACGCGCGCGTGATGGGAGTGTTCCGGCGTCCGCGAACCTGGATCGCGATCGGCATCGTCCTGGTCGCGCTGGTCGCCCTCGTCCTCGTCGCCCTGCCGCCCCTCGCCCGCCGCATCGCCGTGGCTCAGCTGGGCGCGGCGATCGGCCGCGAGGTCACGATCGGCGAGCTGCGGTTGAACCTCTTCACCCGGCGGCTCAGCCTCGCGGGCGTCCGGGTGGCCGACCGCTCCGGTCCGCCGCTCGCCGAGTTCGAGCGGCTGGACGTCCAGTTCCGTCTGTGGCCGCTGCTGCGCGGCCGGCTCCATCTCGATTCAGTCGCGCTGAGCCGCCCGCGCGTGCGCATCGTGCGGGTGGGCCCGAACGAGCTGAACGTCTCGGACATCCTGGCCCGCTTTGCCTCCGCGCCGCCGTCACCGAAGAAGGAGCCGCTGCACCTCACGCTCGGCCGCTTCGCGCTCACCGACGGCGGGGCGGTCTTCGACGATCGCGTGGTGAGTCCGCCGCAGACGTGGGAGATCGCCGGCCTCCGCGCCGACGCGCAGGATCTCGCCACCGTCGGCGCCGCTCCCGGTCGCGCCAACGTCGCCTTCACACTGGGCGGCTCGCCGTTCACGGTGACCGTGGAGGACCTGCGTCTCCAACCCGTGCACGCCCGCGCCCTCGTCGTCGTGCGCGGGCTCGAGCTCACGCCGTTCTGGAGTTACGTGCCCACCACGTCGCCGATGAAGCCCCAGCGCGGTCGATTCGAGACCAAGATCGCGGTCGAATACGACGCGAAGGCCGGCGTGAAGGGCGGCGGCGAGGTGACCATCGCCGACATCGGCCTCGTGCGCGCGGGAGAAACGGTCGCGCTCGTCTCCACGCCGACACTGAGCCTGACCTCGCGCGACGTGGTGTATCGCGACGGGGTCGTCACCGCGGCGCGGCTCGAGGTCACCGGCGTGCCGACCATCGTGGACTCGAGCGTCTCGCCCCCGCGCCGTCTCCCGCTACGCTCGCTGAAGGTGAGCGTCGAGAACGTCGAGTGGCCGTTCCGCGGGACCGCGCGCACCGCGCTCACCGCCGAGCTGCCGGAGTCGGGCACCGTGGTCGTCAACGGGACGGCCGAGCTGGCCTCGTACACGCTGGACCTCAATGTCGAGGCGCGCGACGTCGCGCTCGCCGCCTACCGTCGATTCCTGCCCGTCGACGTGCCCTTCACCGGGCGCGCGGTGGCCACGCTGCGGGTGAAGGGCGTGATGAGCGAGCTGCCGCGCATCGCGGTGACGGGAAGCGCCGGCGCCAGCAAGCTGACGCTGGGCCCGGGCGCGCGCCCGCCGCTCGCCGTGGAGAGCGTCGAGATCACCGGCCTCGAGGCGGACTGGCCCGAGCGCATCCGTGTGGCCCGCGTGGCCATCCGCAAGCCGGCGGCGCTGCTCGAGCGCGAGAAGGACGGCAGCTTCCCGCTGCGGACCATGTTGACTGGCTCACATGGGGGCCCCGAAATGGCCCCCAAGCCCCCCGACGCTCGGAGCGCCCCGGGAAACCCGGGGCGCTCCTCGATCACGCCGGTAGTCCCGGCGGTCGCAAGCGCGCCATCGCCCGCTCCTGCGTCACCCGCCGCGCCGCCGACCGCCGCGCCGGCCACACCGGCCGCCCCCGCCTCCCCGACCGCATCCACGCCGCCGGCCGGCGCGGCGAAGCGCCTGGCCCTCGAGGTCGGGGACATCACGCTCGTCGACGGCGACGTGCGGTTCGTGGATCGCACGACGACCCCGTTCTACTCGGAGGAGATCAGCAAGCTCGCCGTCGGCGTCCGCAACCTGCGCAATGCGCCCGACGCGCGCGCGGACGTCACCGTGCAGGGCATCGTGGGCGCGGCGGGCGCCATCGATCTGAAGGGGCAGGTGGCGCCGTTCGGTGAGCCGTTCTACCTCGACGTGGCCGGCGAGCTGCGCGACTTCGCGATCCCGCGCGCCAACCCGTACCTCAAACACTTCATGGACTGGGTCGCCGGCAGCGGCCGGCTGTCGACCAAGGTCCACTATCGGGTCGTCGGCGACCAGCTCGAGGCCAGCAACGACATCGTGGTCGAGCGCCTCAACGTCGAGCGCGCCGCCGGCGCCGAGGCCGACAAGAAGATCGGCATCCCGCTCGGTCTGGCCGTGGCCCTCATGAAGGACACGCGCGGCGACATCCGTCTCTCGGTGCCGGTCGGTGGGAAGATGAGCGCGCCGGAGTTCAGCTTCGGCGAGGCCATCGCCACCGTCATCAAGAACGTGATGGTCAAGATCGTGACCGCGCCCTTCCGCGCCATCGGCAAGATCTTCCAGAAGGGCGACACGGTGGAGTCGGTCGCGATCGATCCCGTGGTGTTCGAGCCTGGCGGCGCCAGCCTCACGCCGGAGGTCCAGAAGCAGCTCCAGAAGGTCGCCGATTTCATGCGCGCCACGCCCCAGGTGAAGCTGACCCTGCAACCCATCGTCGGCGAGCGCGACCTGGCGGCGCTTCGCGCGCGCGCGGCGACCGCGCGGATTCAGCGCGTCCAGCGCGAGGAAAAGCTGGCGGACCTCGATGCCGCGGCCGCGCGCGTCTTCAAGACCACGTTCCCCGACAAGCCCGCGCCCAAGGCGACCGACGAGATCGTGACCGCGCTGGCCGAGCGCGAAACCGTCGCCGACGACGAGCGCGCCGCGCTGATCTCCCGCCGCCTCGACGTGGTCAGGAAAGCGCTC
>DATHGT010000380.1:0-18018 GCA_035317605.1 Candidatus Acidiferrum sp. | reverse complement strand
TGAGGCGCTGGCTCGCCGAGCACTGGATCGCGGCCGTCTCGCCGCTCGTGCTCGTCGCGTTGTGGGAGTGCGCGAGCGCCTCGGGCGTGATTCGCGAGGCGTTCTTTCCTCGGCCGTCCACGATCGGCGTCCATCTCCAGCGCCTTGCCCTCGCGGGCACGTTGTGGAATCACACCTCGGCGACGCTCGCGCGCGTCGGCTGGGCGTTCGCCGCCGCCTCGATACTCGGCGTCGCGGTGGGGCTCGGCATGGGCCTGTGGCGACGGCTGCGGGACGGGCTCGATCCGGTGTTCGCGGTGGTCTATCCGATCCCGAGCGTGCTCTTCCTGCCGCTGGTGAGCTTCCTGGTTCCGGCCGGTGAAGTAGCGACGATCGTCACGACCGCGGTGACCTCGTTCTTCCTCGTCGCCTTCACGACCACGCATGGAGTTCGGCAGATCGACCGTCTGGTCGTCGAGGCTGCCCTTCACTACGGCGCGCGGGGCTGGCGGCTGTTCACGGCCGTGCTGTTGCCGGGCGCGCTGCCGCACATCTTCACCGGGCTGCGGCTCGGCCTCGGGTACGCGCTGATCGTGGCGGTGGCCGTCGAGATCGTGGCGGCCAGCCGCGGGCTCGGCGCGCTCCTGTGGCTCTCGTGGCAGGTGCTCAAGGTCGAGGACATGTACGCGACGTTCCTGGTGATCGCGGTCCTCGGCGCCGCGCTGTCGTACGGGTTGGCGGCGATCCGCGCGCGGCTCTTGCCCTGGGTGCAGGACGTGGCGGAGCGATGACACTCGCCGTGCCGCTCGCGCTGCTCGCGCTGTGGGAAGTCGCGGCGCGACTGGCGATCGTCTCGCCGCGATACTTTCCGCCGCCGACGGCGGTGGGCGCGGGGCTCGTCGCCAACTTCAGCGGGGGTGACCTCGGCGCCGAAACGCTGACCACGCTCACTCGCCTCGCCGTCGCCTTCGCGCTCGCCGCCCTCGCCGGGGTGCCGCTGGGGCTCGGCATGGGCAAGATCCGCGCCCTGCGCCAGGTCGTCGATCCCTACCTCGCGTTCCTGTTTCCGGTGCCGAAGGTCGCCATGCTGCCGTTCCTGCTGATCGTGCTCGGCGTCGGCGAGCCGGCGTTCGTGCTGACCGGGGCGCTCTCGGCGTTCTTTCAGATCACCATCAGCACCTTCGCGGGCGTGCAGACGATGGACCCGCGGCTCCTCGAGGTCGGGCGCAATTACGGCGCGGACGGCGGGCGTCTCTTCCGCAAGGTCATCCTGCCCGCCGCGCTGCCCTCGATCTTCACCGGTCTCCGGCTCGGCCTCGGCCTGGCCCTGGTGACGATCGTGGCGGTGGAGTTCATCACCGCCAAGTCGGGGCTCGGCCATCTCGTCTATCGCCACTGGCAGATGCTGAGCACGGTCGAGATGTACGGCGCCTTCGTGCTGGTCGGCGCCCTCGGGCTCCTGCTCACCCGCGGGCTGGGGGCGATTCAGCGGCGCGTCCTGTCGTGGCAAGAAGAGTCGAGCGCGTTCTGATCGGTCCGGTTAACATCTGTCGCCGAGTCGACAAGGAGGGGACGATGAACGCAGTGCGCATCGTCGTGTTCGTGATGCTGGCCGTCGTCGCGATGTCGTGCGGCGCGTCGGCCCAGGGGCCGACCGTGAAGATCGGATACATCGCGTCGGACTCGTTCGCCGTGCTCTATCTCATGGCCGATCGCTACCTGATCCCCGGCGGCATCAACGCCCAGCTCGTGCGGCTGCCGGGGGGCGCCGAGATCACCACGCAGGTCGCCACCGGCCAGCTCCAGGTCGGCGGCGCGGGGATGGGCGCGGCGGGCTTCAACGCGATCGCCGCCAAGCTGCCGATCGAGTTCATCGCGCCGCTTCACTTCGGATATTTCGAGGACTACTTCACCGTGCGCAAGGCCGCGTGGGGGAAAGAGATCAAGCGCATCGCCGATCTCCGGGGGCGGCCGGTGGCCCTCAACACCCGCGGCGCCGCCGTGGAGTGGATGCTCGACCAGGTGCTGCGCCGGGACGGGCTCACGATCAAGGACGTGACGGTCAGGATCATGCCGTTCCCCGACATGGTGCCCGCGCTGGAGTCGGGGGCGATCGACGCCGCCATCCTCACCGAGCCGTTCCCCACGCTCGCCGAGGAGAAGGGCGTGGCCGTCCGCCCGCTCGCGCGACCGGAGGGAGCCAAGGCCGTGCCGATCACCGCGGCGTTCTGGAACGCCGAGTGGGCCAAGGCCAACGGCGACCTCGCCCACAAGGTCATGCTCGGCTATCTCAAGGCCGCGCGCGATCTCGCCGCCGACGGCGGCAAGGGCTGGGGCGAGGACCGCAACATCGACGTCATCGTCAAGTACACGCAGGCCAAGAAAGAGGTCATCAAGAAGGCGCGGCCCCACGTGATCGACCCCAACCTCGAGGTCGATCCGAGCACGCTCGACAGCATGCAGAAGCTGAACGCCGAGCTCGGCTACCTCAAGTACACGGACTTCCTCTCCGGCGACAAGCTGTTCACGCTCACGTATCGCGACCGCGCGCTGAAAGAGCTGGGGCGGCGATAGCCGGGAAAAAAGGAGACCTCATGACTCGTGTCGTCCTGATCGCGGTCGTGCTGCTGGCCGCCGCCCTCCCCGCGGCGGCGGAGTATCCGGAACGCCCGCTGACGATCATCGCCGCGTATCCGGCGGGCGGGATGGTGGACATCGTGGGGCGCCCGCTCGCCGAGCTGATGAAGAAGAAATATCCCAAGGGCGTGGTCGTGCTGAACCGGCCCGGTGGCGGTGGCTCCGTGGGCACCGCCGAGGCCATCCAGGCCAAGCCCGACGGCTACACGACGGTCCTGGCGACCCTGTCGAGCCTGGTCATCCAGCCGCAGGTCAACGACCTTCCGTACAAGACGCCTGACGACTACGAGCCGATCATCAACTTGATCTCGTTCTATCCGGTGCTCGCCGTGAAGGCGGATTCGCCGTGGAAGACCGTGGGGGAATTCCTCGGCGCCGCGAAGGCGGCGCCCGGCAAGCTGCGGGTGGCCTCACCGGGGGAGACGACGTCCAGTCACCTGAGCCTCGAGGAGCTGACCCGGCGCGCCAACGTGAAGATCACCCACGTGCCGTTCTCGGGCTGGGGCGAAGGCAGCCCGGCGCTGCTCGGAGGTCACGTCGAGGCCATCGTGGCCCAGCCCGGCGAGGTGAAACCGCTGGTCGACGGCAAGAAGCTCCGGGTGCTGGTGGTGTTCCAGCGGACCCGCCACGCGATGTTCCCTGACGCGCCGACGGCCAAGGAGCTGGGCTACGACTTCGCGATGGGCGTGTGGTTCGTCCTGACCGCGCCCAAGGGCACGCCGGCGCCGATCGTCAAGTACCTGCACGACGCCACCAAGGCCGCGATGGACGACCCCGGATTCGTGAGCCTGATCGCGGCCCGCGGGGTGGACATCGACTATCGCGCCGGCGACAAGGTGCGCCAGGACCTGTGGCGCGAGTACAAGGAGCACGGCGAGATCCTCAAGCGGCTCGGCATGCTCAAGAAGTAGATGACCGAGCGTGTGGTGGCGCTCGCGATGCTGATCGTGAGCGCGATCTATCTGTTCCAGGCGCTGCGCATGCCGCTGGGCGCGGCGGCGCGTCCGGGCCCCGGCTTCTACCCGGCGGCCGTCGGCGCCTTCGCGTGCGTCGTCGCGCTAGTGGTCACCGCGCTCGCCTTTCGGCGCGCGGGGGTCGTACCCGTCGGTGAGGCCGTGGACGCGGCGCCGGACGATCGCCGGCGCGTCTGGATCACGGTCGCCACGCTGGCCGGCTTCTGCCTGCTGATGCCGTGGATCGGTTATCCGCTGGCGGCGCTGGTGTTCGTGGCCACGCTGCTCCGCCAGTTCGGCGCTGGCTGGCTCGGCGCGGTGCTCACCGCAGTGCTGAGCGCCGAAGGCTCGTACTATCTCTTCGCGAATCTCCTCGGCGTGACGTTGCCTCAGGGCCTCTGGCCTCATTAGGGATCCGATGGGACCACTCGAGGGCTTGCTCTACGGGTTCACGATCGCGCTGACGCCCACCAATCTCGCCGCCTGCTTCGTCGGGGCGCTCGTGGGCACGATCGTCGGCGTATTGCCGGGCATCGGGCCGGTCGGCGCGATGGCGTTGCTGCTGCCGTCGACCTTCGCGCTGCACCCGGCCACCGCGCTGATCATGCTCGCCGGCATCTACTACGGCGCGATGTACGGCGGCTCCACGACCTCTATCCTCGTCAACGTGCCGGGCGAGGCGGGCTCGGTCGTCACCCTGCTCGACGGGTACCAGATGACGAAGAAGGGCCGCGCGGGGGCGGCGCTGGCCGTAGCCGCGGTGGGCTCGTTCGTCGCCGGATCCGTCGGCGTGGTCGGCATCGTGCTCGCATCGTCGTGGCTCGCCGACCTCGCCGTCCGGTTCGGCCCGCCCGAGTACTTCGCGATCGCGCTGGCCGGGCTCGCGCTGCTCTCGCGGCTGTCCGGCGGCTCGGTGCTGCACGCCTTCCTGATGGTGGCGATCGGGCTCGCCCTCGGCACCGTGGGCATGGATCCGATCTCCGCGCTGCGCCGGTTCACGTTCGGGTCCGTCCAGCTCTCGCAGGGCATCGATCTGGTGCCCGTGATCATGGGACTCTACGGCGTCGCCGAGATCCTGCTGCTCATCGAGGCCGGGCTCGGCCGGACGGTGATCGCGGGCGTGAAGCTGCGCGACATGTTTCCCACCCGCGAGGAGTGGCGGCGCTCGTGGGCGCCGATCGCGCGCGGCTCGGTCGTCGGCTTCCTGACCGGACTCATCCCCGGCCCGGCCGCGGTGCTCTCCACGTTCATCAGCTACGCGCTCGAAAAGAGGGTGTCGCGCACCCCCGAGCGCTTCGGCACCGGCATGATCGAGGGCGTGGCGGGGCCGGAGGCCGCCAACAACGGGGCGACCGCGGGCGCGATGGTGCCGCTGCTGTCGCTGGGCATCCCGTTCTCGCCGGCCACCGCCATCCTCCTGGGCGCGCTCGTGCTCCACGGGCTGCAACCGGGGCCGCTCCTGATCAGCCAGCGGCCCGAGGTCTTCTGGGGCTTCGTGGCCAGCATGTACGTGGGCAACTTCATGCTGCTGATCCTCAACCTGCCGCTGGTCGGCCTCTTCGTGAGCGTGCTCAGGATGCCGCAGAAGCTCCTGGCCACGCTGGTCCTGCTCCTGTGCCTGCTGGGCGCCTACAGCCTCAACAACAGCTTCCTGGATCTTTGGGTGCTGCTCTTGTTCGGGCTCTTCGGCTACGGGCTCCGCAAGCTCGCCGTCGATCCCTCGCCGCTGGTCGTCGCGCTCGTGCTGGGGCCGATGATGGAGAAGACGCTCCGCCAGTCGCTCTTCCTGGGCCGCGGCAGCGTGCTGGAGCTGGTGTCGCGCCCGCTGACCGCGACCCTGCTGCTGCTGGGCGCGCTCGCCCTCGTCGCGCCGCCGCTCCTCGGGCTCCTGCGCCGCCGCCGGGCGGATTTTCGCGCCCCGGTGGTGTAACATTGGCGCGACATGGCTGAAGCGAAGCAGGCGGTGCTGTCCGCCGCCGCCACCCCCGCATTCTTCGTCGAGACCGTCGAGCGAGTCAGGCCGAACCTCCGGCTCATCGGTCTGCTCGCGTTCGGCCACCTCGTCATCGACGTGAACCAGGGCGCGCTGGCGGCGGTGCTGCCGTTCATGAAGATCGCGCACGGGCTCACCTACGCCCAGGTCGGCACGCTGGTGTTCGTGTCGATGGTCACGTCCTCGATCGTGCAGCCCCTGTTCGGCTACTTCGCGGATCGATCGGCCCGACGCTGGCTCCTGCCCCTTGCGCTGATGCTGTCCGGCGCCGCCATCGCGCTCACCGGCGTCGCCACCGGATACCAGGCGCTGATGGCCCTGATCGTGATCATGGGACTCGGGGTCGCCGCCTATCACCCGGAGGGCTATCGCACCGCGACCAGCGTGGCCGGCGACCGCAAGGCCACCGCGCTCTCCTGGTTTTCCCTCGGCGGCAACATCGGCTACGCGTCGGGGCCGCTGCTCGCGGCGTTCCTCATCACCGCGTTCGGTCTGGGCGGCACGCTCGGCATGCTCGTGCCGAGCGCGATCATGACCGTCGCGGTCGTCGGCATGCTGCCCGCGATGTCCCGCGCCTCGGCGCGCCAGCACGCCGCCGCGCGCGAGGTCCGTGGGGTGACCATGCCGAAGGCGATGGCCTTGCTCATCGCCATCGGCTCGATGCGCTCGTGGTCGTCGATGGGGTTCGCCACCTTCGTGCCGTTCTACTTCGTCGATCATCTGAAGACCGATCCCGGCATGGTCGGCGCGGTGCTCTTCGTCTTCCTCGGCTCGGGGGCCGTCGGGACGGTGCTGGCCGGGCCCCTCGCCGACCGCTGGGGCGCGCGGGCGCTGGTGCAGTGGGCCTTCCTCGCCGTGATTCCGTTCGGCGCGCTCTTCCTGCTCGTCGACGGGTTCGTGCTGCGGCTGATCGCGCTGGGCGTCTTCGGCGCGCTCCTGACCTCGACCTTCTCGGTCTCCGTCGTGCTCGGTCAGGCGTACATGCCGCGGAACGCCGGCATGGCCTCCGGCCTCATGGTGGGGCTGGCCATGGGCACGGGCGGCGTCGCGGTCACCCTGCTCGGGTGGCTGGCCGACCGCTGGGGCGTCCCCGCCGCGCTGTGGGTGAGCGCGCTGCTGCCCATCACGGGGTTCGTGGGCGCGCGGTTCCTGCCCGCGCCGCGGGACCGCGAGATCGTCGCCGCGTGAACGACGGGCTGCCGTTCCAGGACGCCGAGCAGGTGCTGCTCATCGACCAGCGCGGCAAGCGGCACCTCTTGTTCCTGCGCAAGTCGGAGACGTTTCACTCCGACCGCGGCTGGATCAGCCACGACGCGATCATCGGCCAGCCCGAGGGCACCTGGGTGCGCAGCTCGATGGGGCTCCGCTACCTGGCCATCCGCCCGACCCTGGCCGACTACGTGCTCGAGATGCCGCGCGGGGCCCAGGTGATCTATCCCAAGGACCTGGCCATGATCCTGTTCTGGGCCGACGTCTACCCCGGCTGTCGCGTGCTGGAGGCGGGCACGGGGTCGGGGGCGCTGACCCTGACCCTGCTGCGGGCCGTCGGCCCGGAGGGTCGCGTCATCACCTATGAACAGCGTGATGAGTTCGCCCGGCGCGCCCTCGCCAACATCCACATGCGGGTGGGCGAGGTGGCGAACCTTACCGTGCGCCTCGGGCCCGTGGAAGACGGCATCGCCGAGGAAGGGCCCGTCGACCGGGTCATCCTCGACCTGCCCGAGCCGTGGACGCTGAGCCCGCGGGTGGCCGCCGCCCTGCGTCCGGGCGGGATCTTCCTCGCCTACGTGCCCACCATCATCCAGTCCCACCAGCTCTCCGAGACGCTGCAGCGCGAGCCGCAGTGGGGACTGATCGAAACGTTCGAGACTCTGCTTCGGCCGTGGAACATCGAAGGCCAGTCCGTCCGCCCCTTCCACCGCATGGTCGCGCACACCGGCTTCATCACGGTGGCCCGCCGGGTGGTGCCCGAGGAGCGCGCCGCGCCCCCGCCCCGAGTCCCGACCGACGACAAGGACGCTCAATGATCACGGTCATGCGTCGCTATCGAAGAATGCTCCAGATCGGCCTCCTGGTCGTCATCGCCGCGTTCGTGGCCACCTCGGTGTTCGTGTTCGGCCAGAACACCCTGCGCGGCGACGGCGACAACTCGGTGGCGCGGGTCAACGGCGAGGGGATCTCGCCCGAGCGCTATCAACGCCGCTATCAGGAATACGCCAACGCCTACGCCCAGACGATGCGGGAGCGGTTCTCGCCCGAGATGGCCGAGCGCCTGGGCCTGCCCCAGCAGGTGCTGGACGACCTCGTCCAGGAGGAGCTGATCGTCCAGCGCGCGCGGGCCGAGCGCCTGGAGGCCACCGACGAGGAGCTGAACGCGCAGATCCACGGCATCGCCTACTTTCAAGAGGGCGGGCGCTTCTCGATGAAGCGCTACGAGGAGATCCTGCGGCGCAGCAACGTCTCCAAGACCGTGTTCGAGGACGACATCCGCCGGCGGCTGACCCGGATGAAGGTGGAGACCCTGGTGCGGACCGGGGTGAAGGTCACCGACCCCGAGGTCGAGCAGGCCTTCGTGCAGAGCCGCGAGGAAGCGCGCGCGGCGTGGGCCTTCGTCGACCTGAACCCGATCGTGGCGACCATGGCGGCGACCGACGCCGAGCTGGAGACCTACCTCAAGGATCACGCGGCGGAGTTCCGGCTGCCCGAGCGGCGGCTGATCCAGTACGTGACGTTCGTGCCCCGCGACTTCATCCGTCCCATCACCGACGCCGAGGTGGAGAAGTACTACACCGAGCACGCCAAGGACTTCGACATTCCGCACCAGGCCAAGGCCATGCACATCCTCGCCCGCGTGGGCGACACCGGCGGCAGCGCGGCGGAGGACCGGGCGCGGAACAAGATCGTCGACGTCATCCGGCGCGTGAAGGCCGGGGAGGACTTCGGCAAGCTCGCGGGCGAGCTGAGCGAGGATCCGGGATCGAAGGCGAGCAAGGGCGAGCTGGGCTGGGTGAGCAAGGGCGAGGTGGTGCCGGAGTTCGAGGCCGCCCTGTTCAAGCTCAAGAAAGGCGAGATGACGCCGGAGCCGGTGCGCACGCCGTTCGGGTTCCACGTCATCAGGATCACGGACATCCGGGAGGCCGGCAAGAAGCCGCTGCGCGAGGTGGCCGGCCAGATCCGCGACCAGCTCCAGAACGAGGTCGCGGACCAGGGGGCGAAGGCGAAGGCCGAGGAGGCGCGCACCAAGCTCCTGGGCGCGCCCGACTTCATGGCCCAGGCCCGGAGCCTCAGCCTGACGCCGGTGGAGACCGCGATCCCGCGTCGGGAGCGGACGCGGGGGATGCCGCCTCCGGAACCTATCGAGGAGACCGCGTTCGGGCTGGCCAAGGGCGGGGTGTCGACGGCGATGAAGACGCCGGTGGGCTACCTCGTGCTCAAGACCGTGGACGAGCTGCCGGCGGCGGTGCCGCCCCTGGCCGCGATCAAGGACCGGGTGACGGCCAGCGTCAAGCGCCAGAAGGCGGAGGCCATCGCGCTGGAGCGCGCCAACGCGATCGTGGCGGGGGCGAAGGGCGGCGACTTCGCGGCGGCCGCCCAGAAGGCCGGCGCGCCCATCACCGAGGCGCCCCGCTTCTCGCGGGCCAAGCCCGCCGACAAGCTGCCGGGCGACGTCATGATCGCCGCCCTGGAGGCGCCGGCCGGCGCCGTCACCGCGCCCGTCAAGACCGCGCAGGGCTTCTACGTGGTCAAGGTCCACGAACGCGTCGCGCCCGACCTGAAGGACCTGCCCGCCGAGCGCGACAAGCTGTCGACGGAAGTGCTGGGCAAGCGCCAGGGTCGGGCCTGGCAGGACTGGGTCAACGCGGCGCGGGCCACCGCCAAGATCGAGCTGAGCCCGGCCCGCATCCCCTCGCCGCGGGGATAGGCTCGGCCCTCGTAGATGATTTAAAGATCCCTATATCCTTTCGTTCTGTATGAGGGGCCCGCCCTCTGGTAGATTCCCCGCGTGGACTCGCGAGCGCGGGCGCGGGTGCTGATCGTCGACGACGACGAAGCCGTTCGCCTGGCCCTGCGTCTCGTGCTCGACGAGCATCACGACGTCCTGGAGGCCGGCGACGGCGGGGCCGCGCTCGACCTCCTCGACCGCGGGGGCGTCGACGTGGTGATCCTCGATCTCCTGCTGCCGAAGACGGACGGCTTTCAGGTCCTCCAGCACCTCCGCACGCGGCCCGGCCACGTGCCCGTCGTGGTGATCTCCGCACTCAGCACGTCGTGGACGGCGGCCACCGCCATGCGGCTGGGCGCCGTCGACTACATCACCAAGCCCTTCGACGACGCCCAGGTGCTGACCGCCGTCGCCGAAGGGCTCGAGGCGGGCTCGCGCGACGACGCGCCCGGCCCGTCGCCACGGCGCGAATCGCGCACCCTGTGCGTGGGCGTCCCGATCGGGATCCGGGCGACGCTATCGATCCTGCTCGGGACCGCGTGGGTCGTGGAGGCGGTGGCGGACGTCCCCGCGGCCCTCGCGCGCTTGGCCGCGACGAGTCCCGACGCCATCGTGGTCGACGTCCGCGAGGAGACGGGGCGGGCCGATGAGGCGCCGCTCGCACGACTGCGCGCGGCATTCCCCCACGCCTTCATCGTCGCGATGGTCGCGGGCGACGACACGCGGGGGGTGCCGGGCGACGCTGACCTGACCCTGCTGCGGCGGCCGGTGTCGATCGGCGCGCTGCTTCGCGAGATCGGCGCGGGCGTGGCCCATCGGGCCGATCGCGGCGCGGGGCTCAGCGAGGTGACGCGACGGACGCTCGATGACCTCGCCGCGCACTACCAGGACGCCACCATCGAGCGGATCGGGCAGACCATGCGCATGGCGCCGTACGCGCTCTCGGCCCGGTTCCGGCAGGAGGTGGGGATTCCGCTCCGAGCGTACGTGCAGACCCTGAGGATCGAAATCGCCAAGACGTTGCTGGTGGAGACGTCGGAGAGCATCGCCACCGTGGCCGCGCGCGTGGGATGGCATGACGCCTCGCATCTGTCCCGGATCTTCGCGACCCAGCTCGGGTGCCGTCCCGGCGTGTATCGGCGGCGTCACCGCGAGCCTCCGCCGGCGCCGCGCGCCTCCGAGAGCGCGGCGAGAGCCGTCTCGGCGCCGCCCTGGTCGCCGGTCGTCGACCCGCCGGTGCCGGCGCCGGACCCGTTCGCGATTCCGACGCTCCGCGCGACCGGCGACGAGCGAGTGGCCTTCGACATCGGGGAGTGCACGGGGGAACTGCGTCCGCAGCGGTTCTTCACGACGATCATGTCCGAGGGAGCGCGCGACGTCGAACGGCTGGGTTACTCCGCGGTGGGTACGCCGCTCGACGTCTTCAGCGAGGCGGTCGACGGGTATCTGGCGGAGCGAGGCGTGTCCACGCGCGGCGGCGTCGTGCTCACGACGTCGGGGACGTCGACGAGCCTGGCCATTCTGGCCAGGGCGCTCGCCTCCGCCGGGGAGATCGTCGCGGTCGAGCACCCGACCTGGCACGTGGCCCTGGCCGCGTTCGCGTCGGCTCGCCTGCGCGTGCTCGGGATTCCCGTCGACGATGAAGGTCTCCGGGTCGACCTCCTCGAGGCCGCGCTGCGCAAGCACCGCGTCCGGTTCATCTACGCGCAGCCCGCGTTCCAGAATCCGACGGGAGTGAGCCTGTCGGCCGGCCGCCGCGCCGAGCTCCTCGCCCTCGCGCGCGCGTTCGACACCCCGATCGTCGAGGACGATTTCGCCGCCGAGCTGGCCTACGAAGAGATGCCGCCGCCGCTGCGGACGGAGGAAGGCGGCGACCTCGTCATCTATCTCAAGAGCTTCTCGAAGCTCCTGGCGCCCTCCCTCCGCCTGGCCGTCATGGTGGCTCCCCGCGCGTATGCCGCCGCGCTCCGGTCCGCACAGCACGGGCTCGACCCGTTTCCGTCGACGCTGGCCCAGTCCGTGGTGGCGCGCTGCCTGTCGGCGCCGGAGTTCCGGCCCCACATCGAGCGCGTCCGCGGGCTCCTCGGCGCTCGCTGGCACGTGATGAACGGCGCGCTGGAGACGCGGATGCCCGACGGCGTTCGCTGGACGCACCCGCGTGGCGGACTCTCCACGTGGCTCGATCTCCCGGCGCCGCTCACCACGCCGGAGCTCCTCGTGGACGCGGCGAAGCTCGGCGTGGGCTTCGCGCCGGGACCGGCGTTCTGTCTCGCTGGGGCGGGGCAGAGAGGGGCGCGGTTGGCGTTCGGGGCGACGCCCCCGCTGATGATCGAGCGCGGGGTGCGGCAGCTGGCCCAGGCCATCCGCGAGCGGCTCCGGGAGCCCGGCCGAACGGAGCCGACCTTCCGCGCGTGTTAAGGTAAGCGCGATGGCGATCCAGCGCATGCCCATGACCCGCCCGGGCTACGACAAGCTCAGCGAGGAGCTCGATCGCCTGAAGTACACGGATCGTCCGGCGATCATCAAGGCGATCGCGGAGGCCCGAGCCCACGGCGACCTCAGCGAGAACGCCGAGTACCATGCCGCGCGTGACAAGCAGAGCTTCATCGAGGGCCGCATCACCGAGCTGGAGGCCAAGATCGGCGCGGCCGAGGTGATCGAGCCGCCCACGTCCGGCGACCGGGTGACGTTCGGGTCGACCGTGCTCCTCGAGGACGAGGCGGGGAAGGAAGTCCGCTACCAGATCGTCGGCTCGGACGAGGCCGAACCCGCCAAGGGCCGTATCTCGATCCTCTCGCCGCTCGCCCGCGCGCTCATCGGCAAGAGCGTGGGCGCCACCGTGACCGCCCAGCTGCCGGCCGGCAAGAAGACCTTCGACATCGTCAAGGCCAACTTCAGCCTCACCGGCTGACCGCGCGTCGCGGGTGCGTCGACAGCGCGTCGGCCGGACTTTCCCATCGCTTCCACTGACACGGCGCCTCGGCGGTCCGGCGCAGGACCAGCTGGCCGTCCACGGGAGTGACCAGCGAGAGATCGATCCATTCGGGCGCCTCCGTCTCCGGGCTCGGGTCCACCGAGACGAGGTCGGAATGGAGCCAGACCACGGCCACCGCGTTTCGCCCGCGGCGATAGAGCACCCACGACGCCTGCGCGGCCTCGCCGTCTTCCGTGGGGAGCGCGATCGACCGCAGCGCCGCCACGGGCCAGAAGAAGAACTGCGGCGACACCTCCGGGGGCAGGCACGGCCCCAGCCCGCGCAGGGCCTGGCGTTCGGTCATGGTTCCGGCGCAGCCCGCGAGCAGCAGCAGCGCGCCGATCGCCGCGCCGGACGGCAGAGCACGCATGCGCCGATTCTGGCACGGACGTGACCTTCTTCGTCGCGCTCGTCGTCGACGGCGTCTTCGCCGGCGCGATCTACAGCCTGATCGCGCTGGCCTTCGTGGTCGGCTACAAGGCCTCGCGGATGATCAACTTCGCCCTCGGCGAATGGACGATGGTGGCCGCGGGCCTGGCCGGCGCCGGCTTTCACCTTTTGGGGCTGGGCGTCCCCGGCGCGCTCGCGGCGGCGTCGGTGGCGATGATCGGGCTGGGCTTCGCCTTCAACCACTTGGTCCTGCGGGCACTCGTCGGCCGGCCCCTGATCTCGCTGATCATGGTGACCCTGGGCCTCGGCGCGGTCTTGCGGGGCGCGGCCTCCCTCGGGCTGTCCGGCATTCCCCGTCGTCTTCCGCTCCCCATCCCGACCGAGCCCATCTTCATCGGCGGCCTGGTGATCTCGACGGAGAAGCTGGCCACGGCGCTGGTGGCGAGCGCGGCGATCGTGGGGGTGGCGTGGTTCTTTCACGCCAGCCGCCCCGGCCTCGCCCTGCGCGCGATCGCCGACGACCAACAGGTGGCGATGGCCATGGGCATCGACCTCCAGCGCTACGCCACGATCACGTGGGCGCTGGTGGGCGTGATCGCGGTCCTGGCGGGGACGCTGTGGTCGGTGGCGGGCAGCGGCGGATTCGGGGTGGTGCTCCTCGGCCTCAAAGTCTTCCCCATCGTCATCATCGGCGGGCTCGACAGCATTCCCGGAACCATCGCGGGCGCCACCTTCGTGGGCATGCTGGAAAGCCTGGCCGCCGGCTACCTCGATCCGCTGCTGGGCGGCGGCTTCAGCAACGTCGCCGCCTACCTGGTGCTGATCGCGATGCTGTTCGTGCGCCCGTACGGCCTCTTCGGCCGCGCCGACGTCGCCCGCGTGTAGGGCGAGGGGCGGTACCATGTCGGGCGAGCTGATGTTCACCAGGGAAGGCCTCGCCACGTCCTTCGTCGTCGCGCTCCTCTGCGCGGTGACGGCCGTGGCTCACGCGCAGCCCGCGGCCAAGGTCTACCGCATCGGGGTGCTGGAGATCACGGACGCGGCGTCGAACGCCGAGTACCTCGGCGCGTTCCGCCTGGGCTTGAGAGAGCTCGGATACGTGGAGGGGCAGAACTTCGTGATCGAGTACCGTTCGTCCGATGGCCGCCACGAGCGGTTTCCTGACCTCGCCCGCGAGCTGGTTCGGCTCGAGGTCGACGTGATCGTCACCAGGGGAACGCCGGCGGCGCTCTCGGCCAGGCAGGCCACGCGCACCATCCCCATCGTCATGGCGACGAGCGGCGATCCCGCGGGCGAGGGCATCGTGGCGAGCCTGGCCCGGCCCGGAGGAAACGTCACCGGACTCCACATCATGGGACCGTCCGAGCTGGGCGGCCGGCGCCTGCAGCTCCTCAAAGAGGTCGTGCCGCGGGCATCGCGGGTCGGCCTCCTCTGGAACCCGATAGGTATCCATGGCCCGCTGCTGGTGAGAGAGACCGAGCGGGTCGCCCGCGCCGCGGGCGTCCAGCTCAAGAGCTTCGAGGTGCAGAGCCCGGAGGCGTTCGGGCCGGCGTTCGAGGCCGCCCTCATGGGCCAGGTCGACGCGCTCATCGCGGTGGAAGACTCGCTGACGTTCGCCGACCGGACCCTGATCGTGGACTTCGCGGCGATGAGCCGGCTCCCGGCCATCTACGGGCTCAGGGAGTTCGTGGACGCCGGGGGCCTCATGGCGTACGGCACGGACCGGCGCGATCTCTTTTTTCGCTGCGCCACCTTCGTGCACAAGGTCCTCCGCGGCGTGCGCCCGGCCGACCTTCCCGTGGAGCCCCCGGCCAAGTTCGAGCTGGCGATCAATCTGAAAACGGCCAAGGCGCTCGGTCTCACGATTCCGCCGTCGCTGTTGCGGCGCGCGGATTACCTCGTTCAGTGATGCGGAGAGCCTCTTGACCTCGATTCGGCTGACGTCTCGCTCGTTCGATGCGCTGCTCTTCGACCTCGGCGGCGTCGTGCTCGAGATCGACTTCGAGAGGATGTTCGCCCGGTGGGCGCGTCACGCCGGCGGGGATCCGGCGGCCATCCGCGCGCGATTCTCCTTCGACGAGTTCTACGCCCGTCACGAGCGCGGGGAGATCTCGGCGAGCGAATACTTCGCGTCTCTCCGCTCGTCGCTGGGGATCGACCTGTCGGACGACCAGTTCGTCGACGGCTGGGGAACCATCTACGTCGGCGAGATCCCCGGGGTGCCCGAACTCCTGCGCTCGCTCAAGGACGAGTTTCCGCTCTACGCGTTCACGAACTCGAACCCGACCCACATGAGCGTGTGCTCCCGGGCCTTTGCGGAGACGCTGAAGCACTTTCGCCGCGTCTTCGTGTCGTCCGACCTGGGCGTCAGGAAGCCGGAGCGGGAAGCCTTCGCCAGGATCGCCACCGCCATCGGTGTCCCCCTCGAGCGCATCCTCTTCTTCGACGACACCGCGGAGAACGTCCGCGGCGCGCTGGCCGCCGGCCTCCAGGCCGTGCACGTCGACCCCACCCACGACGTCGCCGCCGCCATCGCCCACCGCGTGCGTGATCTTCGCTGAGCGGACGGCACGTCCCGCGTGCTGCCCACGTCGTGTCGCGGTGGCGATCGGCGGTTGACCAAGCTCGCGAACCTGGCTATACCGGCTGCGGGTTGGAGAGATCCGGGTTTTCTATGACGTCAGGCCCGAAGTCGTCCAAGTCCTTGCCGTCGTCACGAAGGCCGAGGCGGCGGCCTGGCTCAGCGAGCACGGGACGCCCGGCTCGTCGGGTCGCCCTGGCTGAGGTCAAGGACGACCTGTCGCGATTCCTCCGCCTGGCGGAATCCGAGGAGATCATCATCACCATCCCGAGTTTCTCCGTCGCGTGGCCGAGGTCCGGAAGGCCCTTGGCGAGGGACGCGGAGTGCGGCTCGAGGATGTGCGGTTGTCCACGTAGCTGGGGCCGCGAAGTCGGAGCACCCGCAACGCCGCTCGAGGCGCGCTGTTGACATGCGCGCGATCCGCGCTGTATGAGGGTGCGCAAAAGGGGAGAGAGGGCCCACCGATCATCAGTTTCGGCCGAGAGATCACCGGCAACTTCGAGCTGGCGGCGCACCGGGAGTGGCTCTGTACCAACGGCATCGGGGACTTCGCCTCGGGGACGGTCGCGCTTCGGGGAGATCGCCATGGTGCGCGAAGGGCCTCGGAATGCCACCGTGAAGAGCGTGTCGAGTGTGGACGTGGTGGCCATCGACCGCGAGGCCTTCGGCACGCTGTTCGCGAATCTGCCTCCGCTCAAGGGGTTCGTGGAGTCGCTGATCCAGGAACGCCTGGCCCCGCCCCCGCCTCGATAGCGCGCGTCTACTGGAAGCGAGCGGTCGCGATGCGCTCGAGGCTTTCGAGCTTGTGCACCCGCTCGTCGTAGGCGATCTGGCGGAAGAGATCCGCGAGCGACGCGAACCGACCGTAGTCGTCGGCGAAGATGCTCTCGAAGGGCTCGGTCTCCAGGGCCGGGGTCTCCGCGACGTACCGCATGTACTCGTGCTCGGCGTGGTCCTCGAACCGGGCGTTGAGGAGGTAGCTCCACTCCGGCCGGATCACGTAGAGCAGCCAGCTGATGTGGTAGTACACGAAGGCGATCAACTGCGGCATCACCAGGTACCTGACGAAGCTCTCCCGGATTCCCTTTCGGGCGGTGAGCTCGCCGAGGATCAACAGGTGCCACTGCTCGTTGTCCTGCTGGGCCCGACTCTCCTTGACGCGATCGAAGATGCGCCGCGCGAAGTCCGGGCGCGACTGCACGTGCGTGATCGCGATGTAGGCGACGTGCTCCCACGCCTGATAGGGGACGCGGGCGATGATCTCGAGGACCTTGAACTTCGAGAGATGGCGCGCGCGTCCGTACAGGAGGTCCATGGTGAGGAACAGCGCGCGGGCGAGGAGGCCGTAGCCCATCCGCGGCGCCGCCAGGGTCTCGTCCTGGGCGCGCCGGAGCTCGCTCGGCGACAGGCGCTGGATCGTGGGACCCCGCAGGGTCACGGTCAGCGCGGGCCCTCGCCGCTCTGCTGCAAGAGCTTGGCGACCAGCCCCGTCCAGCCCGTCTGGTGGCTGGCCCCGAGGCCGCGCCCGGTGTCGCCGTGGAAGTATTCGTGGAAGAGCACGAGGTCGCGCCAGTGGGGATCGCCGGCGAACCGCTCGTCGTCGCCGTGGGCCGGGCGGCGGCCCGACCCGTCGCGCAGGAAGATCCGGGTGAGCCGCTGCGACAGCTCGCGCGCCACCTCGCCGAGCGTCATGAGCCGTCCCGCGCCGCTCGGGCACTCGATCTTGAGGCCGTCGCCGTAGAAGTAGTCGAACTTCTGGAGGGCCTCCACGAGCAGATAGTTGACGGGAAACCACACCGGCCCGCGCCAGTTCGAGTTGCCGCCGAAGAGGCCGGTGGAGGATTCGCCCGGCTCGTAGCCGACCTGGTACTCGGCGCCGTCGAGCCGGAGGACGAAGGGGTGCTTCTGGTGCACGCGTGAGAGCGCGCGGACGCCGTGGTCCGAGAGGAACTCGTCGGGATCCAGCATGGTGTTGAGCACGCGGACGAGCTGATCGCGGCCGACGATCGACAGCAGCCGCCGGCCACCGGCCGCGTCGACCTCCACGTGACCGCGCAGGCTCGGGCGGTGGTCGATGAACCACTGCATCCGGCGCTTGAAGCCGGGCAGCCGGTCGATCAAATCGTCGTCCAGCGTCTCGGCCGCGAACAGCGGGATGAGCCCGACCATCGAGCGCACCTTGAGCGCTCGCGTCACGTCGTCGGCCGTCCGCAGGGCGTCGTAGAAGAACCCGTCCCCGTCGTCCCACAGCGAGACGGATTCGCCGCCGCGCCCGTCCATGGCGTGGGCGATGAACACGAAGTGCTCGAAGAACTTGCTGGCCACGTCCTCGTAGGCGTCGTCGTCGCGGGCCAGCTCGAGCGCGATGGCCAGCATGTTGAGGCAGTACATGGCCATCCACGCGGTGCCGTCGGACTGCTCGATGCGTCCGCCCCCGGGCAGGGGGGCCGAGCGGTCGAAGACGCCGATGTTGTCGAGGCCCAGGAAGCCGCCCTGGAAGATGTTCCGCCCCTCGGCGTCCTTGCGGTTGACCCACCACGTGAAGTTCAGGAGCAGCTTGTGGAAGAC
>DATHGT010000379.1:0-13525 GCA_035317605.1 Candidatus Acidiferrum sp. | reverse complement strand
GCCAACGAGCCGACGATCGAAGAGTTCCTGGACGGCTTCTCGGTCATCGGCACGCCCGACACCTGCGTGCGCCAGATCCGCCGGCTGCAGGAAATCATGCACATCGACCACTTCAACTGCAGCTTCTCGTTCGGCGACCTCTCGCAGGACGTGATCCTGAAATCGATGCGCCGCTTCGCCGCCGACGTCATGCCGGCGTTCCGGTGAGCGCGGTGAACACCGCGTGAGCCCGGCCGGCGATTCGCCGAGCGCACGTCCATGAAGCTCGCCGTCGAGTTTCCGAGCGTGGCGCATCGAGAGGGCGCGGACGGGGTCGTGCGGATGGCCCGGGCGATCGAGCAGATCGGCTACGACCACATCGACATGTTCGACCACGTGGTGATGGGCTTCCCGATCGACGGCCGCCCGCCTGGTCCCTACAACCCGGCGATGCCGATCCTCGAAGCCCTGATGACGCTCGCTCACATCGCCGCCGTCACCACGCGGGTGACGCTCGGCACGGAGGTGCTGGTGCTGCCGCAGCGCCAGCCGACGCTGGTCGCCAAGCAGGTGAGCACGCTCGACACGCTCTCGGGCGGACGCGTGCGACTCGGCGTCGGCGTGGGCTGGCAGGAATCCGAGTACGAGGCTCTCGGCGAGGACTTCCACACCCGCGGCGCCCGCATGGACGAGGCGATCCGGATGCTGCGCGCGTACTGGACCGACCCGCGGATCGACTTCGACGGCAAGCACTATCACGTCACCGCGATGGCGATGGAGCCGAAGCCGCCGCAAGGACGGATTCCCATCTGGGTCGGCGGCAACTCCGAGGCCGCGCTCCGACGGGTCGGTCAGCTCGGCGACGGCTGGCTCGCGAGTCGGATCACCGACGCCGCCGATGCTCGCCGCGCGATCGACACCATTCGCCGCCACGCCGAGCAGGCCGGCCGCGATCCCGACGCCATCGGCTTGCAGAGCATGGTCGCCCCGCCGCCGCGCGACGCCGAAGGCAAGCGCTTCTACGCCGAGCCCGACCTCGTGGTCGCCCGCGTCGCCGCCATCAAGGCGATGGGTTTCGAGTGGGCGACGTTGAACGCCACCGCGATCTTCCAGTCCGGCGCCCGCTCGGTCGCCGCGATGACCGACACGCTGGCGACCCTCCACACGAAGATCCGCGCCGAAGTCTCGTAACGCGAAGCGGGCGGAAGTCCCTCCGAGTCCTACTCGCCTCCGGCGCCTTCCTTGGCGAGCGGGGACTGGACCTGCCAGAACGGGGCGTTCTCCGTCGTGACCACGTCGAGCAGGATCGGGTCCTTCGCGTTCTTCACGCGGTCCAGCTCGCCGACCAGGTCTTTGATCGACTCCACGCGGACGCCGACGCAGCCCATGGCCTGGGCGATCTTGGCGTAGTCGTAGCGGCCGAGCTCGGAGGCGATGAAGCGGTTGTTGCGGCGGCGCTGGCCGTCCTTGACCCAGCCGAGCACGCTGTTGTTCAGCACGACCGTGACCGCGGGGATCCGGTACTGCGACGCGGTGAGCAGCGCGTTCATGGTCATCGCGAAGCCGCCGTCGCCGCACACGGCCACGCAGTCGCGCTCGGGGAAGGTGAGCTTGGCGCCCATGGCCGCGGGCAGCGCGTAGCCCATGCCGCCGATCGACGAGGGCTGATAGACCGTGCCGGCGCCGCGGCACTGGAAGTAGTGGGTCATGTAGAGGCGGTTGGCGCCCGCGTCCATGGTGACGATCGCGTTCTCGTCGAGCCGGCGTGACAGCTCCGTGATCACGCGCTCGGGGCGGAGCGGGACGTCGTCCAAGCGCTGCTCGGGCTCGGCGAAGTAGCGGTGCAGGGTCTTCAGCTCACCCAGGTGTTCGCGGCGGCGCCGCGCGGCCTCGCGGACGGCCGGGGTGAGGCGCGGCGTGATCTCGGCCACCAGCGCGGCCAGAGCGTCGCGCGCGTCGGCCACGATGGCCTCGGCCACGGGATAGTTGCGGCCGACGTTGAGCGGCTCCACCTCGATCTGGAGGAACTTCTGGCGGTCGGCGTCGAGCAGCTCGGGATTCTCGAAGCACGTATCGGTGGGCGCCAGGCGAGAGCCGACGACCAGCACGACGTCGGCGGTGGAGACGACCTCGTTGGCCACGGTCTGGCCCCAGTTGCCGAACACCCCGAGGGCCAGCGCGTGCGTCTCGGCCATCGCGCTCTTGCCCGTCGCCGTCGTGCCCACGGGGATCGCCAGCAGTTCCGACAGCGCGGCCAGCTCGGTCCACGCGCGCGAGGCGTGGACGCCGTTGCCGGCCAGGATGACCGGACTCGACGCCGCGAGCAGCGCGTCGGCCACCCGGCGGACGTCGTCGGCCGCGGGATGCACGGCGCCGTGAGCGAGCACGCGGTCGGTGGCGTGAACGCGGGGCGGCCGGCGCGTCTTCACGGTGCCCTGGAGTGAGCGGCTGCCGAACACCACGGCCACCGGGCCCGGGGTTCCGGTCGTCGCGTGCTTGATCGCGAGCTGGATGGTCTGCATCGCCTGCTTGGGCTCGTACACGGCGGCCGTGTACTTGGTCGCGCTCGAGAGCAGATTGCGCAGGTCGTGGTTGCCATGCTCGCCGGTGCCGGCCTGATACGGCGCGTGGTGCTGGAACGGCGCCATGTCCGTGAAATCCCCGAGCAGCAGCATCGGCGAGGCGCCCTTGACGGCCTCCAGCGTACCGAACAGCGCGTTGCAGGCCAGGAAGATGCCCTGACCCATGACCACGCCGGGCTTACCGGTGAGCCGCCCGCACATCTCGGCCATGATCGAGCCCACCTGCTCGTGACGCACGAGCACGGTCTGGATCGCGTTCGAATCGTGGAGCGCGTCGAAGATGCGGCCGGTGTCGCCGCCGGGCATGCCGAACACGAAGGGGATGCCGGCCTCTTCGAGCACGCGCACGACCGCCTGGGGGACGGGGATCTCGTCGGGGATCATGACTGGTTCCTGTAGGCGGCGAGCACTTCGGCCGCCATCCGCGTGGTCGTGGCCGATCCGCCCTGGTCCGGAGTGAGTGCCTTGCCGTCGCGGTACACGCGGGCCAGCGCCGCTTCGAGCCGCGTGGACTCGTCGGTCAGGCCGAGATGATCGAGCATCAAGACAGTGGACAGGATCGTCGCGGTGGGATTGGCGATGCCCTGGCCCGCGATGTCGGGGGCCGAGCCGTGGACCGATTCGAAGTAGCACCAGCCGTCGTCGCCGAAGTTGCCGGAGGGCGCGACGCCGAGCCCGCCCGCGACCTCTCCCGCGATGTCGGAAAGAATGTCGGCGTACTGGTTCATGGCGACCACCACGTCCATCGACTGCGGGAAGCGGATGAGCCGTCGCGCGGCGTCGTCGACGTGGAAGTGCTCGAAGGTCAGCTCGGGATACTGTGCGGCCACTTCCTGAGCCGCCCGCTGATAGAGCCCGTCGGTCTGCGGCAGCACGTTCGACTTGGTCACGCACGTGACCTTGCCCGGGCGGCCGCGCGCCTTGCGCTTTCGCGCCAGCTCGCAGGCGACGCGTGCGATGCGCTCGGCGCCCTTGCGGGTGGCGACCTTCAGGGCGAAGCGGCCCTCGCCGAAGCGGTCGAGGTTGCGCCCGAACCGGTCGCGCAGGTCCGGCAGCGCGCGCTGGGCGTCGGCGAGATCGCCCTCGCGGCCGGGATACATGCCCTCGGAGTTCTCGCGGATCACCACGAAGTCGATGCCCTCGGGATCCATGAGCGGCGAGCGCATGCCCCGGTAGAACTTCGCGGGGCGCACGCCGCCCCACGCCTCCATCTCCCAGCGCAGCCAGCCGACAACGTTCGAGGTCGACGGGCCGGCAGCGCCGAACAGCACCGCGTCGGCCTCGCGACAGAGCCGCCGCGTCTCTTCGGGGACCGGCGAGCCGGGGCGCTCGATCTGGGGCGGGGTGAGGATCTTCACGGGCATGCCGGCCGCCGACATGATCTCGCACGTGGCGTCCACGACTTCGACGCCGATGCCTTCTCCGGGCAACGCGACGACGGTCTTGTTCATGCCCGCGAGAGTAGAGCCAATGCCCGCGGTGCGCAACGCGGGCTCGTGCGGACGTCAGCCGGGAGAGTGAGGGGAGAGCGCTACTGGTCGTCGCGGAGGCGCAGGGCTTCGTCGTCGTCCAGCGGGGGCTCGTCGCGCAGGACTGTGTCCGCGCAGTGCGCGTGGACTTCGAAGCCCAAGGAGGCAAGGCGCGCCACACGCTCTCCCTTGGCGAGAGGCAGCGAACACACCCAGCAGGTTGTCTCGGCTTCCATGGAAAGACCTGCGCGTGAGAGGTGCAATCCAGGTGCCTTCAGGCAAGAAAACAGGTCGGGAGGGAAAAGAACGCCCCAGCGCTCGCGAGGGTTGACGTAAGCTGTCGTCATGGAACTGGTCAGCCGCATGATGGATGGATCGATCGGCGGACCGCCCGACGCCGATTCCCGGCCACAGGAGGCACCAGCCAAGCTGGGACAGGACGAAAAGATGACTTATCTGCAAAGAGTTCATCTCTTCGAGGCCTGCTCGTCACGCCAGTTGCGGGCGATTGCACGCATCGCCGAGGTACAAGAAGTGCCCGCGGGCGAGGTGCTGGCCCGCACGGGCGACCCCGGCGACCGCTTCTTCGTGATCGTCGACGGGTCCGCGCGCGTCGAAGTGTCGCCGCAGAATCAGGGTCGGATCGGGCCCGGCGCGTTCTTCGGCGAGATCAGCCTGCTCGACGGCGAGCCGCGCTCGGCCACCGTCATCGCCGACACCGCGATGCGGCTGCTCGTCATCCCCCGTCGCGATTTCGTCACACTCCTGCGTGAGGTTCCCTCGCTGACCGAGCGGATGCTGATCACGCTCTGCCAGCGTCTGCGCAGCGCCGAAAAGGCCATGAACGGGTAGCCAAGTGGTTGTATGTCTCGTGCCGGCGTTGTGAGAAAATCGGCCCCGTGCTGACATTGCGCGGGTCGCGGCTGGTCCTGGCGTCGGGCGCGTGGCTCACCATCTACGTGTTCTGCATGCTGATGGTGGCCTCGTTCATCTTCTTCGAGGTGCTCGACGTCGATGGATCCGATTTCCCGACGCATCCCACCCAGATGGCGGTGCGACTGGCCGAGGGGCACCACGACGAGATCAAGCGCCTGTGGCTCCAGCAGCCGGTGAAGATCTGGACCGACGACGCCGCCATCCTGGAGATCCAGCGGCCCGAGCGCTCCGATCGCGACGTGCCATCGATCGCGTCGCCGCGCCCGCCGCTCCGTCAGCACCGCGTGGCGCTGCCTCGCGCCGCGCTCGTCGACGTTCCGCCCTCCGCCTGACCGTTTCCGCCTCCCGCTCGCTTCACTCGAGAACGGAGGACTCTACGTATGGTCAGGATCACCGTCATTCTGTTGTGCCTGGCGCTGGCGTCTGCCATGGGGGCGCTGGCGCCGCCCGCCGGCGCCCAAACGCCGGTGCCGCGCGTCACGATCGATGACGCCGTCGCCCTCGCCCTGCGCGAGAACCGCTCGTTGCGCGCCAAGCAGTTCGAGCACCAGGCCACGCGCGCCGGCGAGATCACCGCCGGGCTCCGGCCGAACCCGGTCGGCACCTACAGCGCCGATCACCTGGGCGCCCGCAACGTCGATCGGGAGTACGCGGTGTCCGTGGGCCAGCCCATCGAGCTGGGAGGCAAGCGTGAGCGCCGCCTGGACAGCGCGCGCGCCGCCACCCGGGTGAGCGAGCTGGAGCTGGCCGACGTCCAGCGGCAGATCGTGGCCCAGGTGAAGCGGACGTTCGCCGACGCGCTGGTCGCGCGGGCCACGCAGGCCCTGGCCCAGGACAACCTGCGCGCGCTCGACGACATCGAGCGTATCCAGCGGTTCCGCGCCGAGCGCGGCGACATCTCGGAGCTGGAGCTCACGCGCATCCAGATCCAGCGGTTCGCCTTCGAGCGCGACGCCGCGGACGCCGGCCAGGCCATTCAGTCGGCGCGGATCGGGCTGCGCGCGCTGAGCGGCCTCGACGGCCTGCCCAGCGAGTTCGAGATCGCGGGCGACCTGGAGTTCCGGGATCGGCCGTTCGATCGCGAGGCGCTGTACCGGATCACCATGGCCAACCGTCCCGACGTGCGCGCGGCGGAGGCCGCGCGCGACAAGGCGCGCGCGGACGTGGACCTGGCCCGCGCCAACGCGTGGTGGGACGTCACCCCTCAGGTCGAGTACCGGCGGGTGGGTCCTGACAGCACGATCGGGATCGGGGTGAGCGTGCCGATCCGGATCTTCGACCGCAACCAGGGCGAGATCGCCCGGACGCGGGCCGAGGTGCAGCGCAGCGACGCGCTCCGCCAGGCGAGCGCGGTGCAGGCGCTGGCCGACGTCGACGCGGCGCTGGCCGCGGTCGTCACCAGCCGCGACAAGGTGATCCTGCTGCGCGACACGTACCTGCCCAAGGCCCAGCGCGCGCGCGAGACCGTCGAGTTCGCGTATCGGCGTGGTGGAGTCAGCCTGCTGGACTACCTCGACGCCCAGCGCACGTATCGGGAGACCGCGCTCGAGCACATCCGCACGGTGGGCGCGTACCTGGGCGCCGTCTACCAGCTCGAAACCGCCGTCGGCGGCTCGCTTCAGCCATGACGCGCGTCGGCGTCCTCGCCGCGCTCGGGCTGATCCTGGCCACCGCCGGCTGCGGTGATCGATCGTCGCGAGGCCCGGCGGCGGCCGCACCCAGACCGGAGACCCGCGCCGCGGAGTCTCCGCCCGCCTCCGCGGTGACCACGGTGACGCCCGAGTACCGCACCCGTCACAGCGCGCTCGAGACCAGCGGCAAGGTGACGTTCAACGAGGAAGCGCTAGTGCGGATCAACGCCACCGTGACAGGGCGCGTGATCGAAGTGCTGGCCAAGCCCGGCGACGCGGTGGAGACGGGGCACCGATTGCTGGTGGTCGACAGTTCCGACCTCGGCCTGGCCAAGACCGACTACGCCAAGGCGGTGTCCGACGTCGAGCGCTCGGAGGCGGCGCTCAAGCTCGCCCGCGAGCTGTTCGAGGTGCGGGCCATCGCGGCCAAGGAGATTCGCGACGCCGAGAGCGAGTACCGGCGCACGATGGCCGAGCGCGAGCGCGCCTCGTCGCGGCTGCGCACGCTCGGGGTCAAGACCGAGCAGCTCGCCGACATCGCCGCCCGCAAGGACGCCGCGACCACGCTGGTCATCACCGCGCCGCGCGGGGGCGTGGTCGTGGAGCGCAACGTCACGCCCGGACAGGTGGTGGCCTACGGGCAATCCGATACGCCGGCCAGCCTCTTCGTGATCGCCGACCTCTCGACGATGTGGGTGCTGGCCGACGTGTACGAGCCCGACGTCCCGACCGTGAAGCCCGGCCAGCCGATGGCCGTCCGGCTCCCGTGCTGTCCCAACGATCGCTACGAGGGCACCGTGGCCTACATCAGCGATTCGGTCGACCGGGAGACCCGGACCGTGAAGGTCCGCGGCGCGGTCCCGAACCGGGGGCGCGCGCTGAAGGCCGAGATGTTCGTGAAGGTCTCGATCGCCACCGGCTCGACCCGCGCCCTCACCGTGCCCCAGGCCGCGGTGCACCGCGAGAACGGCGCCACCTTCGTGCTCGTGGCCACGGGCCAGGACGCCTACGAGCGGCGGCCGGTGACGCTCGGCGCCGACCTCGACGACTCCGTCGAGGTCCGGCGGGGCGTCACGCCGAGCGATCGGGTGGTGAGCCAGGGCAGCATCCTGCTCAAGAAGTCGGCGAAGTGACGGGACGCCTCATCGCGTTCGCGCTCCACCAGCGCTTCATCACGCTGGCTCTGGCCCTGCTGCTCACCGCGGCCGGCCTCGTGGCGTGGACGCGGTTGCCCATCGAGGCCTACCCGGACGTCGGCGACGTGCAGGTCGACGTGATCACGCTCTGGCCCGGTCACGCCGCCGAGGAGGTCGAGCGGCTGATCACGATCGCCATCGAGAAGCAGCTCAACGGGATCCCGAACGTGACGTTCCTCCGCTCCCAGTCGCTGTTCGGGCTCAGCTCGATCCGCGTGCTCTTCGGAGACGGCACCGACAAGTACTGGGCGCGCCAGCAGGTGCTCGAGCGGCTGACCCAGGCCGAGGTGCCCCAGGACGCCAAGCCGCGGCTGGGCGCGCTGTCGAGCGTGATCGGCGAGATCTACCGCTACACGCTGCACAGCAAGACCATGCCGCTGGTCGAAGTGAAGGCGTTCCAGGACTGGGTGCTGGAGCGCGAGTTCCTCAAGATCCCGGGCATCGCCGACGTGGTCTCGTGGGGCGGGGGCATCAAGCAGTACCAGATCACCCTCGATCCCGCCCGGCTGCGCGCCTACAACCTCACGCTCAAGCAGGTCTTCGACGCGGTGGCCGCCAACAACGCCAATGCCGGGGGCAGCTACGTCCCGCGCGGCCAGTACGCGCTCACCGTCCGGGGGATCGGCCTGATCCAGTCGACGCGCGACGTCGAGAACATCGTGGTGTCCGCGCAGAAGGGGACGCCGATCCGCGTGCGGGACATCGGCGAGGTCGGGATCGGCCACGCCATCCGCCTCGGCGTGTTCGGACGGGACGGCGAGGACGACATCGTGGCCGGCATCATCCGCATGCGCAAGGGCGAGAACCCCGGCGAGGTGCTGGAGGCGCTCAAGGCCAAGCTCTCCGAGGTCCAGGACATCCTGCCCAGCGGGGTGGAGCTGCGCCCGTACTACAGCCGCGACAAGCTCGTGAAGACCACGGTCAAGACCGTGCTCACGAACCTGGTCGAGGGCGCGGCCCTGGTCATCGTGCTGCTCTCGCTCTTCCTCTACAACATCCGGGCCGCGCTCATCGTGGCCGTGACGATCCCGCTGTCGCTGCTGTTCGCGTTCATCTTCATGGACCTGCGCGGGATCCCCGCCAATCTCCTGTCGCTGGGGGCCATCGACTTCGGGATCATCGTGGACGGCGCCGTGATCATGACCGAGAACATCATGCGTCACCTGGGCGAGCGACGTCCCACCGGCCCGCGCGTCGTCCGCGAGGTGCAGCACGCGGCCGTGCAGGTGGCGCGTCCGCTCACCTTCGCGGTGCTGATCATCCTCGCCGTCTACGTGCCGATCCTGACGTTCCAGCGCATCGAGGGCAAGCTCTTCCGGCCGATGGCGGTGACCATCGCGCTGGCCGTGATCGGCTCGCTGGTCCTCACGCTCACGCTGATCCCCGTGCTGTCGAGCCTGTTCTTCCGCCGGCCACCGTCCGAGCGGGAGAGCCCGTTGCTGCGCTGGCTCCGCCGGCCCTACGTGCCGACACTGCGCTTCTGTCTGCGCCGGCCGCTCGTCCCCGTGGCCGGCGCCGCCGCGCTGGTGGCGCTCTCGCTCTTCGTGTTCGTCAGCCTCGGCAAGGAGTTCTTGCCCGAGCTGGACGAGGGCGATCTCTGGCTGCGGCTGACCTTTCCGCTCGGCATCTCCATCGAAGGCGTCCGCCCGTACATCCGGGAGGTGCGCGATCGCGTGCGCGAGTTCCCCGAGGTGAGGGTGGTGACCTCGCAGGTCGGCGCGCCCGACGACGGGACCGATCCCGAGGCGGCCGACAACGCGGAGTTCTTCATCGGGCTCCGGCCCCGCGAGGAGTGGACGCGCTTCAAGCACAAGAGCGCGCTCATCGACGCCATGGCCGAGTCGCTGCGCAAGATCCCGGGCATGACCATGAACTTCTCCCAGCCGATCAAGGACAACGTGGACGAGGCGCTGGCCGGCGTGAAGGGCGAGCTGGCCATCAAGCTCTTCGGCCCCGACGTGTTCGTGATGGACGCCAAGGCCCGCGAGATCTCCCGCGTGCTCCGCGACATATCAGGCGTGACCGACCTCGACTGGGACCACTTCGTCGGCCAGCCGCAGCTCCAGATCATCGTCGATCGGGCGGCGGCGGCCCGTCACGGGATCAACGTGCAGGACATCCAGGACACGCTGGAGGCGGGGACCAAGGGGCGCGTGGCCACCGAGGTCCTCGAGGGCGAGCGCCGCTTCGAGCTCGCCGTGCGCATCCGCGGCGACGGCGACCCGCTCGTCGACCTGCGCCGGCTGTCGATCAGCGCGCCGTCCGGAGAGCGGATCCCGCTCGTGCAGCTCGCGGAGTTCGTGCAGACCGACGGCCTGGCCGAGATCGACCGCGACGGCAACGTCCGGCGCGTGGCCATCAAGTGGAGCGTGCGCGGCCGCGACATGGGCGGCCTGGTCGCGGAGGCGATGCAGAAGGTGCGGGCCGCCGTGAAGCTCCCCGAGGGGTACCGGATGGTGTGGAGCGGCCGCTTCGAGGACCAGCAGCGCGCGCTGGGTCGGCTCTACCTGATCGTGCCGCTGGTGATCTTCATCATCTTCGTGCTGCTGTTCGGCGCGTTTCAGTCGGTGGGCGACGCGGTGCTGATCATGCTGAATCTGCCCTTCGCGCTGGTCGGCGGGACCGTCGCGCTGTGGCTCTGGGGCTCGAACTTCAACATCTCGGCGGCCGTGGGCTACATCGCGGTGTTCGGGGTCAGCGTGCTGAACGGCGTCGTGCTGGTGTCGTCGATCCGCCAGGCCGTGACCGACGGGTTCTCGGGGCGGGAGGCGATCATTCGCGGCTGCGAGATCCGGTTCCGGGCCATCGTCGTGTCCGCGATCGTCGCGGTGATCGGGTTCCTGCCCGCCGCGTTCTCCCACGGGATCGGGGCCGAGATCCAGCAGCCGCTGGCGCGGGTGGTCGTCGGCGGGCTGATCTCGTCCACCGTCCTCACGCTCCTGGTCCTCCCCGCGGTCTACGCGCTGATCACCCGCCGGTCGGCCGCCCCGGAGGCGTCGGCCGGCGACGGGGTTAAGCTGAAACGGTGATTCGACTGAGACTCGTTCTTGCCGGCGCCGCGCTCGGGCTGGCCTCGGTGGCGCTGGCCCAGGGCGTCGACGCGCCGATCGAGCGCTACCGGGACTCGGCCGCGCTGCACGAGGTGGGCGGAGTGCGCGGACGCGCGTTCCAGGAGCGGCGGCGGCCGACGTTGCCCGATATGCCGCTGACCGCGGTCGCGGTGTCGCTGTTGCCCCGGTCGGAGACGTGGCTGTTCCGCCTCAACGCGATCAAGCGCGGCGCCCGCGACTCCGGCGAGGCCTTTCGCGATTCCGCGCCGTCGGTGCGCCGGGCGCGCGAGGCGTACGAGAAGGCGTTGCTGGAGGCCGGGGCCGGTGACCTTCCGCAGGGGGCCACCGTCGACGGCGACGGCCGCTTCACACTGGAAGGCGTACCGGCCGGCCCCTGGGTGCTCTTGGCCTCGCGCTCGACCTACGTCAGCAAGACCCCGCTGGAGCGCCCGATCCCCCCGGGTCAATATCGCCCGCCGCCGCCGCCGCTGCCGTTTCTCCTGCCCGACAAGCTCGCCGGATATTATGCGGTGACGTACTGGTTGAAGGAGCTGACCGTCGTCGGCGGGGCCGTCGAGCCGGTTGACTTGACCGACCGCAACGTCTGGCTCACCGGTGTGGCCGAGAGCATTCAACCCCCACGACGACCCGATCAGCCGTACCAGCCCCGGCGCTAGCGCCGGCAAGCCCGCGCTCGAACTACGCCCCTTGCGAATCAATCGCGGTACAATGAACGTATGAAGCGGTACACGCTTCCGATCGCCGTTCTCGTGGTCGCGCTGACGGCCGCCGTGGCCGCGGCGCAGCAGCAGTTCGAGATCAAGGCGCCGACGGCGCCCCGTGGCCAGGAGATCGAAGGGATCATCAATCCCGGGCTGCAGTACGAGATCACGCAGCCTGACGACCACCGGTTCGTCCCGCTGGGGCCGCGGGTGCATTACGAGCCCGCGTTCATCGAGCCCCTGTCCACGCCGACGGAGACCGGACGCATGGGCGTGGCCGGCTGGACGTCGCCGACGGCGGCCATGGGCGGCACCCAGAGCGGGGCCCGCGAGGTCACCGGCTACTTCGCGATCGGGTTCGCCTTCGAGTGGGGTGGTCCGCCACCGTCACCGAAGGCTCGCGCCCGCTGACACGTGCCGCGTCTCCGCGGTAACCTCCACGCTCACACCCTGTTCTCCGATGGCGTCAAGTCCCCGACGGAGCTGATCGCGGCGTACGAGGCGCTCGGCTACGACTTTCTCGCCATCACCGATCACGAGGACCTCGTCGGTGACGACTACTGGCGGGCGCTGCGCGCGCTCTCGCCGCGGCTGCTCCTGTTCCAGGGCGTCGAGATCAGCTACCAGCGCTTTCCCCAGCACGTGGGACGCGTGATCGGCGACCGCGAGACTCTTCACGTGCTGAATCATCCGGCGCGCTACAAGCTCTCGATTCCAGAGACCCTTCGACGGATGAACGTCCTCCGGCAGGACGGGCTGAACGTGGAGGCGGTCGAGGTGACCGATACCGGCCGCTATCGCGCGCTCTACGAGACCGACGAGATCCCGCTCACCAAGATCGCCACCGACGACGCCCACAAGCCGCACCACTTCGGACGCGCGTGGATCGAGGTGGACGCGCCACGCGACCGCGACGCCATCATCCGCGCCGTCCGCGCCGGCAACTTCGCGCGGGGCTTCGCGGACGCCGGAGCCTGAGCGGGGAGCCATGCAGACGATTCGCATCGGCCATAGTCCGGATGCCGACGACGCCTTCATGTTCTACGCGCTCACGTCGGGGCAGGTGAGCGTGCCGGGAGCGCACATAGAGCACGTGCTCGAGGACATCGAATCGCTCAACCGCCGGGCGCGGACCGCGGAGCTGGAAGTGACCGCGGTCTCGGCGGCGACCTATGCGCTGGTCGCCGACCGCTACCGGCTGATGGATCCGGGCGCGTCCATGGGCAAGGGCTACGGGCCGATCCTGGTCGCTCGCGAGCCCATTGATCCGCGGGAGATTCCGAACAAGGTCGTGGCGATCCCCGGCAGTCACACCACGGCCTCGCTGGTGCTCCGCCTCTACGTGGCCGAAGAGCCGGCGCTGATCGAGGTCGCGTTCGACAAGATCCCTCAGGCGGTCCTGGACGGACAGGCTGATCTCGGCCTGTTGATCCACGAGGGACAGATCACCCACGGGGACATGGGGCTCGTGAAGGTGCTCGACCTCGGCGAGATGTGGCAGCGCGATACCGGCTTGCCGCTGCCCCTCGGGGTCAACGTGATGCGGCGCGATCTCGGCGAGCCCATGCATCGCGCGCTGTCCGAGAGCCTCCGCCGCTCGATCGCGTGGGCCCACGCCAACGTGGACGAGGCGCTGGACTACGCCATGCGCTACAGCCGCGGGATCGACCGGGAGACCTGCCGCCGCTTCGTGCTGATGTACGTCAACGACTACACCGTCCGCCTCGGCGACGAAGGCCACGCCGCCCTCGCGCGCCTGTTCTCCGAAGCCCACCGCCGCGGCTTCCTGCCCGCGATCCCGCCCCTCGACTCCGTCTGAGCTAATGGTGCTCGCGGAATTGGTTGACGGGCTCGCGTCGGGGGTCGGCTGGCCTAGGTCCTCGAAAAGAGGAGCTGCGCTCCTCTTTTCTGCGAAATCGGCGCTCGACCCCCGACGCGAGCCCGTCAACCAATTCCGCGA
>DATHGT010000378.1:0-11114 GCA_035317605.1 Candidatus Acidiferrum sp. | reverse complement strand
CGCCGACCGCGAAGTGCTTGACGAGATGTTTGACTTCCAGGATGGGGGGACCCTCGGGGTCCCCCCATACCCCCCCGTCGCGTGGCGCGCGATCGATTGGCTTGGACCCGCGTGTCGGCCCTGGCCCGCGATCGATTGGCTTGGACCCGCGTGTCGGCCGATCGCCGGGATCTGCGCCGCGTATGGAGGCGGTCCCCTGAGAGCTCGTCCGGCGCGTGTCCTCAGGCATGCTGGGGCTCGCGCACCCGGAAGACGCGCTCGGCTTCCCAGCACGCGGTCACGTGGCCGGCATCACCGATGGGGGTGAGTGGGGGCGCTTCCACACCACAGCGCTCGACGCGGAACGCGCAGCGCGGCCCGAAGGCGCAGCCCTGGGGCAGCCGCGTGAGGTCCGGTGGTTGTCCCTCGATCGGATCCAGACGCTGGCGCCGCGGCACGTCCAGCCGCGGGACCGACTTGAGCAGGCCCAGCGTGTAGGGATGGCGGGGGTTGGCGTACAGCTCGCGCGCGGTCCCCCGCTCGACGATGCGTCCGGCGTACATCACGTTCACGCGGTCGGCGTAGCGCGCGACCACCCCGAGGTTGTGGGTGATCATCAGCATGGCGGCGCCGAGCCGCCGCGAGAGGTCCTTGAGCAGCTCGAGGATCTGGGCCTGGATGGTGACGTCGAGCGCGGTGGTCGGCTCGTCGGCCAGGATCAGCGGCGGGTTGCAGCCCAGCGCCATCGCGATCATCATCCGCTGGCGCATGCCGCCGCTGAACTGATGCGGGTACTGCGGCAGCCGCCGCTCGGGATCGGGGATGCCGACCATCGCGAGCAGCTCGGCGGCCCTTCCCCGCGCCGCTCCCGGGTCCATGCCCAGGTGGATCTCCAGGCCTTCCGTGAGCTGGCGGCCGACGGTCAGCACCGGGTTCAGCGACGTCATGGGCTCCTGGAAGATCATCGCGATCTCCCGCCCGCGGACCCGGCGCATCTCTTCTTCCGACAGCGTGAGCAGGTCGCGTCCCTTGAAGAGGATGCGCCCACCCACGATGCGGCCGGCCGGCGCCGACACCAGCCGCATGACCGAGAGCGCGCTCACGCTCTTGCCGCACCCGGATTCCCCCACGAGCGCGACGGTCTCCCCTTCCTGGACGTCCCACGACACCCCGTCGACCGCACGGACGACTCCCCCGCTGGTCGAGAACTGGGTCTGGAGTGAGTGCACTTCCAGGAGCGTGGCCACGACGGCGCAGTGTAACACGCCTCTCCGCACCGGCGTGGCATCGGGACCGTCCATCCGTTATCCTTGGACCGTCATGATTCGCGTGGTGATGTTCGACCTCGGTCTGACCCTTATCGACGACCATGGCCGGCCGTTCCCCCACGTCAAGGAGAGCCTGGCCTCCATCCAGGGCTTCGTCGGCGGCGGCAAGCCCGTGCAGAGCTGTCTGGTGTCGGACTTCAAGATGCCGGCTCCGCCACCCACGCCGGCGAAGATCAAGGCGCTGTTCGAGGAGTATTTGCAGGTATTCCTCGAACCCACCGGGCTGCGCTCGTTCTTCGAGCCGGTGCAGAAACGCATCACCCTCTCGACCCACGCGGGCGCGGTCAAACCGGACAGGCACGTCTTCACGAAAGCGCTGGAGCGGCTGGGGACCACGGCCACGCTGGATCAATGCCTGTTCATCACCGAGAAGGGCACTCACGTCGACGTCGCGCGCAACGAGCACGGAATGCAGACGCTCCTCTTTCGCGAGCCCGGCGCGAACCGATTCGATTTCGACGACTGGTCCCAGGCCCCGCTGCTCGTCGCCCACCTGATCGAGCCCGGGGAAAACGGCGAGGCCGCGGTGAAGACCTATCTGTCGGGGGTTCGTGGCCTCGACGACGTGTCCGTCGAGCCCACGGCGGACGGGTTCACGATGCACGGCCGGGTGTGGCGTCCGATCTCCGGTCCCGGCCTCGGCGAGCTCGAGGGTGTGCACGTGAGCTTCCCCGTGGAGGGACACTTCACCCGCGGACCACGTGGGGCGGTCGAGGATCTCCGGGTCGGCGAGCCGTCGACCGAACAGCTGGCGGAAGCGGCCTCCTTCGTCAGGAGCCTCGTCCGCAACAAGCAGATCGGACCGGCCTCGGGCCGCGGCGTTTCCCGCCCCACTCACGAAGTGGCGGTGGACGAGCAGGGGCGGCGGCGCCTGGTCCGCAAGCGCTTCACCGCCCTGTGACCGTGGGCGCCCGGCAGAGCCGGGCCGCCCGTGTCTGCTCCGCGTTCACGCGCAGGTGAATCGCAGCCGCCGCAGCACCCGCTTGCCGCCCTCGGTCTTGATTTCGTGCGTCGGGGTCCCGACGGACGTCGCGGAGACGAGACCCTTGGCCCTCGCCGTGGCCCTCGCCGTGGCCTTCGCCGTCGCTTTCCCACCGATCTGGAGCTGGTCGTGAGTCAGGAGCGACTTGACGAATGACTGGACCTCGTCCTCGGTGTTCGTGGCGTCTTGGATGCCTCCGAGGACCACCGCGCGCTTCCCGGAGGCGCCGACCATGACCGGCACCTGGATGGAAGCGACCGCGCCCTTCAGTCGCTTGTCGACGGCCCCGAGCGGCACCTCGTGCCGGTGAGCCGCCTCGACGACGTTGTGGCCGAACAGGTTCTTTTTGGAGAGGATGAGCTTGGCCCCCCGCTTGTCACCCAGACGGCGGAGCAGATCCCTCCGCGTCGACGGGGCCAGGGCGGCCGCGCGCCCGCGCGGCGCCGCGCCGGCCAGGGCGACGGACGGGGCGACCATGGCGTTGGTGCCGAGAAGGATCCCGTGGGCCTGGAACGCGGCGCGGATCTGGTCCCGGTTCGCGGCAGCGTTCATCTGTTCGTCGGCCAGCACCATCGATCGTCCGACCGACTGGAGAAAGCGCGCCGTGACCGGGGCCAGCTTGGTGCCCTCGATCAGGATGTGACCCGCGGTCTGGGCGGCGGTGAGCAGGCTCGCCTCGGTGTGCGTCGCCGCGGCCTCGAAGATGTTGGCGATCACGTCGTAGAACGCGCCGCTGAAGAGCATGCCGAAGCTGTGCACTTCGTTGATGAGCTCGCCGGGGCCGCCGTTGTCCGGCAGCGTCTCGGGAATCTGAAACTGCAGCGTGTTGAACGCGTGTCGGGGCTCGGCGGCGTTGTGGGTGGGCTGGATCCTCTTGATGCCGTCGGACAGATCCTCCGCCGTCGATTCCAGGAAGTTGCGCTTCCTGAGGTTCGCGGTCACGGTCAGGAGCTTCTGGCGCGTTTCCTTGTCGTTCAAGGAGGCGAGCAGGGCCAGACAGTCGCCGAACGCCTCGTGAAACGCGCCGGCCTCGAGGAGCGGGGTGTCCCAGAGGTCGGGCCGGATGCTGTCGAGCAAGCCGTGCCCCACCTCGTGCGCCACCACGTCGGTGCTGGCGCCGGAGAAGAAGGTCTTGGTGCCGATGGGGGCGTGGAAGAACGAAAAACTGTCCCGGTCGTAGAAGGCGTTCAGATCCACGCCGGTGTCCTGCTGCAGCGGCAGTTTCTTGCGGTTGCCCTGCCAGCGCTTGTGCGGCCCGTCGGAGGCCTCCCAGGCTTGCAGGGCGGACAGACCCGCCTCGCGGCATTGCCAGAACAGGAACTGCGGCGTTCCCGGATTGAAGGTCCCTTCGGGGGCGACCCCCGTGAAGGTGAATCCGGACTTGGTCGATGGGCGGTTGGCCCGCTTGGGCTGAGCGCGCAGGGCGGGAGCGGTCGGGCCGGCCTGGGGATCGTTCGGGATGAAATTGATCGACATGGATCCTCCCTAAAGGTTTTTACATCCAACGGTCCCCTATATAGTCACCTAAAGATTTCTCCTTTGTCAACCGGCTGGCGACGCCACGCGATCAGACGTCGTTACAGCGAGCCGCCGCGAGGTGGGGGCGGGCGCGCGATTCGAGCAGCGCGTACTCGCGGCAGATGGCCTCGGCGACGCAGGGCCAGCGGTGCTGGGCGGCCCAGCGGACGCCCTCGCGGCCCAGACGCCAGCGGAGATCGGGATCGGCGAGCAGGGTCTCCAGCCGCCCGGCCAGCGCGCTCACGTCGCCCTCGGGGACGAGGAAGCCGGTGACGCCGTCGCGCACGGTCGTGGTGAGCCCGCCGACCCGCGAGGCCACCACCGGACTGCCGCACGCCATCGCCTCCAGCGCCACCATCCCGAACGATTCGTAGTGCGAGGGCAGCACGGTGACGTCGGCGGCGACGTAGTGAGTCCGCAACGTCTCCTGCGGCTGGGGCCCGGCGAAGCTCACGAGGTCGGCGATGCCGAGCGTGGTGATGCGCGCGCGCAGCCCGACCTCGTGACTGTCCTGCGGCTCGTCGGCGTCGCCCCCCACCACGAGGAGCCGGACCCGCCGGCCCTGACGGGCGAGCAGCGCGATCGCGTCGAGCAGCGTCTCCAGCCCCTTGATCGGCGCCAGCCGCCCCACGTAGAGAATGAGCGGCTCGCTCGAGCGCTGGAGCGTGGCCCGGGCCGCCTCGGCGTCGCCCGGCGTGAACATCTCGGTGTCGACGCCGCAGGGCACGACCGCGATCCGCTCGGGGTCGGCGGCCGCGTGACGGATGAGATACGCGCGCTCGGCCACGCTGGCCGCGACCAGCCGCTCGGCCGACGCGATCACCCGCGCTTCCTCGGCGAGCCGGACCGCGGGCTCCACATCGGCCGCGCGCCGGGCCACGCGATTCTTGAGGTCGCCGAGGGTGTGGAACATCTGGAGCATCGGGATCGACCAGCGCTCGCGCAGGGCGAGCCCGACCACGCCGGAGAGCCAGTAGTGCGCGTGGATCAGGTCGTAGTCCACGTCGCGCGTCAGGCGCCAGGCCTCCACGCCGTCGACGAACTCGTCGAGATGCTCGTGGACGCGCTCGCGGGCCAGCGGGGCTTCCGGGCCGGCGGGCAAGTGGATGACCCGCGCCGAATCGCCCATGGTCACCACGCGGGGGATCGTCGGGTCCTGCGAGCGGGTGAAGATGTCGACCTCGACGCCCATGCGCCCCAGCTCGCGCGACAGCTCGCGGACGTAGACGTTCATCCCGCCCGTCTCCTTGCCGCCGAGCACGGCGAGCGGGCAGGTGTGGACGCTGAGCATGGCGATCCTGAGCATGCCGGCCGGAGTCATCGGATCGTCACCGTGTAGACGGGCTCGGGGGTCGGACCGAACTCGTACTTGTAGCGCTCTTCGCCGCGCAGGAAATCGAAGCGCCGTCGCCCGCGCTCGATGGCGTCGCGCACGACGTGGGTGAGCAGCACCAGGCCGGGCGAGAGCGCGGCGGCGTCCGGACGGAAGCCGGAGTTGTAGAGCCCCACGGTGCCATCCCACTCGAGCGTCAGAAACGAGGCGAGCGGGCCGTCCGGCGTATCCAGCAGCCACAGGCGGACGCCTCCCGCGTCGGCGAGCCGCGCGGCGACCCGGCGGAAGAACGCTTCCATCCGCTCGTCCATGAATCGCGCTTTGCCCACGCGCGAATGCCGGTGGAGCGTGAGGAAATCGTCGAAGCGCGACTCGACCTCGGCGCGGGACGCGAGGCCGACGGCGCGCGCCTCGGGCACCTCGCGCTCGAGCCGCCGCATCTTGCGGAGCATCTCGTGGCGGTGCTTGCCCGCGAGCGTGGCGAGGTAGGCCTCCCAGGTCGCCGGCAGCTCGAGGATCGGACAGCGCTCCTCGACGGCGACCGTCACCTCGACGCCGTGTTCGGCGGCGAGCGCAGGCAACCGCTCGACGGTGGGCGAGGCCGCGGGCACGGAGTGCAGGTCCCAGATCGGCCGCGTGGGAGGACGCGAGGCCAGCAGCGCGGCCCACACCTCGCTCTCCCGCCCGGCCTCGGCGAGCAGGTCGAGGTAGTCGGACACGTCGACGCCGCCGAGGATCCGCAGCACGCCAGGCTCGGCTTCGTGCAGCGGCAGCAGGCCCAGCAGTCGGCCGGCATCATCGGTCACCCGGCGGATCTCCAGCCGATCGTCGGGAGCGAAGGCTCGCGCCCACTCGCTCTGCCAGGTCCAGGAGAGAAACGGCGAGCGCAGGCTCGAGGCGGCGTGCAGGGCCTGCCACGCGGCCGGGCCGACCGCGTCGAGATCGTCGAGGTTCTCGGTCTTCACGCGATAGGGATGGGTCGCCGCTCAGAGGTCGTCGTCGGCGCCCGAGGACGGGACGGAGTCCGGGCTCTCCTCGTCGCTGGTGGATTCATCGAGCGCTTCGTCCATCACCTCGTCGAAGTCCTCGCCGAGATCGTCGCCCATCTCGCGCCCCATCTTCTTCATGAAGCGGGCGACGCTGGCAGGGTCGTTCTCGTCGATGTCGCCAATGCTCGCGGAGTCGGCGAGGGACTCCAGGCGCGCTTCCTCGGACTTGATGGTGGCGAAGCGGGACATGAGCCGGGTGAGGGCCGCGCCGCCGCAGCGGGGACACCGAGGCGCTTCGGCGGCGGACGGCCGAAGCACCAGCACGCTGACCACGCGCCGGCAGTCACGACAGTCGTACTCGTAAATCGGCATGCCGCTCAATTCTAGCACCGCTCCCTCCGTGTCTCCCCGCGCGACACAGTGTCAGGAGCGCGCACACGCGCGCACCGGGACGAGAGCGAAGCCCGCGCCGCACAATACGTCGAGCCCGGGCACTTTTCTTGCTCCTCGCGCGTGGACGATGGCCACGCTTCATCCCGAGCATCCGGCGGTCGAGATCCTCCCGCCCCCCATCGGCAGTCTCGAGGACCGCGAGCGGCGTCTCATCGAGGCCGTGGTCGCGCTGACGCGGTCGCTTCGCGACGAGCGCGACCGGCTGGCCGCGCGCCTGCACGAAGTCGAGCTGGAGCTGCGTCGCCTCACCTCCCGGACCGAGACGCGCGGCGACGAGTCGACGGACGAGCTCAGTGACTTCGAAATAGACGCTCGAGCCGCGCGACTGCGGCGTCCCAGTCGAACGAGCGCGTGATCAGCTCGCCGCCGGCCGCGGCCAGGCGTCGGCGCAGGGCCGCGTCGGTGACCATCCGCACCAGCCGGGCCGCCAGATCGTCGACGTCCCGCCGTCGCGCCACCAGCGCGGTCTCTTCGTCGCGCGCGTAGTCGCGACACCCGCCGTTGTCGTAGGTCACCAGCGCGACGCCACAGACCATCGCCTCCATCGCCGGCATCCCGAGTCCCTCGTCCCACGACGGGCAGAGATAGACGTCGCAGCCGCCGTAGAGGCGGGCCAGGGTCTCCTGCGGCGGGTTCGTGTGGAACTCGTCGTACGGCAACGGCTGGCGCGGCGGCTTCACCCCGAAGCCCACGAGCACGAAGTCGGCGCCGGCGCGGCGAGCCCGCGCCACCGCCTCCATGCCGTCGGCCACGCCCTTCCACGCGTACTCGTGATGGAGCATGAGCACGCGCGGCCTGGCGCCGCGGGGCGCGTCGGGCACGGGATGGAACAGGCGCCGATCGACGGGCGTGACCAGCACGTCGGCCTCGGCCCCGAACTTCTCGCGCACGACGTCGCGGAGCCACGTCGAGATCACGATCTTCCGCAGCGGCAGCCGATAGGTATCGTCCACGGCGTCCGGGCGGCCGTGGTAGAGGCTCTCGTAGTGCTGGACGAGGTAGAACTTCCTGCCGCAGCGGGCGGCGGCGACGGCGGCGACGGGCGCCGACTGCCAGGCGGTGGCCAGCAGCACGTCGGCCCCGCGGAGCCCGCTCGCCCGCCAGCGTCCGACCCAGCGAACGCGGGCGGTCAGCGAGCCCATGAAGGTCGATCTGTCCCCGCGCGCGTTGAGCCACCACGCGCGCGCCGCGCTTGTCGCCGGCACGTGGACTTCGACGTCGTGACCCTTGACGGCCAGCCGATCGGCGTAGGTGAGGATCGCCCGAACGCCACCCGCCACCCTCACGTGCGGGCAAAGGATCGTGACCCGCAGCGGGCTCAAATCGCCATCGAGACCTGGCCGGTGCGTCGATAGGCCGCGGGATCGAGCGCCACGTTGATGCACCAGACGTCGTCGGAGGCGAGGGCCTGCTCCAGCGCGGGGGCGATGGCCGCGGGCTCGGTGACGAACGCTCCGCGTCCGCCGAGCGCTTGCACCATCAGGTCGAAGCGCGTCCGCGGCAGCGAGGTCGCCACCGCGCGGTCCTCGCCGAAGAACGACAGCTGCGGATTGCGGATCTGCCCCCACCCGCCGTCGTTGCCGACGATGCACGTCAGCGGCAAGCCGAAGCGCACCGCGGTCTCCAGATCCATCGCGTTGAGGCCGAGCGCGCCGTCGCCCGCGATCAAGAGCACGCGACGCTCGGGATGCAGCAGCTTGGCCGCGATCGCGAACGCGGGACCGACGCCGAGACAGCCGAACGGCCCGGGATCGAGCCACTGCCCCGGCCGGTGGAGGTTGACGACCTTGGACGCGCAACCGACGACGTCGCCGCCGTCGCCGATCACGATGGTCTCGGGCGTGACCACGCGCGCGATCTCGGCCGCCCATCGATAGTGGGAGATCGGCACCGCGTCGGAGCGGCACTCGGCGTCGAGCCGCTCGCGGCTCTCGCGCTCTTTCCCTCCCAGACGCCGCCGCCACTCGTCCCAGCGCGCGGGCAGCGCCGCGGGGAGCGTGTCCACTAATTGCTCGAGAGCGCGGCCGATGTGGGCGACGACGCCCACCTCGAGCGGCCGGTTGCGGCCCAGCTCGACGCCGTCGCAGTCGATCATGCACACGCGCGCGTCCTCCGCGAACGTGGGCGGACGTCCATAGCCCAGGCGGAAATCCAGCGGTGCGCCGAGCACGAGCACGACGTCCGCGGTGGCCAGCGCGAAGCCCCGCGCCTGGGCGAAGGCGAGCGGATGATCCGCCGCCAGCGTCCCCCGCCCCGCGCCGTTCATGAAGACGGGGACGCCCGCGGATTCGGCGAAGGCCGCCAGCGCCTTGGCCGCGTCGTCCCACCAGACGCCGCTGCCCGCCATGACCACCGGACGCTCGGCGCGCGAGAGCAGATGAGCCAGACGCACGATCGCGTCGGGATCGGCCAGGGCCGCCGTGCGATGGACGTAGCGCTGCGGCACCGGCGCCAGCCGGTCTTCCACGCCGGTGAGCAGCACATCGACGGGAATCTCCACGAACACCGGGCCGGGGCGTCCGGAGAGCGCGGTGCGAATGGCGGAGGTCAGCACCTCGGGAATCTGTCGGGTCTCGGCCACCGTGAAGGCGCCCTTGGTGATCGGGCGCAGCAGCGCGACCTGCTCCATCTCCTGGAGCGCGCCGAGCCCGCGCAACCCGAGCGGCGCGGCGCCGCCGATCAACAGCAACGGGCTCCGCGCCGCGTGCGCGTTGGCCACGCCGGTCACCGCGTCGGTGACGCCGGGCCCCGCGGTCACGATCGCGACCCCGATGTTCCGCGTGAGCCGCGCGTAGGCGTCGGCCGCGTGGGCCGCCACCTGCTCGTGACGCACGTCGATCACGCGGATGCCCTCGGTGACGCAGCCGTCGTAGATCGGCAGGATGTGGCCGCCGCAGAGCGTGAAGACGTGTCCCACGCCGGCTTCCTTCAGCACCCGCGCCACCAGCTCGCCGCCGGTCACCAGAACTTCTCCCATCTCACACTCTTGCGATCGAGCCCCCTGGCCATCAAGACCTCCCGCACCGCGTCGATCATCGCGCCGCCGCCCGACACGTAAGCCACGAGGTCGCGGGTGTCGGACACGAGCGCGTCGGCGCGGGCCGCCAACCTGCCGGCATCGCCCGCCGCCACCATCGGATGATAGGCTAAGCCGGGACAACGACGCGTCAGCGCGAGAAACTCGTGATGGTAGGGCAACCAGGAAGGATCGCGTCCCCAGTAGAGCAACGTGGCGCTCAGCTCGAATCCGCGCTCGTCGAGATCGATTAACATCGAGCGGATCGGCACGATGCCGATCTCCTCGGCCACGAACAGCGGACATCGCGGGTCATCGCGCCGGAAGACGAAGCCGCCGAACGGCGCCTTGAACTCGACGGTTTTGCCGACGGCGAGGCCGCGAAACCACCCGGACCCGATCCCGCCGGGCGCTACATCCGCGCAGAGCGTGAGGCGGTGTGACGAACGCGGCGTCGAGGCGATCGAATACGCACGCACGCTCTTGGGCCCTAACGGCACCGACACCCACTGCCCCGCCTCGAAGGACAGCTCGGGCGGACCCTCCATCGAGAGGTCCGCTTCGAGGATGTCGGCGGCGAGCGCCCGAATGGCCAGAATCTTCGCCCGACAGGACTGGGGCTTTACGATAGGAAGGCGAGACCTCTCGTTGGAACGAGACGTTTGGCGACCGGGTCGACGGCGAGCAAGAGGCTCTCGAGCGCAACCGCGCCGAGAAGCGCGGGGCCGTCCGGCGCGATGAAGCACAAGGTCGGCACTTCCTCGTCTCCGATGGCGACCCTGAGTTCGGCGATCGGCCACGTCTCCTGCGCGCCCCCGGCGAGCACCACCGGCTTCCGGTACTTCACGACCAGTTCGAGCCGCTCGGCCAGCCAACGCGGCAGGATGACCAGCGTCGCACCCGTGTCGACGAAAAGGTCGACCTCTTCGCTGCGTCCCGTCGGTCCCGTGAGACGCACGGGAACGCTGAACTGACCCATGTCCGGCATCCTAGCCCTAGACCGAAGCCCTGGGAATGTCCAATCTTTGATACATCAGCCACGCAGGCGCGGCAGCATCTCGCCGCTGCTCCGCGGTTTCCCCGTCGACCCCGCACAGCAGCCTCTCAGAGAAGCGGCCGTTCCTACCGGGACGCCACTATGCCACTTTCGCATCGGCTTTGGCCTGCTCTAAAGTCTGCGCGAGACGAAGAAACTGCGGCGTGAGAGCCGACCGCTTTTGCTCCGCTTCGGCACGTAGGCCGTAAAGCTGTGGCTGCCCTTGCCGTAGCTCTTGCTCGAGTTCCTGCCGTCGTGACGCGAATTTGAGGTCCAATGCTTGAACATCCGCCGGATCTATGCCCTTCGTTGGATCAAAGGCAAACCCCCGCTCGATGCTCTGTCGCCACAACAAGAGCTCCTTGGTCCGGGTTGCGCCAAATCCCGGAACGGCAGAGACCGTCCGGGACGCGACATCGGCAGCGGTCTCGATGCCATAGGAGGCCAGCGTCGCCTTCAACCCGGGGCCGATTTTGGGAA
>DATHGT010000377.1:0-38505 GCA_035317605.1 Candidatus Acidiferrum sp. | reverse complement strand
TCGCCGAAGATCGCGCTCTCCTCGGGCGCCCAACCAACGCCCAGCATCGCGATCTCGTGCGTGCGCCGGCCGTGAATGGGTTGGCCGCCCAGCTCGATGCTGCCGGCGCGCGGACGCAGGAAGCCCATGATCGTCCGCAGCGTGGTGGTCTTGCCCGCGCCATTCCTGCCCACCAGGCACACGACCTCGTCGCGGCCGACCTCGAGCGAAACTTTTCTCAGGATGTGGCTGGCCTGGATGTAGACGTCGATGCCGTCGACGGCCAGCACGTCAGCGCCCCGCGGCCCGGCGGCCGATCACCGCGTCGATGACCTCGGCGTTGGCCTCGATCTCGCGCGGGCTGGCGTCGGCCAGCACGCGCCCCTGGTGCAGCGCGATGATCCGGTCCGAGTAACCGAACACGATGTCCATGTCGTGCTCGACCTGAATGACGGCCTCGATCCCCACGCGTCGCGAAGCCGCGACCAGGATCTCCATGATCGCGGTCTTGTCCGCCGTGCTCACCCCGCTGGTCGGCTCGTCGAGCAGGATGATCTTCGGCCGCAGCGCGAACGCCGAGGCGACGTCGAGCAGCTTCTTGTCGCCCTGGGGCAGATGGCGCGCGAGCGCTCCGCGCTTGTCGGCCAGCCCGAAGAGCTCCGCGACCTCCAGCGCGATCTCCTGCACCTCGCGATCGCGCGCCAGCGAGGCCAGGAGCTTGAGCCCGCGACCTAGCCGCGAGACCGCCGCCGCCTGCAGCGTCTCCAGCACGGTGAGATCCGGAAAGATCTGGACGAGCTGGAAGCTTCGCGCCATCCCGAGACGGGCCAGCGCGACAGACCCCACACCCGTCACGTCACGACCCATGAAGCGCACGCTGCCTGCCGTCGGCGCCGACACGCCGGTCAGCAGGTTGATCAGCGTCGATTTACCAGCGCCGTTCGGCCCGATGATCGACACGAACTCCCCGCTGCCGATCGACAGGCTCACGCCGTCGAGCGCCCGAAACGGCCCGTAGAACTTCGTGAGCCCGTGGGCTTCGAGGAGCGCGGTCATCGCGACGGCGCGATCAATCCCATCAAGCCGGTCGGGGCGAAGATCACGATGAGGGCGAGGAGACCGCCGAAGATCAATCGCCAGTAGGGGACGAGCGACATCACGAAATCTTGGAGATAGATGAACACGAACGCGCCCAGGACAGGGCCGTAGAAATGGGTGAAGCCGCCGAGCAGGGTCATGAAGACGAGGTTGCCGGAGTGCGTCCAGTACGCGAGGGTCGGGTCGACGTTGCCGGTCGGCGGTCCCAGCAGCGCGCCGCCGAGGGCGGCGTAGACGGCGGAGATCACGAAGGCGCACCAGCGGTAGCGGGGCACGCTGATCCCCAGCGCCTCGGCCTTCAGCGGATTGTCGCGGATCGTGCGCAGGCACAGGCCGAACGGTGAGCGCACGATCCGCCACATGCACGCGGTGGCCAGCACGAGCACGGCGACGCAGTAGTAGTAATAGGGCCCATTGAGATAGTCGGTCTTCGGGATCGCGGAGAGATCGCGGCCGAGGAGCAGCGGGCGCGCGAACGGTATGCCTTCGTCGCCGCCGGTGAGCGCGTAGAACTTCAGCACGAACGTGTAGAAGACCATGCCGAAGGCCAGCGTGAGCATCCCGAAGTAGATCTTCACGTAGCGCACGCACAGCGCCCCCACCGGGGCGGCCACCAGCGCGCCGAGCAGCGCGGCGGCGAGCAGGATCGCTTCCAGCGAGCGAACGCCGAAGCGATGGGTGAGGAAGGCGCCGGTGTAGGCGCCGACGCCGACGAAGAGCGCGTGGCCGAACGAGAGCAAGCCCGTGTAGCCGAAGAGCAGGTTGAGCCCGAGCAGAATCACCGCGTAGGCCATGAACGGCAGCATGAGCAGCGTCTGGTAGGGCGGCGCCACCAGCGGCACGATCAGGATCGCGACCAGCGCGAGGGCCGGGCCGAGCCATCGCTTCACGCGGTCACCGCCCCGAACAGCCCGCGCGGCCGCAGCACGAGCACGCCGATCACGATGAGATAGATCAGCAGCATCTCGATCTCGGGCAGCACGGAGATCGCGACTGCGCGCAGGATGCCGACGACCAGCGCGCCCACGAACGCCCCGCGCATGCTGCCGAGCCCGCCGATGACCACCACCGCGAACGCCTCCACGATCAGCTCGATCCCCATCTCGCTCATGGCCGCGGTGGCCGGGATGACCAGCGCGCCGCCCAGCGTGCCCAGCGCGGTGCCGAGCGTGAACACGCGCACGTAGAGCCACCGCAGGTCGACGCCGAGCGCCGCGGCCATCTCGCGGTTGTCGGCGGCCGCCCGCATGATGCGCCCGAACGCGGTGCGCGTGAGCAGCCAGCCCAGGCCGACGGCGATCAACAGGCTTGCCGCCACCACGATCAGGTTGTAGACGGGCACGGTGGCGCCGAGCACGCGGACCTGTCCATAGACGAGATAGAGCCCCGACGTCGAGCGTGGTGAGGCCCCCCAGGTCAGACGGATCACGTCTTCGAGGATCAGCACGAGCGCGAACGTCAGCAGGAGCTGGAACGTCTCGTCGCGGTCGTAGACGAAGCGCAGGAGCCCGCGCTCGACCACGACACCGACCACGCCGACGAGCAGCCCGGCCACCGCGAGCGGCACGATGAAGAGCCACGGCGGCCCGCCCACGCTCGTGTACGCGGCCACCGCGGAGACGCCCACGTAGGCGCCGAGGGCGTAGAACGAGCCGCAGGCGAGATTGAAGATCCGCTGGACGCCGAAGACCACCTGCAACCCCGCCGCGACCAGGAACAGGATCGAGGCGTGGAACACGCCGCCAAGGAGAACATTGAGGATCATCCGAGATGGGGGGCCCCTACGGCTCCCCCCTTACCCCCCCCCAGCGGTTGTTGTCCGGCCCCCGGGTCAGATCTTCCAGCTCTTGATCCAATCGAAGAGCTTGGCGCCGGCCGGCTTCATCGCTTGCTTGGTCGACACCACTTCGATGGGATCGATGGTCACGAAGTCGTAAGAGTTCTTGTGGGTGGTCATGCCCTGGTAGAAGCTGCACTCCTGCACGTGGTCGGCCCGCCAGCTGCGCTTGCCCGAGAGCGATTCGACCTCGATGCCCTCCAGCGCCTTCACCACGTCGGCCTTGCCCGGCCACTGCTTGCTGCCCTTGGCCGCCTTCTCCACCGCCTGCTTGTAGGACTCGGCGTTGAAATAGGCGTGATCGCACTCGTAGGGCGGGTACTCGTTGTATTTCGCCTTGTACTCGGCGACGAACTGCTTGAGCAGCGGACTCGCCTTGGGGTCGGCGAAGTACATGGTGTTGTAGCCGAGCAGCAGACCCTCGGGCGTGAACTCCTTCTTCAGCGAGTCGTGCACGCCGCCGGCCGTGGTGAACACGCCCTTCATGGTCTTGAAGAGTCCGACCGCCGCCGCCTGCTTCATGATGATGGTGGCGTCGCCCGACCAGAACGAGCACATCAGGAGATCGGGCTTGGCCTGCTGGATGGCCGCGATGTGGGAGGTGAAGTCGGTCACCCCGAGCTTGGGGAACAGCTCGAGCACGAACCTGACGTCGGGGAGATAACGCTTGAGCACCGCCTGGTACGACTCCCAGCAGTCGTGGCCGTACGAGTAGTCGTTGCCGATGCCGGCCACGGTCTTGATGCCCTTGAAGTACTTCGGCGTGAGCATGCCGGCCACGATGGCCTCGACCTCGTTGTCGACGGACTTGAACGCCCACTTGGGATTCGGCATCGTCTCCTCGACGCCCTTCTGCGTGGTCCCGTCCCACGAGAGCCACGGCGTGGCCAAATCCTCGGCCACCGGTCCCAGCGCCAGGGTCACGCCGGTCGAGATCCCGCCGATGACGGCCTCGACCTTGTCCTGGAGCACGAGCTTGCGATAGCGCTCCACCGTGTCCTTGGGGTTCGATTCTTCCTCGACCACGAGCTGGACTTGACGGCCGAGGATGCCGCCCGCCTTGTTGGTGCGCTCGGCCCACCATTCGGTCCCGCGCAATCCAGCGGCGCCCACGGGCGCGGCGATGCCCGCGCGGATGGCGAGGATCCCGATCTTGACCGGGCCCGTGGTCTGCGCGAATGCGGGCGCGGTCCCGAGCCGCGATCCCACCGTCGCCGCCGCGCCGCCCATCACCGTGAGGAACTGCCGTCGTGTCGTGGTCATCGTGGACCTCCCCGATCGCGCGAACGATCAGCCAGCATGAGGCCCGGATTATAGCGTGCGATCGGAAGAGGGCGACGGCTACCCGTGATCGAGGTATACGGCGGCGCGGTGGGTGGCGGGCAGGAACGCGCAGACGAGGTCGCGGGCCGCATCGAACGACAGCGTGTGGGCGCCGTGCTCGGTCCGCACCACTTCGTGATGCTGCAGACGCGTGGTGTCGAACACCTCGATCACTCCAGGGTCTCCGACCGCGACGTAGAGATGGCCGAGGCGCGCGTTCAAGAACACGACGTCGGGCACGCCGGCCAGCGTGTCCGTGCGCAGGATCCCGCCGGTATCGGCGTCGACTTCGACGAGCACGCCGGCGTCACACGCGCAGAACAGGCGCCGCCGCGCCACGTCGATGTCGAGGCCGTGGGGACCGGCGTACGGAATCGGCACCACGCGCCGGATGCCCGTGCCCTCGCCGGCACCGACCACCACGATCTGCGGAGGATCCATGATGTTGACGTGAAACGCGTCGGCGATCGGATCGTAGACGGCCCAGCGGGTCCGACCGGGCACCGGCAGATCGGCGATGCGCTTCTTGGCCCGGATGTCGACGAGCGAGACCGTCGTCGAGCCGGGCATCGCGGGATCGCCGACGTGCGCCACCAGCACCTGCGCGTGGCGCGGACTGAAGGCCAGCCCGTTCGGCCGGACCCCGACGTCGATCTTCTCGGCCGCTCCGGGGAGTGGGCTCGCGGCGCCGCTGATCGGCACGAACATCCCCAGCGTGTTCTCGCCCCGATTCGACGTGAAGACGAGCGGAGGGTCGTGCGAGACGAGGGCTCCCGCGACGGCTTTGAGCCCGGGGATCGAGCCCAGGTACCGCCCGGCCTGGACGTCGAACACGTCGATGGCGTCGTTCGCGGTGTGGGCGACGTAGGTCAGGCCCGTGGCGCGATCGACGTCGGCGTGATCGAAGCCGTCGGCGTTGACGTGGTCGGGCAGGTCGACGAAGCCGAGCAGCTTCAGCGTCACGTCAGCGCCCCGCGGAAAGCTCGGCGACCAGGCGCTCGACGTTGGCGACGATCCGATCGCGCGCGGGCTCGTACCCGTCGCTGACGTTGGGCACGTCCCACTGTTCCACTTTGCCGTGCTTGGGCGAGACCTCGCAGCCGAAGCCCACCACGCGAGTCGCGGTGTCGAGGTCGTACAGCGTGATGGGCCGCGGCCGAGCCGGCGCTGCGGTGAGCCCCTCGGCGGCCAAGCCCTTCACGGCGCCAGGGCCGAGGCGCTCGTCCGGCTCGGTGCCGGCGGCGGCGGCGTCGATCTCCAGGCCGCGTGCCGCGGCGAGCCGGCGAAAGTGCGCGGCGCCGACCACGCTCTTGGCCGCGCCGTGCAGGCAGACGAACACCACGCGCGGCCGACGCTTCGCCGCCGTGGTCGCGCAGTAGGTGTAGAGCGCGTCGTACATCGGAAACTGTCGGGCCATGTTGTCGAAGTCGTCACGGCTGTTGGCCTGAAATCCGGTGGCCGCGGCGTAGAGTCCGGCCGACTCCGGGGTCAGGCCCCGGTCCTCGGTGTCGGCGCCGCGGACGATCCGGGCCAGGACGGCCAGGGCCGGATCATCGAGCTCGTACCGCTGCACGAACGCGTCGAACGAGCACTCGGCCCCGTGGTGACCGAGCTCGACGTTCGGGATGTCGTAGGCGATCGCGCCTTCGCGCTTCGCCGTCTCGAGCACCTGCTTGGCCGGAACGAACAGGAACTCCGGCGTGGGATCGACGAAGCGGCTGATCAACCACGGACACGCGATACGGTCCACGCGAGCGCGTTCACGAGTGACCCATTTCATGACGTCGTCTCCTCATCGCCCCCACACGCCGGTGCACAGCACGGCGCGGAGGGCGGGCAGTTCACAGAGGCGGTTGCGGAGGATTCCGAGAATGGCGCCGGCGGCCATCACCTTCAGCGGCGCCAGCTGCCACAGCAGGAGCACGGCCACCGACAGCACGAGCACGGCGATGGCCAGGGGATCCGGCGCGGCCTGCGGGGCCAGGCGCGCGAGCATCACGGCCATGACCCCGATGACCGCCGGCGCCACGCCCTGGATGAAGGCCTTGGTCCACGCGAGTCTTCTCACGCGATCGAAGGCGGGCAGGATCGCCAGCATGAGGACGAAGGACGGCAGGAACGCCGCGACGGCGGCGGCGATCGCTCCGCCCAGCCCGAGCAGCTTGTAGCCGACGTACGCCGCGATCATGAGCACGGGCCCCGGGGTGAGCTGTCCCAGCGCGAGACCCGCGATGAATTCCTCGGAGCTCAGCCAGTGCAGTCGGTTGACCACGTGTTCGTCCATCAACGCGATCATCGACAACCCGCCCCCGAACGTGAACGCACCGATCGTCGCGAACAGCCCGACCACGCTGCCGAGGCGGGGAGACGTACCGATCGCCGCGAGCGGAGCGAGGGGCGACCAGGCCACGATCAGCATCAGCGCGAGGGCCGCCGCCAGCACCAGTAGCACGATGGCGCCGGCGCGCTTGCCGTGGAACAGCAACAGGCCGACGCCGCCCGCGAGCAGCAGGATCGCCACGGTGCCGAGCGGGCTCAGCAGCGCGAGCGCGGCGGCGCCGGCGGCGATCAGACGATGGGGCAGCGCGCGCATGGCCGAGCGGCCGAGCCGGAACAGGGCCACGATGAAGATCGCGACCACGACGGGTCCGAGTCCGTAGAGCGCCCCGCGGAGGATCGGACTCACCCCGAGCGTGGCGTACGTCAGGGCCAGCGCGAGCATGACGAGAAATCCCGGGGCCGCGAAGCAGAGGCCGGCCACCAGCCCGCCCAGTAAGCCGCCGCGCTCGTAGCCGAGGAAGATCCCGAGCTGCACCGCGGTGGCGCCGGGCAGCACGTTGACGAGGGAGAGGCCTTCGAGGAAGCGCGGCTTGGAGACCCACTGGCGCTTCTCCTGGAACTCCGCCTGCATCACGCCCATGATGGCCGGCCCACCATAGGCGGTCGCCCCGATCTTCAGGAAGCTGGCCGCGATGTCCTTCATCTAGCTCCTCCTCGGGGTGGTGACGTAGAGACCCTCCACCAGGGCCATGCCCTGCGCGAGCACCTGGTGATCGTCGGGGGAGGCGGCGAGCAAGGCGCGGATGGCGACGTCGATCCCGCGCGCTTCCTCGTGGGGATACTTGCCGTCGCGCAGGTCGGCCTCGTGGACGACCTCGGCCAGCCGGGCGAGCCGGCGGTCGCGCAGCCGCGCCTGCTTGACCAGCGTCTCGAACGTGCAGTCCTCGCCCCGATGACTGAGCTCCACGCCGGGGGCGTCGAAGGGGATCGCGTCCTGGGGGAACTCCGCCGGCGGTGCGAACACGAACTCGGCGTCGGCGTCGATGAAGCGCTTGATGAGCCAGGCCGAGGCCACGCGATCGATGTGGGGACGCGGGCGGGTGACCCAGCGCCGGCCGCGAAGCGCGCTGAGATCGAGGGTCGGCCGCGGCTGGGGTCGCGGCGATTCCGGGCGGCGCGTGCGCATGGCGATGACCTCCTCCAGACGTCGCACTTCGGCGCCGACGGGTGCGTCGAAGAAATCGACCTCGCGAATGCGTTGATGATCCTTGGCCAGGCGCGCCAGCTCTCCCTGCGCGCGCGCCCGCTTCGACGCCGACTTCTGATCGAGGCCCTGGAGCACCTTGCGATAGCGCGCGGCGAGCTGCCGGTAGTCCAGGTCCCGCGGCTCGTGGAACAGCCGCGTCACGTCCTCTGACGAGACGTTTTCGATCTGCTGAACCCGGATCAGCGTCGCCTCCCCACCGTCGCGCTGGATCTCCTGGGCGAGCCACTGGAAGTCCTCGTAGCGCTCGGGCGTGTCGGGCAGCAGGTAGGCCGAGCGCTTGAGCGGCACCGCCCCCAGCGCGCGCAGCCGCCGCCACACGCGCACCCGCAGGCTCGAGGGGGTGGGGGGCAAGCCGACCAGCAGGAGCAGGAGTGTGGGGCTCATGTTCCTGAATGAAACAGTAGTTTCTCAATCCTGTCAAGACCCAAAATCAGGGGCCGTTTTGGGGGGCGCCGAGAAATTCGCTTGACAGCGAAGGCGCCGAGATGCAACTTATGTTGCATCACGAAACATAAAACGCACATGGAAGAGAGGACACCAGTCATGCCGCACGCACTCACCCCGATTCGGGTCACCCGGACATTCCTGGTTGGTCTGTCCCTGCTCGCCGTCGCCTGCGGATCGCCCGCGGGTGTGGAGTCGCCGCCGCTCGGCGGCCGCCGCGTCCAGGGCACCGACCTGGTGGGCCACGGCGCCGTTCCCTATCGCGTCGGCGCCTACAAGCTGACGTTCGCGGATGGCCCCGGCGTCGACGCGCGGGCCCGGCGCGCCGCGCTCCTCGTCGACATGGCCGCGGGTGAGGGTCAGGCCCGCGGCTTCGTCGAGTGGGGCAAGCCCGGACAGGTCCCGATGACCTACGTGGCCGGCGGCTGGGCTCGCCAGCGCGCCACCGCGAGCGGCGAGCTCACGACCGTCTTCGACCTCGCCCTCAACTATGTCGAGGTTCGCGGCGCGCCCCGCGCCGGCACGGACGCCGAGCGCTTCACGCCGCTCGCCGTTCGCGTGGTGGTCAACGAAGCGTCCGGCGACGTGACGCTCACGAGCCGCCGGTGAGCCCGATGTCCTGTGTATCACCTGAAAGGAGCCCTGCAATGTGGATGGATGCCTACGTTCAGGAGACCTTGATTCGTCAGCAGATCGCGCAGTCTGACCGGACGGCCGCCCTGCGTCACGCGGTGCGGCTCGCGCAGTCGTCACGCCCGCGACGACGTCGGTGGCCAGCCGTAGTCCAGCGGCTCGTCCGGAGCGCCGCCGCGGCCTGGCCTCGGCGTCCGGCCGAACGGGTGGCCGTCCGATGACGCCGGCGACGATCGCTGAACCGACGCCGACGCCGGCGACCCGGCCCGCCGGCAGCGGGCGCGCGACCGACCGCGCACCGGCGCCGCCCGTCAACGCGCGCGCCGCCGCGCGTCGCCGCTTGCTGCTCGAGGGTCCCATCGTCTCGACGCTGCTGCGGCTGGCGGCGCCGAACGTGGTGGTCAACGTCGTCGTGATCGCCGTGACCGCGAGCGTCGATGCGCACTTCGTGGGCCGGCTGGGCTCGACCGCGCTGGCGGGACTGTCGCTGGTGTTCCCGCTCATGATGCTGATGCAGCAGATGGCCAACGGCAGCATGGGCAGCGCGATCGCGTCCGCCGTCGCCCGCGCGATCGGTGCGGGTCGCCGCGAGGACGCGTCCGCGCTCGTCGTCCATGCGCTCGTCCTCGCCGCCGGGATGGCCGCCCTCTTCAGCTCGGTTCTCGTCCTCGGCGGGCCGGCGGTGTACGCGCTCATGGGCGGCCGCGGTCCGACGCTGGATGCGGCGGTCGCGTACTCGAACGTGATCTTCTCGGGTGCCCTCGTCTACTGGGTGCTCGGCGCGCTGACGAGCGTGCTGCGTGGGGCCGGACAGCCGACCATGCTCGCCTTCCTCTACCTGGGTGCCGAGGCCGTACATGTGATGCTGGTCCCGCTGCTGGTCTTCGGCCTCGGACCCTTCCCCGCGCTGGGAATCGCGGGAGCCGGCATCGCGACCGTGCTGTCGCTCGCGCTGTCCGTGATCGTGCTCGCCTCGTACCTCGTGACCGGGCGGGCCGGCGTCACACTCTCGCTTCGCAGCCTGCGCCTGGAGGGCCGGTTGTTCGTCGAGATCCTGCGCGTCGGCATCCCCGCTTCCCTGCAGCCCATCCTGAACAACCTGACCCTCGCCATCCTCACGGGATTCGTCGGCTCGCTCGGTCCCACCGTGCTCGCCGGCTTCGGCGCGGCGGTACGACTCGAGTACCTCCAGGTCCCGCTGACCTTCGGGTTCGGAGCCGGACTGCTCGCGCTCGTCGGCACGAACATCGGCGCCGGTCAATGGTCTCGGGCCCTGCGGATCACGTGGATCGGGGCCTCGCTCGCGGCGAGCGTCACCGGCGCGATCGGGCTGCTGGCCGTGATGCAGCCGGGGGCGTGGACCGCGCTGTTCAGCGCAACGCCGGAGGTCCATCACGAGGCCGCGAGCTACCTCTGCATCGTCGGCCTGGCCTATCCGTTCCTCGGGCTCGGCTACGCGCTCTCCTCCGCATTTCAGGCTGCGGGCCGACCACTGTGGCCGCTGGTCGCCAACCTGAGCCGGACGGCGGTCGTCGTGGGAGGCGGCGCGGTGGTGATTCACGCGACGGACGCCGGACTCGCGGGCCTGGCCGTCGTGGCCGCCGCGGGACTGCTCGTCTACGGCGCGACCGTGGCGATCGCGTTTCGCTCCGGCGCCTGGAGACGACAGCCGGACGTGAGATCGTGACGTGGACGACGCCACGTCACGATCTCTCCGTGAGCGCGTGCCCGCACTGCCGCGGCGCCAGCGCGACGCTACTTGCGGCTGTTGGTCTGGTCGAGCGCGAGCTTGAGGGCGCCGGCGAGCTTCGTCGGGTCGTCGTTGGCCCAGAAATGCATGTAGAACAGCCGCGGCGTGTCCATCAGCGCGTGATTGTGGAGCGCGGTCACGTCGACACCGTGCTGGCGAAGGGTCCGGGCGACCGCGTTCACCTCCTTGTCGATCAGCACGAAGTCGCCGGTGATCGCGGCCTTGCCGTCGCTGGTCGGCTGGAAGTTCATCACGGTGACCACGCCCATGCCGGGGAGCAACGGCTGTCCCATCTCGGTGATCGCTTCCGCGCGCGGCACCGTGACCTGGAACACGCCCCCTCCGATGTCCCGGCCCGAGCGCCCGAGCGCCCCTTCGATCGCCTTCGTGTCGAGCGTCGGTCCCGCGACCGGCACCGGCGCGGGCGCCGTCCCGCCGAGCGGAGTCCCGCTCGCGGCCAGGGCCTGGCGAAGCGCGCGCGCCAACTGCACCGCGTCGCCGTGTCCGGCGTAGTGCATGTACATCACGTGGGGCGACATCTCGTTCAGGTGGTTGTGCACGGCCGTGACCTCGAGACCACCCGCGAAGAGACCGGACATCACCGCGGGGATCTCCCCGTCGAGCAGCACGAGGTCGCCCATGACCATCGCGTGGTCGCCGACCTGCTTGAACGCCGCGTACGAGCCGAGGGCGAAGCCGGCCTTCACGGCCACGCCCTTCACGGTGACGCTGAGGTCCGTGCGCGGCATGCCGATCCGGAACACGTCGCCGGGCTGCATCTGTCCGGACTTGCCCAGCGCCTGCTCGACGGCCTTCCAGTCCGCGTCCGCGGCCTGCGCGAGCGCGGGCGTTCCGAGCATCACGATGACTCCCAACGCGACGATGGCGAAGCACGTCTTCATCTGACACCTCCCGCGGGCACGCCGCGGATCGTGAGATCGTCGAACGCGGTGATGGAATCGGCCTTGGTCCACAGCCCCACGCGCCCGGCCGGGAAGCGCGCGTCGCGATGATCGAGGAGGAGCGCGCCGTCGAGCCACGCCTGGAGCCGGTCGCCGACCGCGACCACGCGCACCAGGTGCCACTGGCCGAGCGCCGGTGGCTTGACGGATGCGGTCGCGAGCTGCCGTCGGCCTCGATCGTTGGCGTACAGGCGGAAGTTGTCCTCGAGCGCGTTGGCCCTCACGAGGTAATACTTGCCGTCGGCAAAGCGGACCACGACGCCTCCGGAGGCGTCCTCGCGTCCGGAGATCGGCCTGAACCTCACCGTCACGTCGACGTCGCGGTACGGGCCCGGGGGCGCCACGATGACGTTGAACGCGTTCTTGGTGGCGCGCTGCACGAGGACCTTCTTGCCGCTGGGCGCCCCGGCCATCTCTTCCACCGCCCACTGGCCGTCGACCGTGATCCAGCCGTCGATGCCCCTGGCGTCGAAGTCGAAGGCCTCGATCGGAGCGTTGTCAGCCACCTTGACCTCCACCGGCGCGGCCAGCACGGAGACTGGTCCGTTCACGGCCGCGTGTCCGAGCGTTGCGAGCGCCGTTTGCAGAATTCTTCGTCGGGAGAGCGCGATCGACATGCCCGCCTCCTCGTCGTTCCCGTACGTAACGTATGTTACGCTCAGCGTCAAACGTTGCTCCGTGGAGGTGTCGATGGCGCCGTCTCCCGCGCCGACCACGACCCGGGCCAGCCTCTCGGACCTGGTCCGGTACTTCCTCTATCTCGGGACCTTCGGCTTCGGCGGCCCCGTCGCGCTGATCGGCTTCATGCACCGCGACCTCGTGGAGCGGCGGCGGTGGGTCGACGAGGACGAGTACCGGCTGGGCGTCGCGCTCGCCCAGATCATGCCGGGACCGCTCGCCGCTCAGCTCGCGATCGCGCTGGGCTACTTCCAGCGCGGCGTGCTCGGGGCCACGGTGGTCGGCCTCGCCTTCGTGGTGCCGTCGTTCCTCATGGTCATGGCCATCTCGATCGCCTACCGGCGCTTCGGTGGTCTGTGGTGGATGCAGGCCCTCTTCTACGGCATCGGCGCCGCGGTGATCGCCATCATCGCCATCGCCGCCTACAAGCTCGCGCGCTCGACCAACAAGCGCGATCCGTTGCTGTGGGCCGTATTCGCGGCCCTGGTGCTCGTGACCATGTGGGCGGAAGCGGAATTGGCCGAGTGCTTCGTCATCGCCGGTCTCGTCACGCTCTTCGCCCGCGCCCGGCCAACCCGCGCGCAGGCGCTGGCCGCGGGCTTCGGCGGGGCGACCGTGGTCGCGGCCATCTGGCTGATCGAGCGGTGGTTCGTCAACCTCAAGATCGGCGGCGAGCAGGTGCTGCTCCAGATCCTCGTCTTTTTCACGAAGGCCGGCGCGTTCGTGTTCGGCAGCGGCCTGGCCATCGTGCCGTTTCTCCATCAAGGAGTCGTCCAGCAATTCGGCTGGCTGAACGAGCAACAATTCATCGATGCCGTCGCCGTGGCGATGATCACGCCGGGCCCGGTCGTGATCACCGTGGTCTTCATCGGCTTCCTGGCCGCCGGGTTCCTGGGCGCGGTGGCCGCCGCCATCGGCATCTTCCTGCCCGTCTACCTCTTCACGATCATCCCCGCGCCGTGGTTCAGCCGGAATCGCGACAACGCCCTGCTGAAGGCATTCGCCCTGGGCGCGACCTCGGCGGCCACCGGCGCCATCACCGGCGCTGTCCTCCTCCTGGCCCGGCGCGCGATTTACGACGTGCCCACGGCCGCCGTGGCGCTGATCAGTCTCGCCGTGCTCTGGCGGTTCAAGGTCCCGGAGCCGATTCTCGTGGTCGCGGCTGGTATCGTCGGCCTGATCGTGTTCCCGTTGTTCAGGCGCTGAACGTGGCCGCGCGATGATCGGTTTCCTGTGGGCGATGCGTCCGTACTATCGGCAGGTCGCGGGACAGCTGGCTCTCGGCTCCGTGGCCGGCATCGTCATGAACACCGCGGTCGTGCTGCCGGCGATCCTGCTCGGCCGCGCCATCGATCGGGCGCTGGCCCTCGAGCGCGGCGATGCCACCGCCGCCGCCGTCGGCTGGGCGGCGCTGGCGTTCGTCGCCGGTACGCTCCTGACCGAGGGGCCGCGCATCAGCAAGCGCTGGTGGCTCATGACCGCCAACGCGCGGATTCGCGCGAACGTGCGCGCCGACGCGTTCCGCGGAGTGCTCGCGTGGCCCATGGCCCGGCTCAACACGACGCCCGTCGGCGATCTGATGGCGCGCATCGTGGGCGACGTCGAGGTCCTCGGCGTCGGCGTGCGCGAGTTCACCATCGAGACCTGGGACACCGTGCTCTTCTCGCTCTCCTTCGTGGTCGCCATGCTGATCTTCGATGCGAGGCTCACGCTGCTGGCCCTGCTCCCGGTGCCGTGCGCGATGATCCTCGCCCACGCCACCGGCCGCTGGGTGGCCGGCCGGACCACCGCCACGCGAGAAGCGAACGCCGATCTCACCTCGGCCCTTCAGGAGCATCTGGCCGGAGTCCGGGTGCTGCGCCTGTTCGGGCGCGCGAGCGCCTCGGTGGAACGGGTCGCCGGCCTCTCGCATCGATTTGCCGAGCGCAATCTGGGCGTGTTCCGGCTCAAGGGTGGCCTTCAGCCCGTGTACACCACCATGATGACCGCCGGCGTGCTCGTGATCCTCTGGCAGGGCAGCGAGCGGGTGATCGCGGGCGCCATGACGGTGGGCGCGTTCGTGGCGTACCTCGAGCTGTTCCTGCGGTTCGTCAATCGCGGCCACCGGATCCCGCAGATGGTCAACTCCATACAGAGCGGCGCCGCCTCGTATGCCCGATTGCGGCCACTGCTCGCGCCCGCACTTTCCGTTCACGGCGAGCCGTCGCGCGCCTCGTTCCGGCCCGGACATCTGGCGGGTGTCGATCGTCCGATGATCAGTCCGACCGCTCGACGCGCGGGGCCGGCGGCGCTCTCCCTGCGCCAGGTGACGTTTCGTTACCCGGGTGCCCCGGCGCCGGCCTTGGATCGCCTGGATCTCGACGTTCCCGCCGGCGCGCTCGTCGGCGTCACCGGCCCGATCGGGTCCGGCAAGAGCGCGCTGACCCGGGCCATCCTCGGCATCTATCCGCTGGAATCCGGCGCGGTGCTGATCGACGGCCGACCTCCCGCGCGATCGATCGGCTACTTGCCCCAGGACCCCTTCCTGTTTTCTGGCACGGTCCGAGAGAACGTCGCCCTCGCTCCCGGCGGTGCGTTCGAAGACGACGCGTTCCTCGCCCGCGCGATCCGGCTCGCCGCCCTCGACGAGGACGTGCTCGGCTTTTCCCACGGCCTCGACACCGAGATCGGCGAGCTCGGCGTGCGGATCTCGGGTGGACAGCGGCAGCGGATCGGTCTGGCCCGGGCCATCGCGGTGGCCGCGCCCAGCTATCCCGGGTTGCTCGTGCTCGACGACCCGTTCTCGGCCGTCGACGTCAACACCGAAGCGGCGATCGTCGCGTCGCTGCGCCAGGCCTTCGGTCCAGAGGCGCCGCCCGAGCATCGCGTCACGATCCTCCTGTGCTCGCATCGTCTGGCGGCGTTCCCGCACGCCGACGCGGTCGTGGTCCTGAAGGAAGGGCGCATCGAGGAAGCGGGAACGCATGCCGAGCTGATGGCCGCCGACGGTGTTTACGCGCGAATCTACCGGGCCCAGCGCGTGGCGGAGACTCCGGTGGGGGCGCTCGGGTGAGCACGCTCGTGCTGGCGCGGAACGGGGTCGGCGCGCGGAGCCGGTCGCCGCTCGGTGAGTTGCTCGATCTCCTGCGGCCGTGGCGCGTCCGGCTCGGGCTCGTGACCGTGGCCGTTCTGGGGGCTGCCGCCCTCGAGGTCGCGCCGCCGCTCATCGTGCGCACGATCGTCGACGCGCACCTGATCACCAGGCAGCCGCTCGGACTGCCGGCCCTCGCGCTTCTATACCTGCTCGCGTCAGCGGCCGTGCAGGCGATGACGTTTCTGTACAGCTACCTCGCCGCCACCATGGCCCAGGGCGTGTTGCACACGCTTCGCGTCCGGCTGTTCGCCCACGTGCAACGGTTGCCGACGAGTTACTTCGATCGCGTGCCCGTCGGCGACACGATCAGCCGCTGCACGGCCGACGTCGAGACGCTGGACGCGGTCTTTTCATCCAGCGTCGCCCTCTTGCTGGCCAACCTCGTCCGGCTGGTGACGATCGCGGCGGCCATGCTCGTGTTGAGCGTTCCGCTGAGCTTGATCGCGGCCCTGGTGGTGCCGCCGCTCGCGCTCGTCACCCGATTCCTCCAGGTGCGGGTGAGGCGGGCCGAGCGGGAGAACCGGGTGGCCGTGGGAGCGATCAACGCGCGCCTCCAGGAAAATCTGCGTGGCACGGAGGTGATTCGCGCGTTCGGACGCGAGCCCGAATTCGTGGGGGGATTCCGTCAGATCCTGCGCCGGGGACTGATCGCGTCCAATCGCTCGACGTTCTTCTCCGCTGTGTACGTCCCCACGACCGCCATGCTCGCGGCGCTCGCGGTCGCCGGCTTGCTGTGGGCCGGCACCCAGCACGCGCTCGTGCCCTTCGGCGTGTCGCTGGGCACGCTGACCGCGTTCGTGCTGCTCATGCAGCGCTTCTTCCAGCCCATCACCGCGCTGGGCGAGGAGTGGCAGACCGTGCAAGGGGCGATGGCCGCCGCCGAGCGAATCTTCGCCACCCTCGCGCTGCCCGCGGATCACGCGTTGCCGGCCGCGGCCGACGGTGTCGACGGAGCGGCGCGGCCCGCGATCGTGTTCAGCCGCGTCGAGTTCGGTTACGCCGAAGGCCGACCGGTCCTGCACGGCATCTCGCTCGAAGTCGGGCGCGGCGAGCACGTGGCCCTGGTGGGACGCACCGGGGCCGGCAAGACGAGCGCGCTGCACCTCCTGGCCGGTCTCTACCGGCCCTGGCGCGGCAGCGTGCGCGTCGCCGGTCACGATCCGGCGTCGCTCGACGAAGGCCAGCGCCGCCGGCTGCTCGGGGTGGTGCCCCAGAGCGTCCAGCTCTTCTCCGGCACGGTCATGGAGAACGTGACGCTGGGCGACGAGTCCATTCCCGACGCCGCGGTGTACGACGCGTGTCGCATCGCCGGCGCCGACGCGTTCATTCGCGCGCTGCCGCGGGGCTATCACACCGAGCTCAAGGGCACCGGCAGCGCGACCCCGCTCTCGTCGGGACAGCAGCAGCTCCTCGCGCTGGCCCGCGCGCTGGTCGGCCACCCGGCGGTGCTGCTCTTCGACGAGGCCACCGCCGCGGTCGACAGCGCGAGCGACGCCGCCTTCCGAGCGGCCCTGCGCGCCTCCGTCCTGTCCCGTGGCTGCGGCGTGCTGACCGTCGCGCATCGGCTCGCGACGGCCCTGGAGACCGACCGGATCGTCGTGCTCGACAAGGGACACGTCGTCGAGGAAGGTCCGCCCGCCGAGCTCGCCGCGAGCGGCGGGCGCTTCGCCGCGCTGCTGGAGCTGGAGGCGGCCGGCTGGGACTGGCGCACCGGCCCCTGAGCGCTCCGTCGCTCGAGCGCTCCGTCGGTTGACAGCCCCGGACGTTCACGGATAATCACGAGCGCCGTTCCGATCGCTTCCGAATATCCATCGAGGAGGAAACATGCGCTCGCTCCGACTCGCGATGTGCCTTGCGTTCATCCTGCTGGTCGCCGCCTCGCCCGCGCTCGCTGCCCCCGAGGGGCAGATGACGTGGGGCGTGCACATCACGCTGGCGCCGACCTGGTTCGATCCCGCCGAGACCCTGGGGATCATCACCCCGTTCATGGTCATGTACGCGATGCACGACGCCCTGGTGAAGGCGATGCCGGGCAACCCCGCCACGCCGAGCCTGGCCGAGTCGTGGCAGGCGTCCGCCGACGGGCGCGTCTACGACTTCACGCTCCGCAAGGGCGTCAAGTTCCACAACGGTGAGCCCCTCACGTCCGAGGACGTGAAGTATTCGTTCGAGCGCTATCGCGGCACCGCCGCCAAGATGCTGAAGGACCGGGTGGCCGTCGTCGAGACTCCGGGCCCGTTGCAGGTGCGCTTCCGCCTGAAGAACGCCTGGCCCGACTTCCTCACGTTCTACACGGCGGCCAGCGGCGCCGGCTGGATCGTGCCCAAGAAGTACGTCGAAAAGGTCGGGGACGACGGCTTCAAGAAGGCGCCCGTGGGCGCCGGGCCGTACAAGTTCGTCTCGTTCTCGCCCGGAGTCGAGCTGGTCATGGACGCGTTCGAGGGCTACTGGCGCAAGACGCCGTCGGTGAAGCGGCTCGTCTTCAAGGTCATCGGTGACGAGACGACCCGGCTGGCCGCGCTCAAGCGGGGCGAGGCCGACGTCGTCTACTCGATCCGCGGCGAGCTGGCCGAGGAGCTGCAGCGCACTCCCGGCCTCACGCTGAAGCCCACGGTGATCCAGGCGGCGCAGTGGGTGGGCATGCTCGACCAGTGGGACCCGAAGTCGCCATGGCACGACCGGCGGGTGCGCCTGGCCGCCAGCCTCGCCGTCGATCGCAAGGCCATCAACCAGGCGATCACGCTCGGCCACTCGCGGCTGACCAACAGCATCATCCCCAGCACGTTCGACTACTACTGGCAGCCGCCGGCCCCCACGTACGACCCCGCCCAGGCCAAGAAGCTGCTCGCCGAAGCCGGCTACGCGAACGGCTTCGATGCCGGCGACTACTACATGGACATCTCGTACGCCAACGTGCACGAGGCGGTCGCGGGCTATTTCCAGGCCGTCGGCATCCGCAGCAAGATCATCACGCGCGAGCGCGCCTCGCACTGGGACACCTACGCCGCCAAGAAGTACAAGAACCTCGCGTACACGGCGAGCGGCGCCTTCGGCAACACGGCCACGCGGCTCGAAGCGTACGTGGTCGGCGGCGGAACGTACGTCTACGGCAGCTACCCCGACATCGACGGACTCTACCGGGATCAGGCGGCCGAGCTGGACCGGAAGAAGCGCGAGGCGCTCCTGCACAAGATCCAGCAGCTCATGCACGAGAAGGTCATGCACATCCCGATCTGGGAGCTGGCCTTCATCAACGGCCACGGCCCGCGCGTGCAGGAATCCGGGCTCGGGCTGATTCCCGGGCATGCCTACTCGGCGCCCTACGAGGACGTGAAGCTGAAGGGGAAGTAGCGGGAGCGTTCCCCGCGTCAGGGCGCCGACGGGCGCACCGGGCGCGGGGGAACGGTCACGCGCACCATGTCGCCCTCGCGCCGCGCGGGGAAGCTGCGCACGCGCTGCAGCTCGTTGGTGGGGCACACGCCCGTGGTCACGTCCACCAGGAAGCCGTGACTGGGGCAAGCGACCACGCAGCCCCGCACCCGTCCCCGTCCGAGCGACGCGCTCTGGTGAGGGCACACGTCGTCGATCGCGTAGACCTCCTCGCCGATCCGGAAGATGGCCACGCGGAGCCGATCGTGCACCTGCACCACCAGGCCGCGGCTCTCGGGAATCGAGGCGAGCGGCACCACCACGTCCGGTTGCTCCTGCACGTTGGGCTCAACGCTCATGGATGTCGTCCTCGTCGTCGGTTCGGGCGCCGCACCGTCCTTGGTGCCGCGTCATTCTACTAGAATAGGGCGCCGTGAAATCGTCCACCTCGCTCCTGCTGGTCGTCGTCCTCGCGCTCGCGGGTTGCGCGGCCCCGGCGGCGGCGCCCTATCACCAGCTGGCGGTGACGTTGCCGAGCCCGGCCACCCTGACCGCCGAGCTCCATCTTCCCAGCGGCCCGGGTCCGTTTCCCACCCTCATTCTCCTGCATGGATGCGGCGGGCTCGGCCCGAACGTCGTCGCCTGGGCCCGGTGGCTCGCGTGGGAAGGCTATGGAGCCCTCGTGCTCGACAGCTTCGGCGGACGTGGGCTGCGCAGGGTGTGCGGCGACAGCTCCGTGCTCACCGGTGGCGCCCGCTCGCGCGACGTGTACGAGGCGGCGAAGTATCTGGCCACGCTACCCGCGATCGACGCGACCCGACTCGGGGCGATCGGCTGGTCGCACGGCGGCTGGACGGTGTTGCGGGCGGCCTTGATCGAGGACATCTATCCCGACGTCCGGCTGCGCGCGCTCGTGGCCTTCTACCCGTACTGCGGCGACGTCGCGTCGTACCGCGCCCGTCCTCCGTTCCTCCGCCGGAATTTCCAGCGCTGAGCGTCGGTGGTCACCCCACCCCGAGCTGGCGGCGGGCGAGTTTGGCGCCGGCGACCAGGCGCTTGAGCTTTTCGGCGGCGAGCCAGCGGGGGACCGGGAAGAAGCCGCAGTCGGGAATCGCCGAGAGCTTGTCGACGGGGATGTACCTGGCGCAGAGGGTGAGGCGCTCGGCCACGTCCTCCGGCGATTCCAGATAGAACGACTTCACGTCGACCACCCCGCACGCGATCTCGCGGTCGACCCCGATTGCCTTCCAGTCCTCGATCTCGGCCATCTCGCGGCTGGCGTACTCGAAGACGAACTGATCGCATTTGCACTCGAGGAGCTTCGGGAACAGCCAGCGATAGGAGCGCTTGCCGCGCGGGCGCGACATTAAATTTCCGAAGCAGACGTGGTAGCCGATCTTCGCGCGCACGCCCTCGACGCACGCGTTGAACATCTTCACGTACTCGTCGATCTGGCCGGGCACGATGGCCGCCGACGGCTCGTCGACCTGGATCCACTCGGCGCCGGCGGCGACCAGTGCCTTCAGCTCGGCGTTGACCGCCGGCACCATGTCCCAGCAGATGGCCACCCGATCCCCGTTGTAGACGCCGTCGCCCGCGCGCGTCTGGATGTGGATCGAGAGCGTGACCGGCCCCGGCACCGTCGCTTTCACGGGCTTGTCGGTCTGCGTCTTCAGATACGTGAACTCGTCGACGGTGCCCAGACCCTTCGGCACCGTCACCCGGCGCGTGGCGCGATAGCGCGGCACGGAGTCGTAGGCGTAGAGCCCGGTCTTGCGCAGCGGCTCGAGGTGCTCGAGCCCGTCCATCCGGCCGTAGAACGTCTGCACGAAGAAATACCGGCGCATCTCGCCGTCGCAGATCACGTCGATGCCCGCGCGCTCCTGGTCGCGGATGGCGAGCTGGGTGGCGTCGTCGAACATCTCGCGCTCGTCGGTGGCCCCGTACTCGCCGGCCTTGACCTTGTCGAGCGCGGTCCAGAACCACCCGGGAAACCCGTGACTGCCCATGACGTGCGTGTAGAGCGGCGGCAGCGTCAGCGGCATTCTCGCGTCACCCATATGCAGACGCTCGACATCCTCGCTCTTTCCGCGCAAACGCTGCTCAACGTTACTCGGCTCACGCTCGCGGAACCTGCTCCAAGTTGCAGGAGAGCTTGTACTTCATCAGAGTGAGCCCCGGTATCATTGTTCTCGCGGCAAGGGCACCCGCCGGAAAGTCAGCGCAGACAAGAATGCCTCTGAGGCCTCGCGCTTCATGGAGATTCTGCTTCACCCAACCCATGTATCGTGTGATCTGACCTACGGCGTGGTCTGAAGCAGATCCGACCTTCAATTCGATCACGACGAAGTTCCTGTCTTTATCGATGCAAAAAAGATCGATTCGGCCGACATCTGTCATGAATTCCGCAACGGGATATTCCGAATGCGGCAAGAGCCCTGGCTCGATCAGGCCCAAGCTGCGGAGTAAGACCTGTTTCAGTGTCTCTTCAAGCAAGCTGATCTCGGGTGGATCTGCCGCCGGGACCTCCACGGCTTCTTCGTGGAATCCACCGATCTTGGTCCAGTTCTGAGGATCGCCTAGGATCTTCACGAGTTCATCAAATCGGTCCGACTTTAACTCCTCGACAGTCGAGAGCGCGTCAGGTCTTCGTAAACGCTTCTCGGGCGGTATGAGCGCCGCCATCCCAGCGGGGGGCATTCCTTCAGAACGCCACTCCACATCAATTCGACGGCCGAGTTCTGCTTCGGATGAATTTTGCGTACAGTCGCCCTTTGCGACGGTCGGATTCCAGTCTTCGTCGGCGAGATGGACCCTTTTGATAACTGCGACCGGGCCAACGCGCCACTGCTGAAGGTACGGAATGACCAACTCGCCGGGCTGCATCTTACGCATACAGTCGCGCGCCCATCGCCAGCCGGCACTGTCGGTCTCGCCTTCAGGATGGTATTTCGATGGAGGCCATCCGATCGCAACGCAGCTGTCTCGATACCAGACGTGCCAGATACCCCGCCTCGCGTACCGCTCGGGACAGATCACGATCCAGTGACGATTGACCATGGTCCTTGCCCTCCTACATTCGGCAGGTGTTTGTAGCCTTCAGATCTGGGGCGTGTCAAGTTCGGCCATGCGCGTGATCGTGTCCTCGTCACGGCACTCGTCTCGCTCCCGGGCTGCTTGGAGCGCGAAGACTTCGACGGGCATATCATGCTCGCGTTCAAAGACGCGCGGACGTTCGGGGACGGTCCGGTGCCCCGGCGAGTGGCGGCGTTCGAGGCGCAACACCAGGGGGTGCGCGTCAAAACCGAGGCGCTCGGCGCGGCCAGCGACGAGCAACACCAGTTCTTTGTGATCCAACCTGGGGAGCGCGCGCGGACACGGGCCAAGTTCAACATGATGATGCTCGATGTGAGCTGGATGCTCGAGTCCGCGCGTGGGCTGGCTGTTCGCCTCACCGACTCGCTCCACCAGGCGACGGCGGGCGGCGTCGCATCGGGGCTGGAGACATCGCCGGGCACGGCTGCTATGATGTGAGGCATAGCTATTCATATAGTGATGCCGAAGGTGAGTCCCGATGAAGACGGTGCAGATGACGCTCGACGTTGAACTGGTCTCTGCCGTTGACCGTACGGCGCGGCGGCTTGGAACCACGCGATCGGCCTTCACGCGCGACGCGCTGCGAGCCGCGCTGGACCGACTTCGGGCGCGGGAGCTGGAGCAGCGACATCGCGAGGGCTACACCCGCAAGCCGGTTCGCAGGCGCGAGTTTTCCGTCTGGGAACGTGAGCAAGTCTGGACTGACTGATGCGGCGGGGCGAAGTCCGGTGGTACCGGTTCGCTGCCCCCGATAAGCGGCGACCGGTGTTGCTACTTACTCGCGATTCTGCGCTGGAGTACCTGGGTGAAGTTACGATCGCTCCGGTGACGTCGACGATTCGCGAGATCCCGACCGAGGTCGTCCTGACGCCCGGCGACGGGATGCCCCGCGAGTGCGCGGTGAACCTCGATCACGTGCAGACGGTCGCCCAGTCGAAGATCGGCGGACTGCTGACGACGCTCGGGCCGATGAGAATGGCGGAGGTTCGCGCGGCCCTCCTGTTTGCCCTCGGATACGCGCGGTAACCGCCGGCTCGTGACCTTGCCGGACGCGCGGAACATCCTCACCGCGGCCGCTGTCGTGGCGGTCGTTCTCCTCGCTGGGTGCGGGGAGCGCGCGCGGCCGGACGGGCCGGTCACCATCGTGTTCAAGCACGCGCGGATGTTCGGGGACGATCCGGTGCCCCGGTTGATCGCCGCGTTCGAGGCTCGGCATCCTGGAATCCGCGTCAAAACCGAGGCGCTCGGCGCCTCCAGCGACGAGCAGCATCAGTTCTTCGTGATCAACCTCGAGGGCGCGCGCGGCCGCGGCGCCGGCTTCGACGTGATGATGCTCGACGTGATCTGGGTGCCCGAGTTCGCGCGCGCGGGCTGGCTGCTGGATCTCACCGATTCGCTCGCTCCCGGCGAGCTGGCCGGGCACTTTCCCGCCGCCGCGGAGGCCGCGCGCTGGAACGGGCGGGTGTGGGCGCTGCCGTGGAACTTCAACGTCGGTCTCTTGTATTACCGCGCCGATCTCCTCGCCCGCCACGGCCTGTCGCCGCCGCGCACCGACGCGGAGCTCGCGAACGCGGTCCGCGTGATCCAGGCGGCCGAGCGCGATCCGAAGCTCGACGGGTTTGTCTGGCAGGGCAAGCAGTACGAGGGACTCGTCTGCAACGCGCTCGAGGCGCTGTGGGCGAGCGGCACGACGCTGATCGCGTCGACGGGCGAGGTGCTGCCCGATCCGGCGCGCGCCGAGGCGGCGCTGGCGCGACTGCGCGGCTGGATCGACGCGGGGCTCAGTCCCGCGTGGGTGTCGGCCGCCGACGAGGAGCTCACGCGGCGCGCGTTCGGCGACGGGCGTGCGATCTTCCTGCGCAACTGGTTCTACGCGATGGATCTGTTCGAGGAGCCGAACTCGCCCGTCCGCGGCAAGGTCGGCGTCGCGCCGCTGCCGCGCCTGACCGAAGGCGTCGGAGCGCCGGGCGCGACGGGCGGCTCGCTGCTCGGGGTCAGCCGGGGGAGCCGTCATCCCGAAGCCGCGGTCGCGCTCGCGCGCTTCCTCGCGAGCGAGGACGCGCAGCGCGTGCTCGCGGGAGGCTCGGTGCTGCCCACGCGCGCCGCGCTCTACGCCGACCCCGCGCTCGTGGCCAAGCGTCCGCACATGCCCGCGTTTCGCGACCTCGCGACCTCCGCGCGGCCGCGGCCGCTGACGCCGGCGTACCTGATGCTCTCGACGAGCCTCCAGCCCGAGGTGTCCGCGGCCGTCGTCGGCGTGAAGTCTCCCGCGCGCGCGGTGGCCGACGCGCGACACCAGCTCGAGCACGCCCTGAGCGGCCTCAGGTGACTGGGCGCGAGCGGCAGGATCGCCGCGCGGCGATCGCCTTCGTGGCGCCGGCCGTGGTGGTACTCGCCGCGCTCACCGCGGGGCCGGCGCTCTGGGTTTTTTGGCTCTCGCTGCGCGAGCGGCTGCCTGTCTTTGGCGTCGACCGGCTCACCGGGCTCGGCCACTACGCGTTCCTCGCCACCGACGCGCGCTTCTGGAGCGCGTTCCGCGTGACGATCATCTTCACGATCGCGTCGGTCGCGCTCGAGCTGGTGCTGGGGCTTGGCGTCGCCCTCGCGCTGCGCGGGCAGCGCGTCGGCCGTCGCAGCGCGCTCAGCCTCCTGCTCCTCGCGTGGGCGCTGCCCGGCGTGGTGACCGCGCGGGTCTTCGAATGGCTCTACTACCCGGCGGGGGGATTCGTGAACGTGATCCTCGGCGCGCCGCTCAACTGGCTGGGCAGCCCGACGCTGGCGTTGCCCGCGCTCATCGTGGCCGACGTGTGGCGGACGATGCCGTTCGTGGCGCTCTTCTGCTACGCGCGGCTGCTCACGATTCCCGCGGCGGTCTACGAGGCCGCGGCCGTCGATGGGGCGTCGCGGTCGGCGACGTTCCGCTTCGTCACGCTGCCGCTGCTCGGTCCCGTGTTGCTGGTGACGCTGCTGTTCCGCACGCTCGACGCGCTGCGCGCGTTCGATTTGATGTTCGTGCTCACCGGCGGCGGCCCCGCGGGAATGACCGAGACCCTCACCGTCTACGCCTATCGGAGCCTGTTCCAGACGCTGCGGCTCGGCTTCGGCTCGGCGATCGGCGTGGTCGTCTTCCTGCTCGTGATGCTGGTCGCGGCGGCCTATCTCCGGGTGCTGCGCCGTCAGGACGCGACCGCGTGACCGCGGCCGTCGGCGCGGCGACCACGAGCGCGGTCACCGGCGAGGCCGTCGCGTGAGGCGCCGCCCGCTCGCCGCCGACGTCGCCGTGCTCGCCCTGCTGACCCTCTACGCGGTCCCGTTTCTCTGGCAGCTCCTGACCTCGTTCAAGCCCGAGGCCGAGCTGCTGCGCGTGCCGCCGCTCTGGCCGAGCCGACTGACGCTCGAGCACTACGGCGTCGTGTTCGCGCAGAGCGCGATGCCGCGCGCGCTCGCCAACAGCCTCGCCGTGGGGGTGCTGACCACGCTGCTGGGGTGCGCGCTCGGTGTCCCCGCCGCCTACGCGATGGCGACGCTGCGCGTGCCCGGCGCGGGGGCCCTCATGCTCGGCATCGTGGCCAGCACCGCCTTTCCCCAGATCGCCACCGTGAGCCCGCTCTACCTGGTGATGCGCGGTCTCGGCCTGCGCGACACGTGGGCCGCGCTGGTGCTCGCCGACGCCTCGTTCGCGCTGCCGTTCGTGATCTGGCTGATGACCCGCTTCATGCGCGAGATCCCGCGCGAGCTGTCGGAAGCCGCCGCCCTCGACGGCGCCGGCCGCTGGCTCACGCTGCTGAAGATCCATCTGCCGCTCACCGCCCCGGGCCTGGCCTCGGTCGCGCTGCTGACCTTCCTGTTCGCCTGGAACGAGTTCCTGTTCGCGTTCACGTTCACGGCCACGGAGGCGAGCCGCACGGTGCCGGTCGCGCTGGCCTTGTTCCCGGGTGTGTTCGAGGTGCCCTGGGGCGACATCGCGGCGGCATCGATTCTGGCGTCGGTGCCTCCCGTGCTGATCGTGGTCCTCCTCCAGCGCTGGCTCGTGCGCGGGCTCCTGGCGGGCTCGCTGACCGAGTGAGCCGCGGTGGTATACCATCCGGGCAGAGACCGAAACGCCCGAGCCCATCTAAATCAAGGAGCTGACGATGGCGAAACCGATGATCCGGCACATCGCGTTGAACGTCCAGAACCGCGACGAGCTCGCCGACTACTACAAGAAGATCTTCGGCATGGAGGAGACCTACCGCGGTCCCAACGGCACCGTCTATCTCACCGACGGCCACGTCGGCATCGCCCTGATCAGCCGGAAGGATCAGCCGTGGGGGATCAATCACTTCGGCTTCGTGGTCGACGACGTCAAGGCCATCGAAGAGGCGACCCAGACAACGGCCGAGTCCAACACGTTCGGCGCGGTCGCCGAGAGCTGGATTCGCGATCCCGAAGGCAACCGTGTCGATATCAACCCGCACGGGTGGCCCGGGGCGGGAGATTCCCATGCCTGATCTGTTCGAGACCATCGAGACCACGCGGGCCATGCGGCGGCTCAAGCCGGATCCGGTGCCCGACGAGCTGATCGCCAAGATCCTGCGCGCCGGCGTGTGCGCGGCCAACGGCGGCAACACCCAGCGCTGGCGGTTCCTGGTGGTGAAGGACACCGCGATCAAGAAGAAGGTGCAGGTCTGGTACAAGCGCGCGTTCGACGAGACGGTGGGGCCGCGCTATCTCAAGAGCGCGCCGCCTCCCGGCGTCACCCGCGAGCGCTACGACCGCCAGCACTCGGCCGTCGAGTACCTCACCGACCACTTCCACGAAGCGCCGGTGTGGATCGTGGCCTGCATCGACAGTCCAGGCCAGGACGTCCAGGGCGCCGCGCCGCCGGGGCGCAGCGCGGGCGCGTCGATCTATCCCGCCGTGCAGAACATGCTGCTGGCCGCCCGCGCTCTCGGCCTCGGGGCCACGCTGACGACCCGGCACTTGCTGTACGAAAAGGAGAGCGAGGCCGCGCTCGGCTTGCCTCCGGGCGTGCATTCGTACGCGATCATTCCCATCGGCTACCCGATGGGCAACTTCGGACCGGTCGGGCGTGGTCCCCTCAAGGAAATCGTGTACCAGGACCAGTGGGGCTCGCCCTACCTCGGGGTGAGCTAAGGCAGCAGGCGCTTGGCGATGATCTCGCGCATCACCTCCGACGTGCCGGAGGCGATGGTCCAGAGGCGGACGTCGCGGAAGAAGCGCTCGACCGGGAACTCGCGCATGTAGCCGTAGCCGCCGTGCATCTGCACGGCGTCGTAGGCGACGCGGTTGGCGGTCTCGGTGGCGAAGAGCTTGGCCATCGAGACTTCGGTGACGCAGTCGGCTCCCCCCGCGTAGAGCGACGCCGCGTGGTAGACCAGGCATCGCGCGGCCTCGAGGGAGGTCGCGAGGTCGGCCACGCGGTGGCGCAGAGCCTGGCGCGTGGCCAGCGGCTCGCCGAACGTGGTGCGCTCGCGCAGATAACGCGCCGTGTCCTCCAGCGCCTGGTCGGCGCCCGCGAGGGCCAGCACCGCGGCCATGATCCGCTCGCGCTGCAGACCGGCGGCGAGCTGCTGGAAGCCGCGTCCCTCCACCCCGAGCAGATTTTCGGCGGGCACCGGGCACTGGTCGAAGGTCAGCTCGGCGGTGTCGGAGGCGCGCATGCCCATCTTGTCGAGCGTCCGGCTCACCGTGAAGCCGGGCCGATCGCGCTCGACCAGGAACATCGAGATCCCGTCGTGGCGTCGCTCCGGCGAGCCCGCTCCCGTGCGGGCGGCCACGAAGTAGAGATCGCCGTAGACGCCGTTGGTGATGAAGATCTTGCTGCCAGTCAGCCGGTAGACGTCGCCGTCGCGCACCGCGCGCGTGCCCAGCGCCGCCATGTCCGAGCCCGCGCCCGGCTCGGTGATCCCGAGCGCGCACACGGTCTCGCCGCGCACGATGGCCGGCACGTACTTCCGCTTCTGCGCCTCGCTGCCGTAACGGGTGAGCCACGGCGAGGACATGTCGGTGTGGACGAGCACGCTGAAGGCCACGCCGCCCGAGCGACAGCGGGCCATTTCTTCTCCCAGCACGACGCTGGACAGGAAGTCCGCGCCGCCGCCTCCATACTCGACGGGGAATTCGAGCCCGAGCCATCCCTGCTCGCCGAGTCTGCGCCAGAGCGCGCGCGGGATGCGTCCGGCGTCTTCCCACGCGGCGACGTGCGGGGTGATCTCCTTGTCGACGAAGGCGTGGATCGATCGCCGCAGCAGCTCGTGCTCGTCGGTGAACGGCGGGCGCGCCATGGGGGCCGGATTATAGCCCGTCGTTTCCCCATATCGCGCTCGCTCGCGACCTGATAGCCTGAATTGTCCGGCACCGCCGGCACTCAGGAGAGGAATCTTACATGGCGACGACAACCGAAGTGATCGAGGCCTTCGTCCTACAACACGACCCGTGCGGCGATCTGGAGGGCACCGCGACCCCGGCCACGGCGGAAGGATATCGCCTCGTTCTCACCTGCTCGTGCGGAGTCCAGCTCGACAGCTGGATCACGCCACCCGAGGCGACGCAGGCGCTCATGCAGCTGGTGACCGACTAGGCCCTTCGAGGGAGATCGTCGTGCACGTTCTCATCACCGGCGCGGCGGGCATGATCGGCCGCAAGCTGACCGCCCGGCTGGTCAAGGACGGCGCGCTCCACGGTCGGACGATCGACGCGCTCACCCTCATCGACGTGATTCCGCCGGAAAAGCCGGCGGGCTTCATCGGGCGCCTCGACTTGGCCGCTACCGATCTCTCGGCGCCGGGTGTCGCTGAAGCGGTCGTCGCCGGTCGGCCTGGGGTGATCTTCCACCTCGCGGCGATCGTATCGGGCGAGGCGGAGACCGATTTCGACAAGGGCTATCGGATCAACCTCGACGGCACTCGCGCGCTGCTCGAGGCAATCCGGAAGGTCGGCGACGGCTATCGCCCGAAGGTCGTCTTCACGTCGTCGGTCGCGGCGTTCGGGGCGCCGTTTCCCGAGGCGATCCCCGACGAGTTCCATCTCACGCCGCTGACGTCCTACGGCACCCAGAAAGCGATCTGCGAGCTGCTGCTCGCCGACTACACGCGCCGGGGCTTCCTGGAGGGCGTGGCCATTCGCCTGCCCACGATCTCCGTGCGGCCCGGCAAGCCCAATCGCGCGGCGTCGGGATTCTTCTCCAGCATCATTCGCGAGCCGCTGGCCGGAATGGACGCGGTGCTGCCGGTCGACGAGAGCGTCCGCCACTGGCACGCGAGCCCGCGCACGGCCGTGAGCTTCATGATCCACGCCGCTGACTTGACGGCCGCCCAGCTCGGTCCGCGCGTCGCGCTCACGATGCCGGGTGTGTGCTGCACGGTCGGCGAGCAGATCGAAGCGCTCACGCGGGTGGCCGGCGACAAGTTCGCGTCCCGCATCCGCCGCGAGCCGGACCCGATGATCGCGCGCATCGTGGCCGGCTGGCCGAGCCGCTTCGACCCGCGCCGCGCGCTGGCCCTCGGCTTCGCCTGCGAGCGCTCGTTCGACGAGATCATCCGCGTTCACATCGAAGACGAGCTGGGCGGGAACGTATGATAGGACCACTCGACGAGGGGGTGACCCGTGGCTGACCTGCGATTGGCCGACATGGCGTGTCCGCTCGACGCCCGCTATTACGGCGCCAGTCCCGCCTTCTTCGCCCGGCTCAGACCCTACGTCTCGGAGGACGCGTTCATCCGCTGCCAGCTCCAGGTCGAGCTCGCGCTGGCCGAGATCCTGACCGAGTACGGCGTGGCCCCGGCCCACTTCGCCGACGAGGTGGCGCGCGCGAGCACCAGCATCGAGGTCCGCCACGTGTACGAAGAGGAGGAGCGCATCGGCCACGTGGTGCGCGCGCTCGTCAACTGCATCTGCGAGCGCATCGACGAGCCCCTGCGCCCGTTCGTCCACCTCTTCGCGACCTCGAACGACATCACCGACACCGCCACCGCGCTGCGTCTCAAAGAATTGACCCGCGACGTGCTGCTGCCGGACCTGGCCGTGCTCCAGGAGGCGCTGATCCGCCTGGCCCGCCTGCACGCCCACACCGTGCAGATCGGCCGCACGCACGGCAAGTACGCCGAGCCCATCACCTTCGGCTACTTCCTGGCCAACTACGTCGCCCGGATCGGCAACCGGATCGAGGCCATCGAGACGGCACGCCAGAACCTGCGCGGCAAGTTCTCGGGCGCGGTCGGTGCCTACAACGCGCTCCGGCTGAAGTTCCGCGACGCCCCCGCCATCGAGGCCGCGCTGCTGCGCAAGCTCGGGCTGCGGCCCGTGGACGCCCACGTGTCGACTCAGGTCGTCCATCCCGAGTACGTGACCGATCTGGTGCACTCGCTGGTGTCGACGTTCTCGGTCATGGCCAACCTCGCCGACGACATCCGCCACCTGCATCGGAGTGAGATCGACGAGACCCAGGAGATCTACGACGAGGCCCGCGTGGGCTCCTCCACCATGCCGCACAAGCTCAACCCCAAGAACTTCGAGTTCGTGAAGAGCATGTGGAAGGAGTTCATGCCGCGGATGATGACGGTCTACATGGACCAGATCACCGAGCACCAGCGCGACCTGACCAACTCCGCGTCGTCCCGCTTCATCACCGAGTTCATGACCGCTTTCGCGTACTCGGTCACGCGTCTGATCTCGGCCGTCAAGAACCTCGGCGTGCAGGAACGCTCGATGCGCCGCAACTTCGACGAGGCCAGCGGCGAGACCCTCGCCGAGCCCCTCTATATTCTGCTGTCCCTGCAAGGTCACCCGGACGGCCACGGCTACGCGCGCCGCCTCATGCGCAAGGCGCGCGAGACCGGCTCACCGCTGATCGACCTGATCAACGCCGAGGAATCGCTGCGGCCGTATCTCGATCGACTCACGCCGGACCAGCGCCGCGCGCTCGAGCACGCCGAGAACTACACCGGCCTGTCCGGCGAGCGCACCGAGGTCGTCTGCGACCAGTTCGAAACCGCCTGCCGCCAGCTCCTGGACCGCCTCGACGCCGAACGCCGCGAGACCGAGCGCCCGCGCCAGAAACTGCTGAGCTGATCACCGGCGCCGGGGACCACGTCGGCCGCGCGCGAGATCAGCGTGTCGGCGAAGTCCCCGTGCTACACGGCGTCGTTCTTCGGCCGGCGCCCGCGGCGCGCGACGAAATCCGCGATGCGCGCCCGCGCCTCCGGACTCGTGCGCAGCGTCGCCCCGTACGCTCGCGGCTCGTCGCCGGCCGCGCCCGTGCGCAAGCCTCGGATGATCTCCTTCGTGGCCGCGAGTCCGGCGCGCGGTGAGCGGGCGATCTCCGCCGCCCACGCCCCCGCGCTCGATTCCAGCGTCGGCGCCGCGACCACGCGATTCACCAATCCGAGCTTCAGCGCCTCGCTCGCGTGAATGGTCCGGCCGGTCAGTAGCAAATCGCGGCCGTGTCCACCGCCGACAACATCGAGCAGACGCGCGATCCCATAGGCCGGATTGAATCCGAGCGTGACCTCGGGCAGCCCGAGGCGCGAGCGGTCAGAGGCGATGCGCAGGTCCTGAGCGACCGCCAGCATGAGCCCACCGCCGAGCGCGTAACCGTCGATGGCGGCGATCGTGACCTGAGGCAACCGCGAGAAGCGGTCCATGAGCACGGCCTGTCGTGAAGCAAGCGCCTCGGCCTCGGCGGCCGTGATGCTCCCCATCTCAGCGATGTCGTTCCCCGCGCAAAACGCCCGCCCGCGCCCACTCACCACCAGCACGCTGACGTTCTCGCGCGCGGCAACGTCGTCGAGCGCTCCTTCGATGGCCGCAGTCAACTCGCGATTGAGCGCGTTGAGCGCCTGCGGCCGGTTGAGCCGTAGCCACGCGACCGCGTCACCGATCTCGAGCTCGATCACTTCAGGGGAAGAGGCCGAGGCGGCCAGATTCACGCATAGATATGGCGCCGTTCATCGGACGCAGCCGTCGAGATCGTAGTATCAACGGCGCGCGCTGCTCCCCGCAGTACGGACGCTCTTGTTGCGCGCGGACCTGAGGCGCTTGTCCCCAGATTTTCGATTGCGCGTGCTAGGGACTCGTTTCTGGACAGCCGTCGTACTCGGGCGGTGTGCGGGGATACCATGAAGCATGCCCTCGACACTGATGTCCTCGTCTACGTCAGGCCAATGGACACCTTGTCCCGATCCGATGAGGCGAAAGCGCGCGCGTTGCTGCGGAGTAGCCTCCGACAGACGCCACGACCATGCCAGCGGAACGCTGATCACGCGCCCGTCCGTCAGCCGCGCGATGATCTCGTCCTCGGTGACCTGAACGTGTTGAATGCGCGGCTCGGTGCTAGCCACAGTGCTCATGCCAAGCCTCCAGTATCTTTGATCGATGACTGTTGATGAGTCGGCGAATGGTATTCAACTCACGAGCGCTGAACCCGTGGCTCCGGACCAGCTCGATTGGTTCTAGCCAGAGTTTGCAAGCCCTATTCTCTCGTTCCACGTGAACGTGTGCCGGCTCGTTGCAGTCGAAGCTGGTGAAGAACACCCGGTACGGTCCAAGAATGCCCTTAATCCTCGGCATTCGAGGATCCCCGCCTACGTTCTCGTCCTGGAAGCCGTTGGAAGAATGCCAAGCTCAGAGGTCTTCAGCGCTAGGGCATTCATTGTCTCGGCCACGCTGTCCGGGGTCTGGAAGCCATACAGAAGCTGCCGAAGGAAGTAGTCGGAGCATTGAAACGTATTGCCGCCCGCATCAACCTCAAAGGCACCATTCCCTCGCCGGTCGAAGAGCACTCGTCGTATGCGCTCGGTCTCAAGGAGCCGAGGATCCACGATATGGAAGAGGACAAGCTCACCCTCCATGAGGGCGCGCCGGAGGTCCAGACTGATCGGCCAATTGAGCGGTGGAGGGACTTCATGGAGGAGATTCGGTAGAGCGTCGGCTAGGGAGCCTATACACAGACGCAGATCGGTGAATTGACGCGCTTCCGCGGGAGCTATCGGCTCGCATCCGAGGCGGCACGCGCCCAGCCACTGCCTGGGCCGTAGCATCTCGGTCGATGCGCCATCACGAAGCGCGGTCGCCGCGACCGACCCGACCTGCAGAAAGTCGTGCTTGGCGCGTAGATCGATTTCGAGGGACATTCTCGCAATTGATTCGTCGCGGAACTGAGCGGCCCCGCGGCTCAGATATTCGATGGTCTTCTCCATGCGATGCAATTGCCTTCCAGCTCTGCCCTGGTGTCGATAGCGGTCGTCCCGAACTCTGGCCTTGAACTCGAGAATCTCAGGAATCTCTGGATGTCGGACGATGATGACATCACCGATCCGCAAACAGTGCGTTAAGTCGGTACAGATGGCGGAAATACCCTCGGTCGAGAGCCAGCGAACCGCCGCCATGCAATTCTCGATCTCGTGACGTCGGTCAGAGAGTCTTGGAGGCCGACCATCGTTCTTCGCCAGATTTCTGATTGCGTGGCGGTGAAGGAGTCTCCACGCGAGAGAATCGCCGAGCAGTCGAAGGCGGAAGAGATGCTCTTTGACTTCCAAGTGATGCCTTCCTGCGCCTCGATTGCTCTCTGCCCGGATGATTTCATCCTTGAGATGAACTTGAAACTCTGCCAGCTGAGACACTGAAGATGACTGTTCGAGCTCGAGTAGCAGCCTCGTCCGGACGCCCTTTGCCTCCGCGGCGAAGGCTTCGGCGTCAGTCACATTGGCTTTGCTCATCCAGCGATTCTACCTTTACGGGTTCGCGTGGCGACAGTGGGTTGATCCATCGTAGTCGCCAGCCACGCGCGAACTTACTTTCTTCTCACCCGACCGAACGTGGCGACGGCGAGAGCCCCCGCGGCTACGGCGGTCATGCTGGCGGTGGCGAGGGGCCAGAAGTTGGTGCGGAAGAAGGGGACGGCGAAGAACGGGGAGCGGTGCTTGGACGGGTGGGTGGTGCCGGCGATGAGGCGGTCGATCAGCTCCATTGCGGCGGTGACCAGGACCTCGGTGGTCGCGCGGGCGAATGCGGGGTCGGCCATGGCGGGGTGGCCGACGTAGCCTTGGCCGCCGTTGCGCAGCGGGTAGTTCGGGATGACGCGCTGGGGCAGCGAATAGGTCGCGGACGGGAGATCGCGGTACGCGTCGTCGACGAGGTCGGGGCGGAGCATCAGCATCATCGACGTTTCCCACCAGCCGCCGTGGGCGTCGTCGGCGAAGGCGGCGCGTTCTTCGGCGGTCAACACGCGTCCCAGCGCGTGCTCCACTCGGTCGAGGAAGCGGCCCGTGCGGAAGTCCCAGAAGAGATGGCCGCTGAGCGAGGACATGATCGCGCCGGTCTCGCGTGACACGATCGTGGCGGCTTCGTCGAGCGCGGCTAGGTGGGTGGGGCCGGCGTGGCCGTTGGCGACGAGGATCCACCGGAAGCGGGCGCGGGCCAGCGAGCGGCCGTAGTCGACGAGCGCGTCGCGGACCACGCGCTGGCGGACGTTGACGGTGCCCACGCCGTCGAGCGTGAACGAGCCGAGATAGAGCGTGGGCGCCAGCACGGCGGACCAGCCCGGCCGCGCGGCCACGAGCCGATCGGCCACCTCCCGGGCGAAGTGGCGCGCGGTGAACGCGTCGACGCCGAGCGGCAGGTGCGGGCCGTGCTCCTCCAGCGGGCTCGCGGTGAGCACGACCAGCGTGCGCTCGCGGTCCAGCGCGTCGAGCGCGGGCATCGACATCTCTTCGAGCAGGTGAACGTTCAGAAGCTGCTCCCTCTGGTCTCGGTCAGGTAATCGGTCTTGGCGCGGTCGAGGTCGGCGATGATGGCCTGGCGCTCGGTGACCAAGCGCCGCGCGTCCTGCCCGTGGGTGAGCGAGAACGTGCTGAAGCGAACGACCTGGCCAAGCCGGCCGGCACCGCGCAGATAGCGGAAGGCGAGCAGCCCGCTCAGTGGGAGCGACAGGGCAAAGAGCGTCGCCCACATCCCGCCGAAGAAGCGCGCCACCAGCCAGATCTCGAGACCCCAGAACACGGGGATCGCCACGATGCTGGCCAGGAAGCGCACGGTCGCGTAGTCGGTTTCCTTGTGGGCTATGCGCGCGGCCAGCCAGCGGGGCACGAAGTAGGGCAGCGCGTTGACGGTGGCGCCGTAGACGAAGAACGGAAAGCCCACGATCGCTTCCCACGAGTGCCAGAGACGCGCGCGCACCCGCGGCGGGGCCAGCCGGCGGCGCACGGCCTCGTCGCGCACGCGGTAGCGCGCGAGCAGCGCCCGGTAGCTCTGCATGCGCTGCCAGAGGTTCTCGAGTCGCGCGGGATCGTGGGCCTTGAAGTGGTTCACGGCTTCCACGATCGTACGCGAGAGCCGCACGAGGTCGATCTGGTTTTCCGCGAGCCCCCGCTCTCTCTGAAGCTCGCGCACCAGCTCGCCGCGGTACAGCTCCTCCACCGCGCGGACGACCTCGGCGGCGTCGATGCGGTCGACGTGGACGACCTGCGCCTCCATCGCCCACTGGATGGCGGTGGTCAGCCCCTCCACCGCCTTGACCGGGTCGTCGCGATACGCGGGCAGGTACGGCGCGACCGCGAGGGGCTCGCCGAACGAGACCAGCACGCGCGCGTTGAACGATTTCCGCGCCTCGAACGACAGTCCCACCGGAACGAGCCTGAGCGCACCGGGGCGCTCGGCCTCGTAGCCGAGCGCGATGCGCGCGGCGCCGGTCTTGATGCGCTGCACGCGCGCCTCGGCGTGGGTGGTGCCCTCGGGGTAGATGGCGACCACCCGCCCCTCGTCGAACGCGCGATAGCAGGCGGCGAACACGTCGGCGTTGCGATCCATCTTGTCGGGATCGTCCTGCCGGCGATAGACGGGGATGGCGCCGGCCGCGCGCAGGAAGCGCGCGAGCACGGGATTGCGAAAGAGCGTGGCGGTGGCCAGGTAGTGGACCTTGCGCGGCATGACCGCGCCGACCAGGAGCGAGTCGATGAAGTTGTTCGGATGGTTCACGCAGAGCAGCACGGGGCCGCGCGCGGGCACGCGCTCGCGATGGTGGGCGTGCACGCGCTTGAACAGAAACCACACCCAGAACCGCGTGATCCGCCGGACGGTCCGGTAGAAGCGGTCCATGGTGTCGGGAGCGTCGACCTGCCCGTGAATGGTCACGTCGGCCGGCTGGTTCATATATGATCTCGGCCGTGTTCGAGCGACTGGCCGATCTGGTGAACGCTGACGAGCGCCTGGTAAGCCGCGGACGCTTTCTCACTACCACGTTCCTGCTGGAAGCCGGCGACGACGCGTGGTTGATCCGCGTGGTCGAGGGCCGCATCGAGCGGGTCGAGCGCGGGCCGTTCGTCATGCGCGCGTGGAGCTTCGCCATCCGCGCGCCGGCCGAGAGCTGGCGTCGCTTCTGGGAGCTGGTCCCCGCGCCCGGCTATCACGACCTGTTCGCGATGAGCCGCAACGGACACGCGCGGATCGAAGGCGATCTCGTTCCGTTGATGACGCATCTGCGGTACGTGCAAGACGTCCTCTCGGCGCCGCGCCGAAAGGAAGCGGCGAATGACGGCAACGCGGAGCCGAGTTCGGCCCGCGGCGATGCCGCCGCCACCATCGAACCGATCGTCGGCCGCTACGTGCGTTTGACCTTCGCCGGACGGCCGCACCGGATTTACTTCGAAGAAGCGGGGCGGGGCATTCCGCTCGTGTGCCTGCACACCGCCGGCGCCGACGGCCGGCAGTATCGCCATCTGCTGAATGACGAGGCCATCACGTCGCACTATCGCGTGATCGCCTTCGACATGCCCTGGCACGGCAAGTCGCTGCCGCCGCCGGGCTGGCAGCGCGACGAGTACCGGCTGACCATGCGCGGCTACACCGACCTGATCCTCGCCGTCTGCCGCGCACTCTCGCTCGACCGTCCGGTCGTGCTCGGCTGTTCGATCGGCGGCAAGATCGTGCTCAATCTCGCGCTGGAACATCCCGACGAGTTCAGCGCGCTGATCGGGGTCGAGTCCGCCGACTACCAGCCGCCCTGGTACGACGACACCACGTGGCTCCACCGTCCGGACATTCACGGCGGCGAGATCGCGGGCGCGATGATGTCCGGCCTGATCGCGCCCCAGAGTCCCGAAGAGACGCGCTGGGACACGCTGTGGGGCTACATGCAGGGCGGGCCGGGAGTGTTCAAGGGCGATCTCTACTTCTACCGGGTCGACGGCGACATGCGAGACCGCGTCGCCCGCATCGACACCAAGCGTTGCCCGCTGTATCTGCTCACCGGCGAGTACGATTTTTCCTGCCAGCCCGACGACACCCTGCGCACCGCCGCCAAGATCCCCGGCGCCCGCGTGACGATCATGAAGGAGATCGGCCACTTCCCGATGAGCGAGAACCCCGCCCAGTTTCGCGGTTACATCGTGCCGGTGCTGGACGAGATCCGCAGCGCTCGTTGAGGTCACGGAATCCTGATGAAGCCTTCCATCAGGCGGCGGGCGGTGCGATAGACGGTGACACCTTCAGCACAGGCCTCGCCGTCGCGGATGATGACCGACGCGGCGACGGGCAGGACCCCGGACGGCTGGCCGATGCACACGTCGCCCTCGCGTGAGGCCACGCACTCGGCCACGACCGTTCCCGGAATGCGCGCGGACACCGCGAGGCACATCGCGGCCGTCAGCGGCACCGCGCGATGGCAGTTGCCCATCGAGATCACGCGCGCGAGCAAGTCGCTCGCGCCCGCCGCGTACGCCACGCCGTCGAGCGCCGTGAACGCGACAGGGGACGCAACGACGCCGACTTTCGGGACCGCCGCGCTGCCGGGCATGCCCATGCGGCGAGCCGCCTCCACGCGAATCGCTTCCAGCCGATCCATCAGCGGCCGGTTCGCGTCGATCGCCTGTGGCGTTTCCGTCGCGCTCATGCCGAGGTCGCTCGCACGAATCCACACGAACGGGTTGGTGGCGTCGACCAGCGAGACTTCCGCGCCGTGGATGGTCTCGCGCGCGTGTCCGGTCGGCAGCAGCCGGCCCGTGCCCGCGCCGCCGGGCTCCAGGAAGTCGAGCGCGATCCGCGCGCCGCGGCCGGCTACGCCGGGCAGCTCGAACTCGCCGGCGATCTCCGCCTCGCCGTCGCGCACGGGCACGCGTGACAGGATGATCTTCTTGGTGTTGGTGTTGTGGATGCGCACCAGCGTCTCGCCCTCGACGGCGCGGATCATTCCCTCGTCGATCGCGAACGGGCCGACGGCGGACGAGCAGTTGCCGCAGTTGCCCGCGTAGTCGACCGTGGGCGATTTCACGTCGACCTGGGCGAACGTGTAGTCGACGTCGGCGTCGGGATGGCTGGAGGGCCCGATGATGCACGCCTTCGACAGCGACGAGATCCCACCGCCGATGCCGTCGAGCTGGCGGCCGTAGGGATCGGGGCTGCCCAGCGCGGCGGAGAGGATCGCGTCGCGCTCCGGCCCCGGCGCCGGCAAATCGCGCTCGTGGAAGACCAGGCAACGGCTCGTCCCGCCCCGCATGTAGACCGCGCGCACTTTTCTCTGGCTCATGATCTCGAGCTCCCACTGGTCTGAAGGAGGAGGCCGCCGGCGAGCAGGATGTCGCGCTCGCGCGGGGTGAGCACGCACGAGGTGTCGAACGCGCGGCCGGTCCGTGTGTTGACCACGCGCACGCGCCGGCCCTCGGC